>NZ_UHIA01000003.1:312500-625000 GCF_900460215.1 Suttonella indologenes
TGGTCTAAGGTCTTTACTGTCTGCGGATCGCCGTCTTGTAACATGTCTCCGACAATAAACAGCAGACGTAAGCAAATATTCGCCTCCGACACCATGCCTATCCTGCACCAATATCTGTTTAGCCGGCGAAATCCTCAAACTTAAGAACATAACGATAACTCGCCCCCTGCATAGCAACAGATAAGCGATGATGGTTATAATAGCTCAAATCCGTATCGAGTTTAAAGCGGTTTTTATCCGCTAATAGGTCATCGACCGTAAGAGAGATTAGCATGGGCTGACAAACTCAGCAACAATATACAATAAAGAGTAAGTTTACACATTTTAAATCCCTAAGATATTTGATAAATAGTGTTTAACTGTAGGTATGAATTATTATCCAAAATTTCTAGTTTGATGAAATCACATTTGTCAATTTTTGCCAAGGAGAGATTAAACATATCGTTTTCATTTTTTCTGTTGAGCAGAAGAAATTTTGCAAAAAATAATTTTTTGGATTGCTTGCTGTAATTACGTAATAGCTCAATTAGCTTATTATGAATGCAATAAATATCATCACGTATTATCTGACAGAGACCTTCATCATATCTATAATAGCCGTATTTATTGGATTGATTGCTATCTATATGATGAAATTTTAAAAGTCTTTCTTGGGTGATTTTTTTAATTTCATTATCGGAAATAACTAGGTAAATATGGGACATATATATGCTCCAAAATTAGGCATTTAAACAACTATGGGGTATGTTCAAATAAAACGGCTACTCAAAATCACAAATGCTCGCTTTTATCCCTCAGCGTATCAACATCAGCATCTGTATTTCTCACTTTAGCAATGCTCTCCACCGCGCCATCTATCTGCCACAAATAAACATCGGTATTTTTCGGGCGCACCAATAATTCAAATTCGCGGAATTTTTGCATATCAGGACTGCCCGAAAAACGCCCGATCAATTGCCACAGCAAAACGCCAATCCAAAAGCCATGCCCGAACACCACATAAACGCCATCCTCTTTTTCCGCAAAATAGCGGCGCACATTGCGGATTCGATTGAAAAACGATGCAAAACTGTCGCAGTCATCACCATCTTTAAAATCCGCATCATCTCGCGCCCAATAAGATTCCGAGCGACTTCTCAAATCCTGAAAGGTTTTGCCATGAAGATGGGCAAAGGACAAATAATTAAATTCATGCAAATCAGGCAATACAATAGGCGAGATTTGCAGAGCCTGCACATAAGGCGCGGCGGTCTGTCGGGTACGCAAATACGAGGAAACAAAAATTTCTCTCACGTCCTCAACATGTTCCGACAACCACATGCTTAACTGTTCCGCCTGCTTTTGTCCCAATTCGGTAATCGGAATATCGGCATTGGCATATTTGACAATATCGCTACTTTTGCCTGCATTAGCGGCACTTTGCGCATGACGGAGAAGATAAATTTTTTTCATCTGGATCCTTTTCGGTTAAAAGCCCGCCATTTATGGCGGTAGAATTTCATTAGGAGCGGCGGTATAGTCTCTTCAGATTAAAATGATACGCTTTAAAACAACATATTGAAATATTTTTCAATATGTTGTAAATTTTTATTGTCTCATTTTAATCTGAAGAAACTATAAACACAGCCAATTCAGAACAACAGCTAGGACGACGCTTTATCTGTCGTCCTAGCTGTTGAAACATAACACATTCCCAATAGAATGGATAAGTGGAAAAACAACACAAAGTCGAATCCAATAATCTTTCAATGTTTATGAGAAACTGGTTTTTTGCGTCTTTGTGCGCGGTGTAGGCGCAATTTTGCATGCCAGTTTTTGCGTTTACTCAAAACCTGCACCAGTTTCCATTGCCACAGATAGTAAATCACGCAATAGCCGATACTTGCCAATAAGGTGCCGACCAAAACCGAGCCGGTAAACAGCGGTATCAGGATTTGACCGCCCAATTGCTTGAGATTCGCCACCGTAAAATGCCATTCGCTCAAACCTTCACGTCCGCCCAAAAACCAGCAGCCGACTTGATAATTGCCGTAAAAAATCATCGGCATGGTAAAAGGATTGCTGAACAAGGTCGAAAAAGCGGCAATCGGCACATTAAAACGCATAAATACCGCCGCCGCTACCGCACAAGGAATTTGTATGGGAATCGGCAGACAGCCGAAAAACAGCCCTGTCGCAAAACCGCCGGCAATGCTGCGGCGATTGATCTGCCAGATGTAGGCATTGCCGATTTTTTTCAATAACCAATGCAATAAGCGGTTGGCAATGAGTTTTTCCGGCGCAGGCAAAATGCGTTTAAAAAAGAATTTCATAATTTTCCTTTAGCGGCGATAAGGCGGGCAAGGGCAGTTAATTCTCGTTATGATAGCGAAAAAAAATCCTTTAGGTTTGTCCATGCCAAGATTTAATTCATCGTCATATCCACATTTGCGTTTTTACCGCTATATAGCGACACTGGCGATGCTTTTGCTTGGTGTCTTAAGTCGCGATTTTTGGCATATCCCCGCCCCACTGCTGGGTCAGACTTCCGCTTATGTGCTGCCGCTTTTGTGCTGTTTCGGCTTAAGTCTGTTGCGCCGCTACCGCGTTTTTGCCGTATTGTGCGCCTGCTTTGTCTTAGGGCTGTGGCGCGCGGATATGGCTTTGCCCAGTCAGCAGGAGTCATTTGCTTGCACAGGCATTTGGCAGGTAGAAAATTTTCCCCGTCGCCATCTGCCGCTGGGACAAATTCTGCCGCTGCGTCTGATGGCGGGCGATTGTCCTCCATTGCGCGGTCAATCCCTGCATGTCAGCCATTATTTGCGCGACACCAATTATGCGATTGGCGACAGTTTCGCCGCTACTTTGCAGATTCGCCCCGGCAAACGCAGACTTTATGCGCATTTGCCGCAGCAGCTGCGTCCGCAAACTGCCGCTATGCCTGTGATAAGCGCCTACCGCACCGCGATTGCCCGCCAAATTGACGCCCGTTTTCCGCAACATCGCGCTTGGGTACGCGCCCTGCTAATCGGCGACCGCAGTTTGCTAAGCCAACGTATGCGCGGGCAATTGCAAATCAGCGGCACCAGTCATTTGCTTGCCATTTCAGGCTTGCATCTTGCCGTGATGATGGGCGTTTTTTATTGGCTGTTTAAAATGCTGACCGTATTCAGCCGCCTGCGTTATTGCATCGAGCCGCATAGTCTGGCGCTCTGCGCCGCTTTATTCGGCGGATTGGCTTTTGTACTGATTAGCGGTGCGCAAGCGCCGATTTTGCGTGCTTGGATTATGTTTGCCTGCCTCTTATTGCTCTGGCTCAATCTGCCTTTCGGCAACGGCATGCTTGCCCTCGGCTATGCTTTATTTGTGATTGTGATTATTGAACCGCTGGCTTTATTCAGCTTCAGCATATGGCTGTCTTTTTGTGCAACTGCCGCCGTGATACTCACGCTGCGTCTGGTCAAACATCTCGCCGCATGGCGGCAATGGCTTGCTATACAAGGCGGGATTACGCTTGTGCTGACGCCGCTACTATGGAGCATTTTCGGCGGCATTTCTCTCATCAGCATTGCGGTAAATTTACTGGTCGTGCCTTGGCTGGCGGTCATCTTATGCCTGCTACTTGCCGCGCTTGTATTGCCCGCCTTAAGCGCCTTTGCCGCCGCTGCCTTAGACATTTATCTACGCCCCATCGAACTTGCTGCGCAAATGCCTTTCGCCTATATCGAACCGATTTATCAAATGCCGTTGCCTAGCGGCGTACTGGCAAGCATTGCCTGTCTTTGTCTGCTTGCCGCCGCCAAACGCGCGGCACTACTGTCTTTGCTGCTCGCTCTTGCCTGCGCCCTGCCACCGCTGTTCTCGCGCAGCGACTATGTGCTGACAACATCGCGCATTCCCGCCGCTATTCTCTATCCGCCCAGCGGCGCGCCGATTCTGCTGAATACCGCCTATCAATATCGCGAACGCAATGATGCACGCCGCTATCTGCTGCCTGTTTTGCGCCAACGCTTTCAGCGTCCGCAAGCCATTATCATCAGCCACGATAGCCGCCACGCCCTCGGCGGCATTGCCGACCTGCTTGCCGCCTATCCCGATACGCCGATTTACACCCTCTCGCTCATGCCCGAACTCTCTTTTGCGCACCAATACTGTCCCGAACATATCCCCTCCGCCGACTTTTATTTCAAGCGCGGCGCAAGCTGTAGTCTATTTATCGGCAATCAGAGCTATACCGCCGCCACGCTCAATACCGCATTGCGCGCCAAGGCAAATCATTAAGCCGCAAATTTTTGCGAAAACACTAGCTTTTTCGGCTGATTTCTTTAGCATATGCGCGCCTTAAGCAAGAGTGCTTTATTTTATCCACAGGTGTCGTATGCAAGCAGAACAGCAAATCCCAGAAGAAGACCTTCTTCCCCTCACTCCGCTAAGCCAAATCCGCGAAGCCTTGCACGAAGAAGACTTGGCGGAAGTCGGCGAAATCGTTAATGAACTCAAACCGGCGGAAATCGCGCGTATGCTCGAATCCCTGCCGCCGATCGAGCGCGAGCAAGTTTGGGAAACGGTGGACGACGAATATAACGGCGAAGTCTTGGCGCATCTCTCGGAAAGCGTCTTGGAAGATATTGTCGATGAAATGAGCCATGAAGAGCTCCTGCAAACCGCCGAATCGATGCAGGAAGACGATTTGGTAGACTTCCTGCAAGACGTGCCTGAAGACGTTGCCATCAAACTGCTTTCCTCTTTGGACGAAGTCCAGCGCGCCCGCCTCACACAAATTCTTGAATACGATGAAGACAGCGCCGGCGGTATGATGAATAACGACGCCATTTCCGTGCGCCCCGAAACGCTGGTGGAAACCCTTATCCGCTACCTGCGCCGCATGGAAGAACTGCCGCGCATCACCAATAAAATCTTTGTCGTTGACCGCGACGAACGCCTGCTCGGCGAAGTCCTCCTCACCACATTGCTGACCGCCGACAACCAGCTCCACATGACCGACATCATGAAATACGACCCTGTGAGCCTACACCTCAACACCACAGGGCAGCAAGTCGCGCGTACCTTCCGCGAACATGATTTGATTTCCGCCGCCGTCGTCAACGACGACAACCAATTAGTCGGACGGATTACCGCCGACGACGTCATGGACTATATCCAAGAAGACAGCGAACGCCTGCTCATGCAAACCGCCGGTATGGACGAAGAAGTCGATACCTTCGCCCCCATTCACAAAGCCGCCATCGGACGCGGCATCTGGCTGGGCGTCAACATGTTTACCGCCCTGATTACCGCCACCGTCATCAATGCCTTCGGCAGCACGATAGAACAAATCGTCGCCCTTGCCGCCCTTGCGCCCGTAGTCGCCAGCTTAGGCGGCAATGCCGGCGCCCAATCGCTGACCATCATCATCCGCGGTATCGCGCTGGGGCAAATCGAAGGCGCCAACGCCAGAGCGCTTATCCTGCGCGAACTGCTCATCGGCAGCATCAGCGGCATCGTCTGGGGCAGTGTTGCCGCCCTCATCGCCTACCTATGGTTCGGCGCCCCTGCCCTTGCCGCCGTCATGTTCGCCGCCTTGTTCATCAACCTCATGACCGCCGCCTTTGTCGGCGTCGTCATCCCGCTGATTCTCAACCGCCTGAAAATCGACCCCGCCTTGGCAGGCTCTATTTTCCTCATGACCTTCACGGACATTATCGGATTTTTAGCATTATTGGGATTGGCGACCGCATTTTTGATTTAAACCGCATTCCCTGTGAACTATTTACAAAATATACAAAAATAGTGCGTTTTTGCACAAAAATGACCGTAAAACATCACTAAAACAAACCGCAAAACACTAGGCACAGACACGCGATTAAGCTACACTACAACAGCATTTTATCCGCTTGGCGCCTGCGTTTTGCCGCATAAAAAGCGTCGAGCGCAAATAAACATGCAGGATTAACGCATTTACCATCAGAGGTCACAATCATGTTTCAACACACAGAGCAACACATAAAGCGTCGCTCTGTGTGTTGCCCTGAATTGGAAGAGGTTACACCTCTCCCACAAGATTATCCTCCCTAAAGGGAGGGGTTTCAACCAATAAGGAAATTTTGATGAAATTAACAGTCGTCTCTTTTTCAATTGCTTCTGCCGTTTTAGCCGCCGGATTAGCGCTATCCGCCCCCGCACAAGCCAAAGGTCGCCTAGTCGTTTATTGCAGCGCCACCAATGAAATGTGCGAAGCCATCACAAAAACCTTCAGCGAAAAATACGATGTAAAAACCTCATTTATCCGCAACGGCTCGGGCAGCACCTTTGCCAAAATCGAAGCGGAAAAAAACAATCCGCAAGCCGACGTATGGTACGGCGGCACGCTCGACCCGCAGGCACAAGCCGCTGAAATGGGACTGCTGCAAGCCTATCGCTCACCGCTTATCGACCAAATCATCGAACGCTTCCAAGACCCTGCCAAAACCAAAGGCAATTACACCTCGGCGGTCTATATGGGCATTTTGGGCTTTGGCGTAAACACCGAACGTCTGAAAAAATTAGGCATCGAAGACATGCCGAAATGCTGGAAAGACCTCAGCAATCCTAAATTAAAAGACGAAGTCCAAATCGCCGACCCGCAAAGCTCCGGCACCGCCTACACCGCCATCGCCACCTTCGTGCAATTGTGGGGCGAAGAACAAGCTTTTGAATACTTTAAACAACTGCATCCCAATATCTCGCAATACACCAAATCCGGCATCACACCCTCCAACAGCACCGCGCGCGGCGAAGCTACCGTAGGCATCGGCTTCCTGCATGATTACGCCGTGCAAAAACAAGGCGGCGCACCGATTGAAATGATCGTTCCCTGCGAAGGCACAGGCTATGAACTCGGCGGCTTGAGCATCATCAAAGGTGCGCGCAACGTCGATAATGCCAAACTCTTCGTGGACTTCGTCTTATCGGCGGAAGGGCAGGAAACCGCTTGGAAAAAAGGCAATGCCCATCAAATCCTGACCAATACCACCGCCGAACAATCGCCCACCGCCTTCGACCCGAGCCAGCTCAATTTAATCAATTACGACTTTGAAAAATACGGCGTCGCCGAAGAACGCAAACGCCTGATTGAAAAATGGGTCAATGAAGTCAAGCTCGCCAAATAAACGGGAGCGCAACATGAAAGCAATACCATTCTGCCTGCACCTGTCGGTACTGGCGATTGCCGGTGCTCTGCTATCCTCAACCGCTGCTGCCGAAGGGCGGCTGGTGGTTTACTGCAGCGCGCAAAATACGATGTGCGAACAGGAAGTGCTGGCATTTGAAAGCAAATACAAGGTCAAAACCAGCTTTATCCGCGGCGGCACGGGCAGCATCTTGGCAAGAATTGATGCGGAAAAAGGCAATCCCCAAGGCGACGTTTGGTATGGCGGCACATTAGACCCGCATTCCCAAGCCGGCGAAATGGGCTTGCTCGAGGCGTATCAATCGCCGAATCTGCAATATATTCCGGACGAGCTAAAAGACCCCGCCAAAAGAAAAGGCAATTACACCTCGGCGATTTATCTCGGCGTATTAGGTTTCGGCGTCAATACCGAACGCTTGGCGAAATTAAATCTTCCCGTACCCAAATGCTGGAAAGATTTAACCGACCCACGCTTTAAAAATGAAATCCAATCCGCCGACCCGCAAAGCTCGGGAACCGCCTACACCGCATTGGCAACCTTTATTCAATTATGGGGCGAAGACGCCGCATTTAAATATTTAAGCGCCTTGCATCAAAACGTATCGCAATACACCAAATCGGGCAATACGGCGACGCGCAACACCGCCCGCGGCGAAGCCTCCATCGGCATCGGCTTCTTGCACGAACATTCCATCGAGCAAGAAAAAGGCGCGCCGGTCGAATTGGTCGTACCCTGCGAAGGCACGGGCTATGAAATCGGCGGCGTCAGCCTGATTAAAGGCGCGCGCAATCAGGAAAATGCCAAGCTGTTTATCGATTGGGCATTGTCAAAAGAAGCGCAGGAGCTTTCATGGCAAAAAGGCGAAACCCATCAAATCCTTACCAATTCGCAAGCGCAGCAATCGCCCTATTCTTTAGATTTCAAATCCATCAATTTGATTGATTATGATTTTGACAAATACGGCTCAAGCGAAGAACGCAAGCGTTTAATTTCAAAATGGCTGGATAAGGTAAAATTAGCTAAATAATCGCTGTATCGGAAAGGAATATCGGCTTTAAGGCGATATTCCTTTCTTTTAATGAACATCTATCTGTGAGGAATCATGCACGCCAAAAAATCTTCCTTTTTCGCTTCGCCCGTTTTTTGGATCTCGCTTGCCCTGCTGGCATTTATGGCATTACCGTCGCGCGCATTGGACTATGGTCTGTTCGAAGCCACCGCCGACGAATTATACGAAGCCATGGGCTGGTCATCTCTTAATATCAGCATTCTGTGGTTTTTGCCCCTGCTCAGCTTTTTATTCACGCCCAAATTGAAATATGCCGTCGAAAAACAAGCGAAATTAGATTTGATACTGGTCGCCGGCATCAGCCTGTTTACCTTTATTTCCGCCACATGGCTGAAAGTCAGCATGGGATATGCCGTGATTGTTCAAATCATCAGCCTCACAGCCATTGCCACCGTCGCTTTAGCGAATTTAAAAATCATGCAGGGCGACAAATTCATCATCGCCTCGCTTATCTCTATCATCTTATTGATTTTCTTCTTTATCGTATATCCCACCGTCGCCATCTTGATTTCCATGTTTTACGACGGGGATAACTTCGCGCCCCAGCAAGTATTGCGCATATTGAACCAAAGCTATATTGTCCGCGTGATTAGCAACTCGCTGTTTTTATCCGCATTTGTAGGCATCATCTCCACCGTCTTCGGCTTGGCTTTCGCCCTCTATACCACTCGCATCGCGCAGCGCACGGCATTCATCGGCAAAATCTTCTCCATTCTTCCGATTGTAACCCCGCCCTTTGTAGTCGGCTTGGGCGTTACCCTCATGCTCGGACGCTCAGGCTATGTCACGGAATTTTTAACCGGCTTCGGCTTTACCAAAACCAACTGGCTTTACGGCTTTAACGGCATTGCGATTGCGCAAATCCTCGCCTTTACGCCGCTCTCCTTTATGGTGCTTGACGGCGCATTAAAATCCATTCACCCCTCCATCGAAGAAGCCTCTTATACCTTGCGCGCCAACCGCTACCAAACCTTCTTTCGCATCATCTTCCCCTTATTGCGTCCTGCATTGGCGAACTCCTTCCTGCTCGTCTTCATTCAATCGCTGGCAGATTTTAGTAACCCCTTAGTATTAGGCGGCAGCTTCGACGTTATCGCCACGCAAATTTACTTCTACATTGCCGGCTCGCAATTGGACTACGCCTCAGCCAGCACCCTCGGCTCGATATTGCTCATCTTCTCCTTACTGGTATTTATCGTGCAATATCTGTGGATTGGCAACCGTTCCTACGTAACCGTCTCCGGTAAATCCTACCGCGGCGACGTGCAAGACCTGCCGCCCAGCCTCAAATACCTCATCATCTTCCTGCTCGGTTTTTGGGTCATTTTCAACATGGTCTTATACGGCAGCATCTTCTACGGCAGCTTTACCGTCAACTGGGGCGTGGACTACAGCCTCACGCTGAAAAACTACAGCCTGCTCTTCGGACAAAGCCTCAGCGACGGCGCATGGCCTTCCCTGCTCAACACCCTGCTCTATGCTGGCATCGCCGCCCCGCTAACCGCCCTGTTCGGACTGCTCATCGCCTACATCGTGGTACGCAAAGACTTCCAAGGCAAAAAATCCCTAGAATTTTTGACCATGCTCTGCTTTGCCGTCCCCGGCACCGTTGCCGGCGTCTCCTACATCCTCGCCTTCAACAGCGCCCCGCTCTACATCACCGGCACAGGCGTCATCATCATCATCTCCATGGTCATGCGCGATCTGCCTATCGGTATGCGCGCCGCCATTGCAGGCTTAGGGCAACTCGACAAATCCTTAGACGAAGCCTCGCTATCCTTAAAAGGCAATTCCCTAAAAACCATTTACTACGTCGTCCTGCCGCTCTTAAAGCCCGCCCTGCTCTCGGCATTAGTTACCAGCTTCGTGCGCGCCATGACCACCGTCAGCGCCATCGTCTTCTTGGTTACCGCCGACACCCGCGTGGCGACAGCCTACATCCTCAACCGCGTTGAAGACGGCGAATACGGCATCGCCATTGCCTACGGCTCGATACTCATCGTCGTCATGATGGCAATCATCTTATTCTTTGACTGGATCGTCGGCGATACCCGCATCAGCCGCTCCAAAGCCAAAACCATGAACTAAAACAGGTAAACAAAATGGATAAAGACTTCTTAGTACTAAAAAACATCAATAAAACCTTCGGCAAAAACGTCGTCATCGACGATCTCTCGCTCAACATCAAACGCGGTTCAATGGTTACCCTGCTCGGCCCCTCAGGCTGCGGCAAAACCACCGTCCTACGCCTAGTCGCAGGACTGGAAAGCCCCACAAGAGGGGAAATCTTCATCGACGGCGAAAACGTTACCAAAACCTCCATCCAACACCGCGACATCTGCATCGTCTTCCAATCCTATGCCCTCTTCCCGCACATGTCGATCGGCGATAACGTCGCCTACGGACTGCGCATGCAAAACATCGCCGCGCAAGAACGCCGCCAACGCGTCCAAGAAGCCTTGGAACTCGTCGATCTGGCAGGCTTTGAAAACCGCTACGTCGACCAAATCTCAGGCGGACAACAGCAGCGCGTCGCCCTTGCCCGCGCCCTCATCCTCAAACCCAAAGTCCTACTCTTTGACGAACCCCTCAGTAACCTAGATGCCAACCTGCGCCGCTCCATGCGCGAAAAAATCCGCCAACTGCAACAAAGCCTCGGCATTACCTCCTTATACGTCACCCACGACCAAAGCGAAGCCTTTGCCGTCTCGGACGAAGTCATCGTCATGGACAAAGGCAACATCATGCAAAAAGCTCCCGCTAAAGAACTCTATCTGCGTCCCAACTCCCTCTTCCTTGCCAACTTCATGGGCGAAAGCAGCATCTTTGAAGGCGAACTCAAACAAGGCGAAATTTGCATCAACAACTACTGCCTGCCCTTCCCGCAAGCCGCCGGCTTCAACATCGAAGACGGCGAATGCCTCATCGGCATCCGACCGGAAGCCGTCCGTCTCAGCAACACGGGCGAAGCCGCGCAAGCCTGCACCATCAGCAGCGCCGTTTACATGGGCAACCACTGGGAAATCATCGCCGAATGGGCAGGAAAGCCCCTGCTCATCAACTGCAACCCTGAAGATTTCGACCCCGAAGCCAAACAAGCCTTTGTCCACCTTCTCACGCAAGGCATCTTCCTGCTGAAAAAAGAATCGTAAAACAAGCGCTACGCATGAGAAGAACTGATGCGCTAGCGTCCGCAATAAAGACACATCGGCAAGCGCCAAATTTGCTTGCCGTTTTGCTATAGCCGGAGAAGTGGAAAAGCAGTACAAGATAAGCCAAGGCCGTAATAACCTGAGTTCGGGATAAGCCACCTCTATTTAGCAGCCGCCAAAGCATTCTTCCCAAACATCTGCGGCTTATACGCAAACAAGCAATATGCCGTTAATCCAGAAATCAGATTCAACAAAAATCCCTTCTCTGAACGATGGCGAGTATGTTCAATTTGGCATAGATTCTTTAACTGATCAAAAATCGTTTCAACAACACATCTTTGTTTTAACAACCTTTTTTGTTCAGGACTTTGGGGCGGGGATTTCATATTCTTTTTCTTGCCTGTCAGTAAAGTGATGTTGTATCTCTTTTCTAAGCAATCGCTTAACTCTTTGCTGATATAGCTCTATCCCCAACCAACAATCCAAACAGTTTGTTTGCCATTTGTCGTAAGCCTTTACGGTCATCAACATTGCCTGGCGTTAGGCAGAAATTGACTAGCTCTCCTACATGATTAAACACTGCATGAAGTTTGAATCCATAGAACCAACCCATGCTGCTTTTGCCACGTTGAGCAATGTTTTTAAACACTTTATGCCTATGAATTCGACGATTGTGGCAAACAGATAAGATGGTGGAATCCACGATACTGATGCCTGTACATTTCCCCATTTGAGTACTGAGAAAAACCAACATAGCAGGTAATGCACGTTGTGCTAATTCGATAAATCGATTGTAGCTTGGCATGGTGGGGAATGCTGTTTTCCAAATGGTTTTAATTTGCCATAGATAGTAGCTTTTGAAATCACGCATGCGGATATGATGGAAATAGATCCATACGGTAATGATTTCGGAAGTACTGATAGAGGCTTTTCGGTTTCTGCTGTTGGGTTTGCTGATGAGTGTGCGGTTAAAGTCTGCTTCAAATGTTTTACAAAAATCATCTACTTGGCAGAAAAGTGTTGTAAGATGTTCCATGTTAAAGGGCTTTTGTGATGGTTTGTTTTGTCAAAACAGTAGATTATCACAATTGCTCTTTATTTTTTAGTGGGGTGCTTATCCCGAACTCAGGTTATTATAGGTTGGTATTTATACCCGACGCAATAAAAATGCACCCGAATTCAGGTGCATTTTTGGTTTTGAATGGATAGGCAATGCTTATTTCACAAATAAATCGCCCCACCATTTTTTCAATAAGGCATCAATGGTGCCGTCGGCTTTCATTTCTTTAATAGTTTTATCCATTTTTTCTTTGAGTTCCGGATGATTTTTATTAATTAGAAAAGCAATCCGATCTTGTCCGAACGTATTGTCAATCACGCTTTTTAAATTATATTCTTTATAGGTGTTGACATAGCCCAGAATGATAATATCGTCGTTAATGGTGGCATCGGCTTTGCCGCGAATGACGTCTTTGACCGCCAAAAAGCTGGTAGGCACGCTTTTAATGCTGCCGTCGTTGTCATGCTCAGCTTTTAATTCTTTCAGCCATTTTTCATGTGTGAAACCGCCTTGCACCATCACGGTTTTATCTTTTAAATCTTGCCAGGTTTTGATGCTCTCGTCTTTGGTGACAATAGTTAAAGGGCTGCCAATAAAATACGGTTCACTGTAGAGAAAGATTTTTTCGCGCTCGGCGGTGATACTCAAAGCTGCCGCCATCACATCTGCTTTGCCTGCCTGCAGGCTATCAAAGCCTTGACTGATGCTGCCAATCACTTCTTCGCGAATATCCAAGCCGGAGCGTTTTTTGATTTCGGCGATTAAATCGCTCTCAAATCCTGCAATTTTGCCTTCATCGCTCATATAGCTGAGCGGCTCGACGTGCAATACGCGCAGCATTTGATAATGACCGGGCGTTTGTGCTTGAGCAGTTAAGCTACTGAATAACAAAGCACAAGAAAGTACTTGTAAAATTTTTTTGCTATGAAACATGGTATTTCCTTCATAAAGTAAAAACCGCTTGGCGGCGGAGAAGCGCTCAAACCTTGCTTTGCTTTTTACTCATCACCGCTCAAGCGGCGGCAAAGTCTCGGTTTGAATATAGACGAAATATTACTTAACCTGAGGGTAGTGCATCAAAAAGTATGCTAATACAAAACAAGCTGAGAAATTGATAAAATAGTGAAATGCAAATCACACTATACATCAACTGTCCAGCCTGTCTAGGTGACAGTATAAAGAAAAACGGCAAAAAAAACTATGGCAAACAAAACTACCAATGCAAAGATTGCAAACGGCAATTTATTGGCGGTTATGCCTTAACCTAACCTGAGTTCGGGATAAGCACCCCACTAAAAAATAAAGAGCAATTGTGATAATCTACTGTTTTGACAAAACAAACCATCACAAAAGCCCTTTAACATGGAACATCTTACAACACTTTTCTGCCAAGTAGATGATTTTTGTAAAACATTTGAAGCAGACTTTAAACCGCACACTCATCAGCAAACCCAACAGCAGAAACCGAAAAGCCTCTATCAGCACTTGCGAAATCATTACCGTATGGATCTATTTCCACCATATTCGCATACGTGATTTCAAAAGCTACTATCTATGGCAAATTAAAACCATTTGGAAAACAGCATTCCCCACCATGCCAAGCTACAATCGATTTATCAAATTAGCACAACGTGCATTACCTGCTATGTTGGTTTTTCTCAGTACTCAAATGGGGAAATGTACAGGCATCAGTATCGTGGATTCCACCATCTTATCTGTTTGCCACAATCGTCGAATTCATAGGCATAAAGTGTTTAAAAACATTGCTCAACGTGGCAAAAGCAGCATGGGTTGGTTCTATGGATTCAAACTTCATGCAGTGTTTAATCATGTAGGAGAGCTAGTCAATTTCTGCCTAACGCCAGGCAATGTTGATGACCGTAAAGGCTTACGACAAATGGCAAACAAACTGTTTGGATTGTTGGTTGGGGATAGAGGCTATATCAGCAAAGAGTTAAGCGATTGCTTAGAAAAGAGATACAACATCACTTTACTGACAGGCAAGAAAAAGAATATGAAATCCCCGCCCCAAAGTCCTGAACAAAAAAGGTTGTTAAAACAAAGATGTGTTGTTGAAACGATTTTTGATCAGTTAAAGAATCTATGCCAAATTGAACATACTCGCCATCGTTCGGAGAAGGGATTTTTGTTGAATCTGATTTCTGGATTAACGGCATATTGCTTGTTTGCGTATAAGCCGCAGATGTTTGGGAAGAATGCTTTGGCGGCTGCTAAATAGAGGTGGCTTATCCCGAACTCAGGTTAATTTTATATATTTTGTATAATTAATGGATATTTTTAATAACATTGACAAACACTAGAACTTACAATAGTTAGTACATCAGTTTACTTCCATAATCTCTCCATAAATCGCTAATTTCAATATACCCATCAGGAAATGAGTCTATTGCAAGTATTTTATCTGAAAAATAAACGTTATCTGCAACACTATTTGTCCACTCTACTAAACTTGAAGACAATATATTGATTTTATTATCAAATAGGATGTTGGAAACAAATACATTTCCTTCGAATATAAATTCAATATAATCATTTATTTCTAATTGAAGTCTTGCGAAAATTTTCTTATCATAAATTCTTAAATAAATCGGAGAATTGATACCACTATCTCCATATCGAATAACAATAGAAATGCATTCTCTATCAATGCAATAATGGGTTAATTTTTTGGGATTGATATAACAATACATAATGTATAAAACTATACATATAGCAAGTATAAAAAAAGTAGAGAATACATATTTTAAAAAGGTCACTCTTATGTATTTAAATATAAAAATTATAGAAAACAATATTGGGATAAATATCACAAGAACAATTATTATAAAATCTACTTTGTTAAGGAATTGCATTGAATAATTCTCCAACGGTTGGTACTTTGTTAGGAATTAGATTTTTTAGTCTCTTTTCTGTTTCAATTTTTTCCAGTCCTAACTCATAACCATACTTAGATTTGTAATACTGATACGGCAATTCACCATACATAGGAGCAGTACCATAAGTTTTTCCAGTAATGGTATGTAATACCACACCTGTCTTTCCATCTTGTTGCAAAGCTCCGCTTGCTTTTTGGAAATCAGAAAATGATTGTCCTAAAACAGCAGCATTCATACCAATTAATATATTTCCTACATCTTTTATGTAATATTTATGCTGAAATATAAGTCAATAAAATGGCTTTCCTTCGCACTACGGACAGGTTGCTTTTCATCACATACTCTATCAGTAAACTACCAATATAGTAGCGGAAATCATCATTAATACTGCATTTTTGTCACTTTGCAAACTCGGGTTTTTCTACCTTAGGCATATGGTCATAGGCTTTCCAGAGAATTTGTTTGGGTAACAAATCGGCTTGTTCATGAGCATAGACAATTTTCAGCCATATTGTGGCATGTTCGATTTGCCCTTTGCTAAGCCAATCATTTTCCATTTTTCTATTTAATAATTTTCTGGCAGCAGAAAATAGTTCATCATATGAAAATTGATTCTCAGCGTAATGCAGGCAATAAGCATAAGCCAGTTTCGCCTCCGACATATGGAGATGTTTTGTCGAAATATCAGCCGGATGATATTGGCGGTATCCTTCAATACCTTTCTCATATTCTTGCGCCAATAAACAACGCATGCCCCAATCAGCCAATTGGGCGGTGGGCATTTGGCTTTCAGGATAGATATCCGGATTCAAGAGACTTTGTTGATGAAAATCCAATACCCTATTCCACAAGCTTAAATCATCTTGATTATCGCGCAGCCATAAACCCAAGGCTAAACTGATATGTAAATTGGTTTGATGAAAGGCGATACTTTCATTATGGTTGGGACCTATGCCCTCGTTGTGTTCAATCCCATGGCATAACCAATTGATGCCGCGCTCTAAAATAGGGGCATAGCGTTCCCCTAAATTAACCAGTGTGGCATTTAATACATCTGTTATATCATGAGAACCGTAATTACCTAAAAAATCATTATTTTCCGGATTTGTATGGTTAAAACAAAAATCATACATAAAGCCGGTATAGCTCTCTATTTTTTTTGCAACCGAAAATTTCATTGATTACTCCTAAGGCTGTAATTTGCTGTCGATCACTTTACGGATTTCAGATGACTTTACCCCTCCTTGACCGACGGTATAGGTCGTCACGTTCCCTTTTTTTAAATTTTGCAATGCCATTGCTTTTATTTTAGGCGGTAGAGTATTCGATTTTCTAACCAATTTTTCTGCTTCGTAAACTACCAATATAGTAGCGGAAATCATCATTAATACTGCATTTTTGTCACTTTGCAAACTCGGGTTTTTCTACCTTAGGCATATGGTCATAGGCTTTCCAGAGAATTTGTTTGGGTAACAAATCGGCTTGTTCATGAGCATAGACAATTTTCAGCCATATTGTGGCATATTTGGTTTGTCCTTTACACAGCCAATCATTTTCCATTTTTCTATTTAATAATTTTCTGGCAGCAGAAAATAGTTCATCATATGAAAATTGATTCTCAGCGTAATGCAAGCAATAAGCATAAGCCAGCTTCGCCTCCGACATATGGAGATGTTTTGTCGAAATATCAGCCGGATGATATTGGCGGTATCCTTCAATACCTTTCTCATATTCTTGCGCCAATAAACAACGCATGCCCCAATCAGCCAATTGGGCGGTGGGCATTTGGCTTTCAGGATAGATATCCGGATTCAAGAGACTTTGTTGATGAAAATCCAATACCCTATTCCACAAGCTTAAATCATCTTGATTATCGCGCAACCATAAACCCAAGGCTAAACTGATATGTAAATTGGTTTGATGAAAGGCGATACTTTCATTATGGTTGGGACCTATGCCCTCGTTGTGTTCAATCCCATGGCATAACCAATTGATGCCGCGCTCTAAAATAGGGGCATAGCGCTCCCCTAAATTAACCAGTGTGGCATTTAATACATCTGTTATATCATGAGAACCGTAATTACCTAAAAAATCATTATTCTCTGGATTTCTAAGGTTAAAACAAAAATCATACATAAAGCCGGTATAAAGCTCTATTTCTTCTGCAACTGAGAATTTCATTGATTACTCCTAAGGCTGTAATTTGCTGTCGATCACTTTACGGATTTCAGATGATTTTACCCCTCCTTGACCGACTGTATAGGTCGTCACGTTCCTTTTTTCTAAATTTTGCAATGCCATTGCTTTTATTCTAGGCGGAAGAGTATTCGATTTTCTAACCAATTTTTCTGCTTCTTCTATTGCTTTTCCTAATGCTGGCTCTTTAGTAAAGGTAGGGGAAACTTTTCCTGATGTTGGTGCCTGACGGAATTTGCTATCCCATAATTCTACTTCAGCAGTTTTAAGATTAACGGTCAGTACATCACTGCCATGTGCGCCTATTTTGTCTCCATATTTCAATACAACTCTGTCGGAATTAGCTAATTCATTAGCTAAGCGCAATTCTGCGCGAAAGCCATTTATGTGTGAATTGACTTGATTGGGAGTACCATTACTTAATAATTTTGGTGTGTAATCCCAGCCACTAGCAGGTTCTGGTAATTTGTGATGTAATTCTACTCCATTAAATACTCTTTGGCCAAATGGTTTGGTTAGTTTCGGTATAGATGTTGCAGAAACTTTTCCAGCTGCCGCTGTAGCAAGAGGAAAAAGATAGGTAGCACCTAGAAATTCTTGCTGCGTATTAGGCTGATATGGATTTTCTTGCTCGTATTGGTTATAGCTGAATGTGCCAACAGGCATGCCAAATTGTGCGCCACCTGTTGCAGCAGCACGATTATCCCAAGCAGTTGCCTTTAATCCAGTCAAAATTCCTTTAGCAAAATCTGAATTATTCCCTTTTGGCAAATTTTCTCCTGTGAACATTTCTCTGCTAAACGGATTTTTTAAATTAAACGGAGGTGACTGATATTGAGCTGCTTGAGAATATTTGTTTAACAAAAAACTCGTTTCTTCTACTTGCTTTGGAAAAAACTGCTTTGATTGTATAGCCATTCAACCCAAAAATCTATTTATACTGAAAACGTCCAGATTTCTGGCATTGCTTAATTCTTATGATTTATTTTTAACGCTGCGCTGTGCCGTACTTTCTTTGCGCTGCCAAAGAAAGTGCGCAAAGAAAGGCAGCCCCTTGCCTTGCTCCGCTACGCGGAGTTCCCTTGCCAGCTTGAATTTTTCGGCGCACGTCAAACTCACTACGCTGCGCTTCGCTCAAACAGTGACGCGCTTGTTCCCGAAAAATCCTGCGCTGTCTGCGGCAAGGCAAAAGGGGATTTTGAGTGCTCCGTAACTGGTTTTGTGGGAATTTGCAGTTTCGCCGGCTCTGCGTAGCGAGTTTTGCTCAATACTTTGCTTTCTTTGCTCTTCGTAGGAAATTCCGTCTTGTTTTAAAGTTTAACGGCTATAGTTATGCATTTTATTAATACAAATGTACAACCGTGGAAAAACCAAAATAAAATAAACGCGAAAATAGAAACATAATTAAAACCCCCAATCGAATATAAGGTTTTTCCGTATAAAGTTTTCTTGTTATATTGATATAAAATATAAAAAAAATAATAATGTAAGAAAATATAAAAAGTGGTGTTGATTTAATAATAGCACTTTTAACCTCCGCATTAGTTAAGACAGAAAACATCATAAAACAAAAAACAGTGTGAATATCTAACAATATAAAAGTTAATATCTCAGCAATTATTTTGTTTCGTAAATTCATTTGTCTCTACCTTGTTTTTCATCTGTAGAATTAAATGTTTTTATTGCATCAACATTCGGGCCAAATGAGAACTCTCCAAGAAAATTTCTATAATACCACTCAGAATTACTTTTTCTACTATCATATGTCGTGTTATCTCCGTTACCACTACCAAAATCCATCCACGGATCTACATCATAATCTATATGTCCTATTCCTTCTGACTCTGGATAGTAATTAAATGTTCCAGCACTAGACGGCAAGGTAACAATATTATTGTTCCTATCCACAATCACTTCATATTGTCCGTTTCTATGGATGTACTTTGTATTAACAAAAGTACCGTCTGCATTTCTTGCAACGCTCTTCCCGTCTTCAGAAAAATTATGGAAGGCATTCTTGCTATCAGGATACTTTTCCCAATTGCTATCTATATTATTATTTCGCATATCTTCTTTAAAGAGCTCGATTCCGGGAGCATTCCACAAAGTCCGCTGGGTTACATGTAGGTAGTGGAATTTTTCACAGTCAGCATTAATTCTGCAATTATCGTAAGCTTTGTTAAATTCAACGTTTCTACTCCGATCAAGATTCTCTATCTGAAGATATTCGTAAATGGCGGCTTTCTCTTCCTCTGTTCCAACCGATTGATACCATGCTCTTTGTGCCCGGGAATCCAGCCAAGCGTATTTTTCCAATAGGGCATTTCTCCTTTGAGCTTCGGGTACGTTTAGATAGTTCCCCTCCACCGCCCTTCTGCCCGCATCGGCTGCCGTTGCGACTGCGGTATTTCCGCCGCCTGCGATGCCGCCGATGCCCGCGCCAATGAGTTGGGCAATGTCGGCAAGTTGGCTTTTTTCCGCACTACTGAGTTTGGCGGGGTCTTGTGTGCCGTAGAGGCTTTGTGCGATCAGCGGGATGGCGGCTTCGCTGCCGCCTGCCGATAGGGCGGCGGCAAGCGGGTCGTTGTCGCCTAATGCCGCTGTCAGCGCGGCAAGGGCGGCATGAGCGCCGATATGGGCGGTGCTGCCTTCGGCTTGCTTGGTTTTGGCTATTTGGCCAAGTTGGTAGGTCAGCAGCGGGGCGCCGGTATTGGCGATGCTGCCAATGAGGCCGTTGCCGTTGGGGGTGGATAGCCCCGAGGCGAGCATATCCAGGGCGACGCCGAGTTTTTGCAGTTGGGCGGCTTGCTGTTTGTCGCCTGATTGCTCGGCGGCTTCGACTTTTGTATTGATGAGCTGGCGCACGGCGCCGCGGGTGCGGGAAAATTCCTGGCTGATGTCGCGTTGCAAGTCAAGACTTGCCTGTACGTTTTGGGCGTCAAAGCGGTTGATCAGCGCCCCGCTGCTGCCTTGGGCGTCTTCCGTGTTGATGTCGCGGCGCAGTTCGGGGGCGGTATGTGCCGCACCGAGGTGCAGGTTGGCAGTGTTGATGCCGCTGTAGGTGGTACTGTGTCGGCGGTCTTGTGCTTCTCCATAACCGATGCTGTTGTCGCTGCCGCTGAGGCCGCCGCCTTGGTTGATCAGATGGGGATTGTCGGCGGCGCTGCCTTGGCCGAGCGTTTCCCCGCCAATGGCGCCGCCGCCGGAGAGGCCGATGCTACTGCCTTCGTAGTGGCTGTGGTTGTGCAGGTCGCGGGCGGAGAGGGTGGCAGTGCTGAAGCGATTGCGCCCTTGCGCTTCGGCAGCGGCTGTGGAGGTGATCAGCCCGCCGATAAGTTCGCTATGCCCGCCGATGTCGATGCGGTAGCCGCCGTCGCCGGCAAAGATGCCGCTTTGTTCGCTGACGGCGGCGTGGTCGGCATTGATTTTGCTGCGGTTGTAGTTGGCACTGCCCGAGACGCCGTAGCCGATGGTGATTTGGCCGCCGAGGTTTTCCTGTTTGCCGCTGTAGCGCAGGCTGTCCTGCAGGCTTTCGATGTTGAGGTTGGCGGCTTGGATGTCGATGCTGTGGCCGTGGATTTGGCCGCCGCGCAGGGCGAGGCTGTTTTGCGCTGTGAGCAGGGTGGCGCTGTCGGCGTGGCCGATACGGCTGTGCTGCCAGGTGTTGCTGTCGCCGTTGCCGTAGCCTTTACCGATATTGCCGCCGGCGGTTTAGCGCTTTGCCCGCTTGTTGGCGGCGGCTTTTGCCGCTGCTGCGGGCGGTTTCTCCTACGGCGATCAGCATGGAACGGGCTTTGCTGAAGATCACTCGATAAAAACGCTTGTTCATGTTCTGTCCTTAGAAAGAATAGTTGAAATAAAAACCGAAAACGGGCTTTTCGCTCGGAAATGAGGCGGGTTTGTGAAGGGGCGTAAGTGCTGATACAGGCAAAACATTCTTGAAAATAGATTATACCTATTGTTTGCCAAAGATACTGCCGGTTTCCTGATAATTCTTTTTCCAGACGGGCAGTAATTCTTTTGCAATGCTGATAAACTTTTCTCTTTTGGGAACATCTGTTTTTATTTTATCATTAATAAAACTCTCAACAAACTCAAAATCACCTAATACAATTCTGGCATAACAATACCTTTCTGCATTCCCCCCATCCGACTGAAACGGTATATTCTCCAATAACTCCCTTTCATCACTATAGTTATAATATTTTTCGATAACCCTCAAACCGCGGGCAAAAAAATCGCGGATATAGCGTTCGGCGGCAATCAGGTCATAAACAAACTCCCGATAAACCTGCGTTTTGAGCGTTGCGCCCGGGCGGAGAATTTTCATGGTGGAAATCGGATACCCTCCCCCATAATATTTTTCTCTCACTTGTTTGATTAGTTTGGTAGTTTGTTTGTTTTCCAGCCAAACACTGGGTTGAGCGGACAGTTTAAATGCCCATAACGGCATAATATAAATGGTGCTGTGATTGCCGATTTTATATCTAAAGCTTTCTGCGGCATAAGCCCAACCTTCATGCTCTGCGGCAATTTGTTTGCAGATGGGGGCAACATCTTTTCTACTGAGCAGTTTCATTTTATTCTCCAACTTCTCTTAACAAATATATGCTCCTGGGAACTGCCCCTTCAAAAAGCCGGGCATCCTCAGCATTTTTTCCAACACTTATTGCACAACCCTTAATGCAGTTTTGATAGACTTCCGACTGGTTGCGCTGCAAACCGGCGTTGCCGGTTTTGACTTCAATGCCCGCTCTTCCCTGTGAATCCAGCGTAATGTGGCTGACTTGCCGATTGTTTGACAGGTCAATGGCGATATAGCCATTAGAGACGGGGATGCTGGCTTCAGCCCCTTATTTTTTGCTTCTTTCATTAGGCTCTGCTTTTTTTTTGAGAAAAATTTTCCATCATCTCAATAACAGGTTTAAAAATGGCTTCATCTCCTCTATTTTTTTTAATACCTTCAAGAACTTCATATTCACCATTATGAAAATGAATATCCGCTCCTTTTTTTAGCATAAGTTCTAATATATCTAGCCTTTCGGGCATTGCTCTAATCATCGCTAAAGGTATTGCTCTATCTTGGTTAGGAATGTTAGGATCAGCCCCCGCTTCTAGTAGGGCAATCACCGCTTCAGCATTACGTGCACGCATAGCATAGTGCAATGGCGTCATGCCATAAATATCCTGAGCATTAATGGAGATACCTTTTCTTATAAGAAATTCTATTACGCTTTTAGGGGGGTTAATAGGGTTAAATCCCATCAAGGATTTATGTAACCAATTCCATTTTTCTTTTTCTGTAACTTCTAATAAACTTCTGTGGGGATTCGATTTTATAATTTTTTCAACTTTAACAGTGTCTCCTACATCTAATGCTTCTAATATTTCTACACCACTCATATCGTAATTCATAATTATTTACCTTGTTCAAAGAATTTATTAATGTCTCTAATGATTGATTCAATGTCATCAATTCCTGGTTTTTCACCAGAGTGTCCTCGGTTAATTTTGCTATTCTCTAACCTGAAATATTCTGGATGGCTATTTACAAAATCATTGAATTGTTGCTGCGTCATTCCTTTTTGATTAGCGGCAAGCACTAGACGACGATGTTCATATCCAGGAATATGCCCTTAATAAATACATATTTCTAGAAATTGCCCCTTCAATAAGCCCGGTATCCTCAGCATTTTTTCCAACACTTATTGCACAACCCTTAATGCAGTTTTGATAGACTTCCGAACCTATTTCTTACCAAAGACACTTCCGGTTTCCTGATAATTCTTTTTCCAGACGGGCAGTAATTCTTTTGCAATGCTGATAAACTTTTCTCTTTTGGGAACATCTGTTTTTATTTTATCATTAATAAAACTCTCAACAAACTCAAAATCACCTAATACAATTCTGGTATAACAATACCTTTCTGCATTCCCCCCATCCGACTGAAACGGTATATTCTCCAATAACTCCCTTTCATCACTATAGTTATAATATTTTTCGATAACCCTCAAACCGCGGGCAAAAAAATCGCGGATATAGCGTTCGGCGGCAATCAGGTCATAAACAAACTCCTGATAAACCTGCGTCTTGAGCGTTGCGCCTGGGCGGAGAATCCTCATGGTGGAAATCGGATACCCCCCCCCATAATATTTTTCTCTCACTTGTTTGATTAGCTTGGTAGTTTGTTTGTTTTCCAGCCAAACACTGGGTTGAGCGGACAGTTTAAATGCCCATAACGGCATAATATAAATGGTGCTGTGATTGCTGATTTTATGCCTAAACTCTTCTGATATATAAACCCAACCTTCATGCTCTGATGCAATTTTTTTGCAGATGGGGGCAACGTCTTTTCTACTGAGCAGTTTCATTTTATTCTCCAACTTCTCTTAACAAATATATGCTTCTGGGAACTGCCCCTTCAAAAAGCCGGGCATCCTCAGCATTTTTTCCAACACTTATTGCACAACCCTTAATGCAGTTTTGATAGACTTCCGACTGGTTGCGCTGCAAACCGGCGTTGCCGGTTTTGACTTCAATGCCCGCTCTTCCCTGTGAATCCAGCGTAATGTGGCTGACTTGCCGATTGCTTGACAGGTCAATGGCGATATAGCCATTAGGAACGGGGATTCTGGCATTCGCTTCGCCGCCGATAACGCCATCAATTCTAGCGGCAATGGCGGGATCATCAATGTTGCGCAGGGTAACTTCACCACTAAAAGTGATGTCGTTATTCCTGAAATGTTCCGACACATTGTGTACCGCCTGATAATGGCGGGCATTGGAGTCCTGAATGTTAATTACCGGCTGGTTCCGAATCACGCTTCCCTGAACAGCCTGTCCGTTTTCATTAAACGAAACCGTCAGATGAGCCCCCGGCTTGCCGGCGGCGTTTATCCTGCGGAAAACCGGATTGCCCAGTACGTCAAGCTCTCCGGTCGGGATGATTGTGCCGCCGTTGGGGCCGATAAATGTGCCGCTGTTTCGATCGTAGCGGTAGTTATCCAGGCGTCCATCCCAGCCGCGGGCAATCGCTTCATTCAAAAAGCCTTGAAGTTGGTTTGCCGATTGTCTAGCACTTTGGGCGGCCAATCTGCCGCCTGTTCTTGCTGCCGCTCCTAAGGCGTTATCTATCGCACCGAATGCCGCCAATCCTTCCATGCCCAGCAGCAGGCTGTTTTCCTGCTGGTAACGGCTACGTTCCGCCCAGTCTAGCTCGCTTTCGGCAGCGCTATAGAGATTGGTGAAGCTGTCGGTTGCGTTACTCAAACGCTGCTGTGTCAGCAAACGTTGGTCAGTGGTTTCAGGGCTGACTTTTCCTTGATTGATGCCTTCAAGTCTGTAATTAAAGTGGTTAAATATGTTGGCGTCTATTAAGGTTTGCCTGCCTTCTTGCCATGCCTGCGAGGCGGCGGCGTTTTGCTGCCCGATGAGTTGTTCCCGTTCGGAAACCAGATCATCAAGCAGGGCTTTTTGTGCGGCTGCCGGTGCCAGACCTGCCTGATGAAGCGCCGTAGTCCCCGCTCTCCACAGGATTTCCGAGCCGAAGTTGTTTTGATAGAGAGGTGAGATTGCCGGAAGCCGGTTATAGAGTTCTTTATTATCAAAAACGTATTCGCTGTTCATCGCAAAATTGTTGAAATTGCCGCTATGACCGCGTTCATCGAACAATGTTTGCTGTCTGCTATAGCTGTCAGTAAATATTGTTTGCCCTGCGCCCAGTTGTTTCAGGTATTGCTGTGCCTGCGCATAATGCTGCGTGCTGTCGGCAAGATAGGCATATTGTTTGTCAATTTGCGATAAGGCGGTTGCCGCCAGTTCTGCTGCAGCCTGTTCTTCGCTGATACCCTGTTTTTGGGCGAAGTCGGGGGCGTGTGCGCGGATGAGGTCGATTTCCTGCGGATGCAGCTGGCGATTGTTCCAATCGGTTGCCGTGGCAGCTAGAATGGTTTGCGGCTTACCACCAAGGCTGCCGATGACGGCGGCGGCACCGAGGTCTATCAGGGTTTTGCCCACTGTGCCGCTGTGACTACCCGCTTCTTGCAGCAGGGGGGCGGCAAGGGAGGTGCTGCTTGAAGACACTGCACTGCCGAGATCACCGCCAAGAAGGCCGCCGACCAGTCCTTGCAGGACGGCACGCCCGGAGCCGCCTTCTTTCCACAGGTTGTAGCGGCTGTAGTTGTCACCAAGGTATTGCTGTACGCCTTCCAACCGGAGACTGAGTTCCGCCCGTACGGTAGGGTCATCCGTTTGCGCCAGAGCTTGCTGCAGGGCGCTTTGTTCCAGCAGTTTGTGTTCGTACTCGCTGACGTTACCCAGTTGTTGGGCCGTGTCGGCCATGATTCGCGGAGCGTTTCGTGAGAAACTTTGGGTAACTTCCCTTTGCAAGTCAAGACTTGCCTGTACGTTTTGGGCATCAAAGCGGTTGATCAGCGCCCCGCTGCTGCCTTGGGCGTCTTCCGTGTTGGTGTCGCGGCGCAGTTCGGGGGCGGTATGTGCCGCACCGAGGTGCAGGTTGGCGGTGTTGATGCCGCTGTAGGTGCGGCTGTGTTGGCGGTCTTGTGCTTCTCCATAACCGATGCTGTTGCCGTTGTCGCTGCCGGCGCTGCTGCTTTGCTGGACGGTATTCGCAGATGTTTGCTGCCCCATCTGCATCAACTTCATGCTGCCGATTTGCTCGGGCATGACGTCGCCGCCGCCGATGCTCATGCCGCCGGAGAGGCCGATGCTACTGCCTTCGTAGTGGCTGCGGTTGTGCAGGTCGCGGGCGGAGAGGGTGGCAGTGCTGAAGCGGTTGCGCCCTTGCGCTTCGGCAGCGGCTGTGGAGGTGATCAGCCCGCCGATAAGTTCGCTATGCCCGCCGATGTCGATGCGGTAGCCGCCGTCGCCGGCAAAGATGCCGCTTTGTTCGCTGACGGCGGCGTGGTCGGCATTGATTTTGCTGCGGTTGTAGTTGGCACTGCCCGAGACGCCGTAGCCGATGGTGATTTGGCCGCCGAGGTTTTCCTGTTTGCCGCTGTAGCGCAGGCTGTCTTGCAGGCTTTCGATGTTGAGGTCGGCGGCTTGGATGTCGATGCTGTGGCCGTGGATTTGGCCGCCGCGCAGGGCGAGGCTGTTTTGCGCTGTGAGCAGGGTGGCGCTGTCGGCGTGGCCGATACGGCTGTGCTGCCAGGTGTTGCTGTCGCCGTTGCCGTAGCCTTTGCCGATATTGCCGCCGGCGGTGAAGCCGAAGGCCATGCCGCTTGAGCCGAAGCTGACGGCAAGGCCGGCGTTCCAGCCGCTGCTTTTGTTGCTGTTGCGTTCCCATCCTTCTTGGGCGGCCGCTTGGATGCGGATGTGGTTGGCGGCGGTGAGGACGGTGCCTTGTGCGCCGCCGATGTCGCTGCCGCTGATGCTGATGTTGCCGCTGTCGCCGCTGCCGGTGGCGCTCAGGAGGGTCTGCCCGCCTGCGTAGATGGTGCTGCTTTGCGCCTGTGTGCTGTAGCTGCGCTGCTGTTGTTCGCTTTTTTGTTCGCCGTAGGTGATGGAGAGGCTGATGTCTTTGGCGGCTTGGGAGGGGTCTTGGGCAAGTTCGCCCAGGGTTTGTCCGGTTTGGTAGCCTTGCCAGACCAGGTTGGCGGCCGCCATGGCTTGAATGCGGGCGTTGCCGCTTTGGGCGGCGCGCTTGCCGTTGGAGAGGGTGTCGGCCATGCCTTGCAGCATATTGATGACGGGCACATTGAGGGCGACGGTCAGGCCGCTTTGTTTGTAGGCGTGGCGGCTGTCGGCTTGTTGCCAGTCTAGGGCGGCGGCGATGTCGATGTCGGCGGCGCGGATGCTGGTGTTGCCTTCTGGAGCGGCGATGGTGGAGCCGTGCTGGCGGTAGTGATTGGCGGCTGTCAGGATTGTGTCGCCGTGGAGGCTGCCGATGCTTGATCCGCTGTGGCTGAGGCTATGCTGTGCCTGTTCCAGTGTTTGTTGGCGCGAGCCGATCGTGAAACCGATGCCGCCGCTGCCCATCAGGCCGCTTCTTTTGACTTGGTGGTCGTAGTCGCGGCGGTAGCTTTCTTCGGCGGCGCTGACGGTCATGTCGTTACCGGCGCTAAGGACGGTGGCGTTGTCCGAGGCGATGTCACTGCCGCGGATGTTGAGGTTGTTCTGGGCCGCGATAAGGACGCTTGTGCCGCTGATTTGGCTGCCTTGGGCATAGTCGAAGGTTTCGCCGGCATAGGTTTGCGTGCGTTCGCTGGAAAGTCCCAGGTTGCTTTTGGTGCCGGCGGCTGCCGTTGTTTCGCCGCGGTAGCGCCCTTCGCTGATGTTGATGTCTTTGCCTTGCAGGATGGTTTGTCCGTCGCGGCTGTCGATCTGTGCTTGGCGCAGGTTCAGCCTGCCTTGGCTGGAGAGCAGGATGTCGCCGGCTGCGGCGATGGTGCTGCCGATGTCGCGTTCGCTGTGTTCGCGGCGGTAGTTCTGCGCGTCGTTTTCCCGCTGCAGCTGCCGTTGCTCGCTCAAGGTGTCGAGGTTAAGGCTGTTGCCGGCGTGGAGAAGGGTGGCGGCGCCGGTGTTGTCGTTTTGCACGTCTGCCGCGCGCAGGTCGAGGCTGTCGGTGGCGATAATGCTTAAATTGCCGCCTTGTCCGCCGCTTAAGGTTACGCTGCTGCGCCGGTCTAAGCCGTTGTGTTTGCTCTGGGCGGTGGCGGTGGAAGCCGTGGTACTGTGCAGGTCGATGTTGGCGGCTTGCAGCAGCAGATTGTCGCGGGCGGCGATGATTCCGCCTTCATTGGCGATGCGGTTTTGCGCCCTCAGGCTCAGGTCGGCGGCGCTGATTGTGCCTTGGTTATGTATGTCGGCGGCGTTGATCTGCGCCTGATGGCGGGCGGTGATGCTGCCGCTGTTCTCCAGGCTTTGCGTTTGCAGATAGAGGTTTTGCGCGCTGATCAGCCCGGTGGCGGCGCTGCTGCCGCTTTGTCCGCCGGCGACATAGACTTTCGGTGCCAGCACGGTTTGCCTGCTGCCATCGGGCAGGGTGAGGGTTTGGTTTTCCAGCCAGACGATGTCGCTAGTCAGCTGTGCCATTTGTTCGGCGCTCAAGGCGATGCCGGGGGTGAGGTTGAAGGTTTTCGCCCAGCTGATGCCGGCGTTCATCAGCGCTTTGAATTGTTCTTCGTCGTTGGCATAGCCGTCTAAGCGGCGTTGCCCGGTGAGGCGGGCGATTTGTTCGTTAACTAGGCGTTGTTCGTAAAAGCCGTCTCCCAAGCGCTTATGCATGCTCGCATCGATGTTGAGGGCGTCGAGCATATAGTTGCTGCCCAGCCATTGGCGGTAGTCGGTAAAGGCGGGGTCGGTTTGGATCAGGTAGTTGGGATGGTTGGGGCTGATGCGGTACAAACTGCTTTGCGGCAAGGCCGTATCAGTGGCTACTGCGGCGGTGTTTAAGGTGCTGATGTGTTGCCCTTGCGCGGCATTGGGGGCATTGACGCGGTAGATGTGAGGGCTGTTGTCAAATGCGTAGGTGCTGGTTTGGGAGTAGAGATAGGGGGCATGGTTGCTTTCATAGCGGCGGTCGCGGCGTTTTAGGGAATACCAGCCGCGCCGGTGCAAAGAGTCGTATTGGCCTCCGCTGTGGGTGAGCGTTTGAATGCCTTGGGTGGCGGTGTTTTTCAGCACGCCTTGTCCGATGCCGTACACATTGCCGCCGATGAGGATTTTGCTGTCATGATTGAGCCAGTCCTTGCCTTGGGCGTGGAGATCGCCGCCTAAGCGGATTTCTCCTGCTATGCCGGGATCGAGGGTTTCGCGATGGGTGTGGATGTCATATTCCCATACATGCCAATATTCGCCTTGCACCGAGGTGCCGTCGTTTAAGCGGAAGTAGGCGTGTTTTTGGTCTTTGCTGCCCGAGCGGCGGTCCCAGTATCCGTCTGCGCCTTCGCGGTAACGTTGCAGGGTGCCGATAACGGCATATTCGCGGATGCCCTGTTCGCTGCCTGCCATATACGTCTGTTTGCTGAGCCCGATATTGAGGTTATGCAGGGTGTCGATGTTGAGATGGCCGTCGCCCAGCGCTTCGATGACGGCGGCGCGGTTAATCAGGCTCTGCGCCGAGCCGACGGCATGGCCTTGAGCATCCAAGGCGCCACCGATGGCCAGTGTGTTGGCGCTAAAGATCAGGCTTTGCCCTTCGTTGCGGATGTGCTTGGCGCCGATATCCAGGCGTTCTCGGGCGGCGATGGTCGCCGTTGTGCCGTTTTCCGGCGCATTATTAACCTCGGCAGCGCCGATTGCCACATGGTCGCCGTAAATCCGCCCTGTGCCGAGGTTGTTGACTTTTCCGGCGTCGATGCGCGTGCTTTGTCCGTCAATCAAGCTGCGGTTATTGAGCGTATCTGTGCGGATACGGGTGTGTTGTGCCGAGAGGCTGTTGTAGTTGTCCAGGCTGCGGCTGTCTAAGCTCAGCGTGCCGGCGCTGCTGAGTTGCGCGCGGTTTTCTATGTGTCCGCCGCTGCGCAGGCTGCTGCTGTTGCTGCTGGTGATGGTGCCGAAGAGCGCTTGATCTTGCTTGAGCTGTAAAGAAAAATCTGCCGCGTTGATCTGCCCGCCGCGGTTGTTGAAGCTCAAGGCTTCTGCATTGAATTGGCCTGCGGTGATTCGGGCGTTTTGGTTGTCAAGGCGCAGGCCGCGGCTGTCAAGGCGGTTGAGGCGCAGATCGCCGCGGTTGTCCAAGCTTTGGCTGGTGCTGAGGTTGATGCCGCCGGCGGCGCTGATGTCGCCGTGATTATCCAGTTGGCGGGTGGTGATGCGCCCTTCTGCCAGGGATAGCTTGCTGTTTGCAGGGCTTGCCGCGGCGCTATTGACGGCGGAAGCGCCGCTGGCAGCGGAAGTGCTGCTGGCGGTGCTGCTTGTACCGCTGTTGGCGGCGCCGGCAGTGGCGCCGTTAAAGGTGGCGCTCGCAGCGTTGCTCAGGGCGGCGGTGTTGATCTCCAGCGCTTGTGCGCCGTGTTGTGCGATGCTGCCGCGGTTGTCCAGGGTGTCGGTGTCAAGCTCCAGGCGTTCGGCATTAATTTCTCCGCTGTTTTCCAGTTTTCCGTCGGCGGAAATTCGCACTTCTCCGCCATAGATTCTTCCGCCTTGATGGATGCCTACGCCTTCTTGGGTGCTGATAAGGGAGATTTTGCCGGCATACATGCCGCCTAAGGCGCCGCTGTCAATGGCTACTGTCTGCGACGAGCCTTGGCCCTGATGCTTTTGCACGCTCAAATCGCCGTTATTCAGTTTGATGTCGTTTTGCCCGGTGGCCAGCGTGATGTCTTTGCCCCAAATGCCGGCATTGACTTCCGCCGCCTGGGATAACACGCGGGTGTAATCGGCGTCGGCACTGTCCAGCCCCTGTCCGCTGATCGAGACCGTGCCGCCGCGCACGCGAAAGCTCTCCAAGTGGCCGGCGTTGATCACCGCTTCGCCGGTGGTGAGCGTGACGCCGGCGGCGTTGATAAAGCCGCCGCCGTCAACGGCGATGCCGGAGGGGTTGGCCATAACGACTTCGGCTCGCCGTCCGGCAACTTCCACATAACCCTGTAATTGCGATGGGGCGCTGCTGTTCACTTGATTGACGATGACCGCAGCCTCGCCTCCCGCCAGCCAGGGGTTGCCCTGCACCCAGCCGGCTGTCTGTGTGGCGGTGTTGTGGCGGCTGTTGTTTATGATTGCGCCTTGTCCGTCAACGTCAAAGCGCATGTATTGGTTTACCGATACGCCGGCAGCGGTGGGGGGTTTGGATATCGATTTGCGCCATGCCGCCGGCGGTTTGCAGAAGTGTGGGCTGCTGATGAAGCGGGGCGTTGGTATCTACGCTGATGTTTTGAGCATGGGAGAACATGGGCATCAAAAGCAGCAGAGCAAGCGCTTTGCCCGCTTGTTGGCGGCGGCTTTTGCCGCTGCTGCGGGCGGTTTCTCCTACGGCGATCAGCATGGAACGGGCTTTGCTGAAGATCACTCGATAAAAACGCTTGTTCATGTTCTGTCTTTAGAAAGAGTAGTTGAAGTAAAAACCAAAAACCGGGGATTTACCGGGAAATTGGGCGGGTTTGTGCAGAGGCGCGCCGATAAAGGCGTCGTAATAAAGCGCGCCGCCGGCTTGGAATTGGCCGCGAAAACCCAAAGCGCCTCCTGTCAGGCTGTTGCCGACTAGGTAGCGGGCCGATTGCCCGGAAACATGGCCGGTATCTACACCGAGATAAAGCTGATGCGCGGGAAGGTATTGCCAGGCCAAATCGTTGCGCCAATACCAGCCGCGATCGCCGGAAAGCGTGATTTCGCCGTCAAAACCACGCACGGTGTAGCGATTGCCGATAGAGAGCCTGTCTAGGGAGGTCAGCGGGGTTTGATTCCATTGGCTATGGATTTTGCCTTCGTAAACAAATGCTTGTCCGCCAAGGCTGAAGGGAAGGTTCAGCCCCACATCGGCAGTGAGTATGCGCATGCGCGAGGTGCCTTCACCAAAGGCTTCTTCGGGTGCGGGCAGGCTGTCGGCCCGGCCTGTGCCGCGTTTATAGGATAAAGCCAGGTTTAGCGTGGCTGGTCCGAGGTATTCTTTGTGTGTTAAATCCAGTGCCCAACCGGCTGTTTTGCGCCGTTGCACGCCGATTTCGGCATCGTTGATAAAGCTGTGCGTACTGCGCTGCCATAATCTCCCGCCCAAATGGGTTTTGCGCCTGGCATCGCGGTAAAGCAAGCGTTGCGTGCCCACTTCAAAGGTGCGGCTGATGCCGTTGTAGTCGTAGTTTTGCGATAAGCCCGCCACTGCCTGATGATAACGGTAGCGGCTGTGATGCCATGACCATGTCCAGTCGCCAAAGGGCGCGGAGTAGTGGAAGCTGTAGCTATTGCTGCCGCTGCTGGTGGTGTGGCCGTCGGCGTCGGTAAAACGGTCTTTATGCCCTAATTCGCGGGTGTAGGAGGCATAAAACAGATCGCTCAAGCCCAGCGGGTTATCAAAAGCAAGAGTCACCGTGCCTTGGTATTTGCCGGTAGCCTTGCTGCCGGCGTCATCCACGCCAAGCGAAACACGCAAGGGGAATTCGCGCTGCTGCCATTGCACCACCACATCACTCTGATTGGCTTGCTGGCCGGGAATAATTTGAATGTCGGCCTCCACCGTCGGCAGGCGTTTGTAGTTTTCCAGACCCTGCTCTAAATCGCGCAAATTGAGAATATCCCCGGCGGCGGCCGGAATTTCGTTTTGAAAGGCGGCAACGCGCCCGGCATGGGTGCGTTCTTTATGCTCGGTATCTACACGGATTGCCCCGATGCGCCCGGGCACGACGATTAAGGTCAGCACTTTGCTGCGCAAATCCTGAGAATCGGCAAACACGCGGGTGGTTGTGTAGCCGCGGGCGATAAGGGCATTTTGCACGCCGCTGATCAAGCTGTTGATGCCTTGACTGCCCAGACACATGCCGGGGCTGAATCGGGTTTGTGTCAAGGTTTGGTGCAGGGCGAAGGCGAATGTGTCTACCTCTTCGCCGTCTAAAAGCACTTGCTCAATGGGAAAACAAGGGGTTTCGTCCTGGGGAAGGCTTGGTGTGCTTTGCGGCGGCGGGATGTCAAAGCGTACCTCTCGAGCACTTTGCATCTGTTGCTGCAATGCGGCTTCACGCTGCTCCTGCAACTGAAGCTGCTCTTGCTCAATAATCGGGAAAAGTTGCTGCGCAAAGGCGGAAGAGATAGAAAGATTTATTAGAATACATAGGCTTGAAAATTTTCCGAACATGGTTTATGTGGATTATTGATGTATAAAAATTTAGCCAATCATAAAGATTTCGCAAGATAAGTCAATAAAAACGCTGTCTTACAAATAACCTGAGTTCGGAATAAGCACCCCACTAAAAAATAAAGAGCAATTGTGATAATCTACTGTTTTGACAAAACAAACCATCACAAAAGCCCTTTAACATGGAACATCTTACAACACTTTTCTGCCAAGTAGATGATTTTTGTAAAACATTTGAAGCAGACTTTAACCGCACACTCATCAGCAAACCCAACAGCAGAAACCGAAAAGCCTCTATCAGTACTTCCGAAATCATTACCGTATGGATCTATTTCCATCATATCCGCATGCGTGATTTCAAAAGCTACTATCTATGGCAAATTAAAACCATTTGGAAAACAGCATTCCCCACCATGCCAAGCTACAATCGATTTATCGAATTAGCACAACGTGCATTACCTGCTATGTTGGTTTTTCTCAGTACTCAAATGGGGAAATGTACAGGCATCAGTATCGTGGATTCCACCATCTTATCTGTTTGCCACAATCGTCGAATTCATAGGCATAAAGTGTTTAAAAACATTGCTCAACGTGGCAAAAGCAGCATGGGTTGGTTCTATGGATTCAAACTTCATGCAGTGTTTAATCATGTAGGAGAGCTAGTCAATTTCTGCCTAACGCCAGGCAATGTTGATGACCGTAAAGGCTTACGACAAATGGCAAACAAACTGTTTGGATTGTTGGTTGGGGATAGAGGCTATATCAGCAAAGAGTTAAGCGATTGCTTAGAAAAGAGATATAGTACCTTAACTTCAAAATGAGACTTAGAGATACACATTTTGTTAGGAGAAGCGCTTAGAATAATCTCATTTTGAAGTTAAGAGACTATACAACATCACTTTACTGACAGGCAAGAAAAAGAATATGAAATCCCCGCCCCAAAGTCCTGAACAAAAAAGGTTGTTAAAACAAAGATGTGCTGTTGAAACAATTTTTGATCAGTTAAAGAATCTATACCAAATTGAACATACTCGCCATCGTTTAGAGAAGGGATTTTTGTTGAGTCTGATTTCTGGATTAACGGCATATTGCTTGTTTGCGTATAAGCCGCAGATGTTTGGGAAGAATGCTTTGGCGGCTGCTAAATAGAGGTGGCTTATCCCGAACTCAGGTTTCTATATGCTTCAACGATGTCTTTCATAAACTTTTTTGGAATAGGTTATCTTATATATTCACTAATTTACATCAGATTAGATTTCAAAAATGTAGAGCCGAAAGAAAAATATTAAACTATAATATATAAAATTATAAACCGTACTTAAAAACGATATTTACCCAAATGCAAATATTTTTAAGGATTACGAATAAGATTAGCGGTGTCATAGCCTTGCGATTGAGCGCTATCGATATAGCTTTGCAATACATCATCATCCATATTCGGGCTGCGCGATAATATCCATAAATATTTGCGTTCCGGCGTACCCACTAAAGCATGGCGGTAATCTTCATCAATACGCAATATCCAATACGCCGCTTTCCCCATCGGCAGCCAGCGGATAAATTTAGGCAAAAAACTCACTTGCAATTTCGCGCCGCTATCGTCCACAACTGTTGCCAAACCTTCTGCACGGCTGATTGTGCCTGTCTGATAGCGGCAAGAATTTTCCACGCTTACGCTATTGTCTTTATTAAGACGATAGTGCGCTTGCACTTCACTAACACATTGTTCCTGATAAGGCATCGGCAAACGTGCCATTTCATACCAAGTTCCCATATAAGGCGGCAAATCGACTACCGCCGCCGTTGCAGGCGCATCGCCGACAGCGGAAGGATTGCTGCTGCACGCAGCCAAAGAAAATACAAGAAAAACATTGATTAATCTCATCATATTCATAAACCTATAGCAACAAAAAGAAATTTTTTTATCATTCATAGCATAGCTTATTATTAAAAATTCTAGCGCATTTTTGCCTATGGAAAAATTCTCTTGTGCTGATTGTCTCGCGCAGCTTTCTTAAATGCGCATGATGATGCTTTTTGTAGTATGCTGACAGGTTTTTTCTCTAGGACATTATTTCTCTATGAAAACACTACAGCAATTCAGCCGGTTTGTCGGTAAAACCTTTGCGCTTTGGGCGGCTATTTTTGCCTGCTTAGGATTTTTCGCTCCTAATGCTTTTTTATGGGTCACGCCGATAATTATCTATCTTTTAGGTATCATTATGTTTGGCATGGGGCTGACCTTGCAGCCTAGCGATTTTAAAATCATCGCCACACATCCGAAAGCCGTCATCATCGGCATTGTTGCACAATTCATGATTATGCCCGGTATCGCCTTTGTTTTAGCTAAAGTCTTTGCACTACCGGCGGAAATTGCCGCAGGGTTGATTCTAGTCGGCTCCTGCCCGGGCGGTACTTCTTCAAATGTCATGACTTATTTGGCGCGCGGCAATATCGCTCTTTCTGTCGGCATGACCTCCATCACGACGCTGCTTGCCCCTCTGCTGACGCCGGCGGTATTTTGGCTGTTCGCCAATCAATGGTTAGAAATCAATGCCGCCAATATGCTTATTTCTATCCTCAAAATCGTATTGCTGCCGATTTTCTTAGGCGTTGTGGCGCATAAACTTTTCCGCAAACAAACTGAAGCCGCCGCTCAGGCATTGCCTTTAGTTTCCGTCACCTCTATTGCCTTAATTATTGCAGGTGTTGTTGCCGTCAGCCGTCAAGAAATCATACAAAACGGAGTAATCATTTTAGGGGTTGTCATATTGCATAACGGATTAGGCTATTTACTCGGCTTTTGCGTTGCAAAATTCGCCAAATTGCCCTATGACGCACAGAAGACGGTTGCTATTGAAGTCGGTATGCAAAATTCAGGCTTAGGCGTGGCATTGGCTAAAGCGCATTTTGCGCTCTTTCCAGCAGTTGCCGTACCTAGCGCCATTTTTAGCGTCTGGCACAATATTTCGGGAGCATTACTCGCTACCTATTGGGCAAGAAAGCAAAATAAATAAATGTGCGAAACAGCAGCCGCTTCATCAGCGGCTTTTTATCTAAAATAGTATAAATTAAAGCAAGTCATTAATATAATTTCAATTATTTGACCATAAGCATCTCTGCAAACTCCGTCTGCAAGCTCTGACGATGAAAAAGCAAGCCAAAATAAAAACAAGCAATTGATTAAGAATATTTTTTCACAAAAACACCATATTTTCACACACAAAAATCAGCAAAAGCACATAACTGTTAAAGACATGTTATTTTTAATTTAATTTTAGTTAAATTAAAGTCAAATCAACTAAATTTTCCACATTAAATTAAACAATGAACTGATTTTAATCAGATTGTCATCATAGAAATTCTTTCTGATTTTGAGTGAAAAACCTCCAAAAATAGCCTAAAAAAGTTAATATTTGACAAGTTTTTAATCACTAGCTACCATTCGCCTCGCCGTCAGATATTTAAAAAAGTATCTGACTTATTTAAAATCATATTGTTTTAAAAGGCATTATTTCTTCAACTTTAGGAGGTTTATGATGAATGTGCAACCCGATAGCAAATGCAATAAATTTGATTTGCGCTGGATGCTAAATCTATTCGGCACGGCCGTCGGCGCAGGCGTGCTGTTCTTGCCTATTAATGCCGGTATGCAGGGCATTTGGCCTTTAGTAATTATGGCAATTATCGTCGGACCGATGACCTATTTGGCGCATTTAGGTTTGGCGCGTTTTGTTTTGTCTTCATCCAAACAAGGCAGCGATATTACTGAAGTAGTAGAAGAGCATTTCGGCAAAACTGCCGGCAAACTGATTACCTTGCTGTATTTCTTTGCGATTTTCCCTATTCTGCTGATTTACGGCAACGGCATTACCAATACCGCGCAATCCTTTTGGGTTAACCAATTGGGCATGAGCGAACTGCCGCGTGCTTTGCTCTCCGGCGTGCTGATTGCATCTATGATCGGCGTACTCATGGTGGGCGAGAAATTCGTATTGAAGGTGACCGAATGGTTGGTCTATCCTTTGGTACTGATTTTATTCGGCTTATCTTTATTCCTAATTCCACAATGGAATTTAAACAATTTAAGCGTAGTGCCTGATACCGGCGCATTTATCAATACGCTGTGGGTGACCATTCCTGTATTAGTGTTCTCGTTTAACCATTCACCGGCGATTTCTACTTTTGCAATTTCTAATCAGCGCGAATACGGCGACGCGCAAACCACGGATAAACATGTGCGCAAATCGCTCTTCGGCACCGCCGGCATTCTGCTCTTATTCGTAATGCTGTTTGTATTTAGCTGCGTATTGAGTTTAACCCCTGCCGAATTGGTACAGGCGAAACAGGAAAACATCTCCATTCTGTCTTTCTTAGCCAATAAATTCGAAAGCCCCTTTATTTCCTATTTAGGACCTTTGGTAGCATTCTTGGCAATCACCAGTTCCTTCTTTGGTCATTATTTAGGTGCGCGCGAAGGTTTGGAAGGCTTGATTATCAAGTTGCGCCGCGATACAGGAGCCGCTAGCGAAATCGATCATAAAAAACTGAATTTGATTTCTGCGGTATTTTTCATGCTGACCTTGTGGATTGTCGCCATCATCAACCCGAGCATCTTGGGCTTGATTGAAGCCTTAGGCGGACCGATTATTGCGATGATTCTGTTCATTATGCCGATGTATGCCATCCGCAAAATTCCTGCGATGCACAAATTCGGCGGCAAACTCAGCAATGTATTTGTGGTATTTATGGGCTTGGTAGCCATTTCCAACATTATTTATTCACTGTTCAAATAAGCTCTTAAAAAGCTGTCTTTGCGTCTTCTACATGCAAAGACAGCTTGATTCTTTATACTCTCCCACTTCAAAATCACAAGCTTTTCAGAGATACTCTGACTGCACAAAATTATATAAAAATCTCAAGATACAGACAGATTCTGCGCCGTCTGCAATGCCGCCAAGACTTCTTGGGCATGTCCGGCGACTTTGACCTTGCGCCATTCGCGTACAATCTCGCCCTGCGGATTTATCAGAAAAGTGCTGCGCACGATGCCGAAATATTTTTTGCCGAAATTCATTTTTTCCTGAATCACGTCAAATGCGCGACATAAACTTTCCTCGCCGTCGCTAATTAATTCAAAAGCAAAGCCATGTTTGCACATGAACTTTTCATGCGAAGCAAGACTGTCGCGCGATACGCCGTAAATCACGGCACCCAAAGCGGCGAATTGCGGCGCCAGCGCGGAAAAATCCAGCCCTTCGGTGGTGCAACCGGGGGTAGAATCTTTGGGATAGAAATACAGCACCGTCCAAGTGCCTTGCAAATCTTCGGGGCGGAAAGTTTTTCCGCCCCTCATTGCCGCCGGTGCAAAGTGTATTGCTGCCATCAAAGCTCCTTAATCAAAGCGTACGCGCACGGTGTAATTCAGCTCCGCTTTGCCTTCGGCAGGCACAGGCACGTTCCATTGCGCCAAATTCGCACCGACTTTCTGATGCGGATGGCTTTCGCTTTGCATTTCCCAGAAGCCGGGAATCGGCTCTACTATTTTCACGCTTACCGCTTCTTCTTTGGCATTGCTCAAGCTAATCGATACCTTAATATCATAAGCCTTGCCTTTGCCGCCCAAGAGCTTGCCGACCAATTGTGCGCTGCTCACGGGTTCGGTAGAAAGATGTTTCCATACGCCTTTCACATCAAAGGCATCGCCCAATTTCAGGCGTACGGTTTCATTTTTCGCGGTATGGGCGATGCGGTCTTCGCCGATGAAAAGCGCACGGTCTTGGCTGTCGCTTTTATATACGCGCACCACGCCTTTAGGCAGCGGCAAGCCCAATTGCGCTTCTTCTTTATTGTCAAATTCCACATAGACCGCCACTTTGCGTTCTTCGCCCAGTTCGGCATTTTCTACCGCGCGATAATACCAATAATCGCTGCCCTGCAGACGGTATTCTTTGCGTACGGGAATCTGATTGCCGCTTAAGAGCGCTACTTGCTTGCTTTGATTATTTTGTATGGTCGTGGGGCGGTTCAGCGTGTACAGATGATATTCAAACAAAGCCTCTTCGCTCATTTGGGCTGCGGCGGGCGTTGCCGCCATCATCATTGCCTCTGCAGCATAAGCGCGGCGCAAAACCTCGGGCGGCGCGCGGTTCACATCGCCTGCAATCAATTGCAATTGCGCGTTTTCATAACGGGTGCCGCTTTGATTGTTCAGCGTTACCCAGCCCGCCAAATCCAGCGTTTTTTCATCGGCGCTCAAATTCGCCACATAATCCGCCTGCCAGCGCAAACCGGTGCTCAAATACGCCACATCCACTTTTTGCTCGCCCGCCGTCGCGCTTTGCAAACGCAGATTCAAAGTAGGACGATCGCGCAAATTCACCGGCAGCTCGGCAAAAGCCAAACGCGCGTTTTCCGCCAAGCCCGTTTCAATGCGGTCGGCGTATTGCAGCACAATGCTGCCGTCGTTATACGCCAGCAAGGTCGCTTTTTCGCTGCTTTCCTCGCCGTTTGCCCTGCGGCTGATGACCTTCACTTCTTTGCCGACGTATTTGTCTAACAAAGAAGCCTCGCTTAATAAATCATAGTCAAAATTTTGCTCGAGCAATTGCACGTCGGCATCGCCCGCTTTTAAAGACACGGTCTCGCTCATGATCATGCCCGACACGTCGCGCAAAGCAATTTGATTCTCGCCTTCCGCCAGATTCAATTGGCGGCTTTCGCGAATCAGCGCCAGCCCGTCGTTATAAATCGCCACCGCCAAACTCTGGCGATCTGCGGCATTGCTGAGAATCTCATTGGCGGCAAAACCGCTGCCGCTGGCCAGCAGCAAGGCGACGCTTAGGGTTTTTAGATTCATGTTCGTCCTCTCTTCACTAAATAAAGGCGTGATTGTAACGAATTTCATATCCTATCGTATAAACTTATCGTCATTTCTAGCATTTGTGCACATTAGCCGAAAACATATTTTATACCCCTTGATTTTCAAGGCATAAAACGCATACCATGCGTTTTTTTATTGCAATAGGAATTCTCTATGTTTTCAGGTTCTATGGTGGCATTGGTCACGCCGATGCATACAGACGGCGCAGTGGATTGGGATAGTCTTGAGCAACTGATTGAATGGCATATCCAAAGCGGCACCGATGCTATTGTCTCGGTCGGCACGACCGGCGAGTCCGCTACGCTGAATTTTGACGAACACAAAGCCGTGATTCGCTTTACCGTAGAAATGGTTAAAAAACGCGTTCCCGTCATCGCAGGCGCAGGCGGCAATGCCACGCGCGAAGCCATCGAGCTGACATTCTCCGCCTACCACGGCGGCTGTGATGCCACTTTGCAAGTCACCCCCTATTACAACAAACCGCCGCAACGCGGACTCTATGCCCATTTCGAGCAAGTCGCCCACGCCGTGCCGCTGCCGGTCATTCTGTACAACGTTCCCGGCCGCACCGGCTGCGATTTGCTGCCCGAAACCACCGGCGCACTGGCAAAAATCAAAAATATCGTCGGCATTAAAGAAGCCACGCCCTTGACGCGTCTGCGCGAATTGCTGCCGCTCTTCCCGCGCGGCAGCGACTTTAAAATTTTCTCAGGCGAAGATGGCATCTGCTGCGAAGCGGCAAACGAAGGACTGATTGACGGCGTGATTTCCGTTACCGCCAACCTTGCTCCCGCGCAAATGGCCGCCATGATGCGCCACGCCCTTAAAGGCGAAGCGCAAGCGGCAAATGCCATCAACGACAGCCTTGCCGCCCTGCATACGCAGCTTTTTGTCGAAGCCAATCCCATCCCCGCCAAATGGGCAATGCAGCGCATGGGCAAAATCCAAGGCGGCATCCGCCTGCCGCTTCTTCCCTTTGCCGAAACCCATCAGGCGCCAATGGAAGCCGCCCTGCGGCAAGCGGGCTTAATCTAAGACTACCGCCGACAAAAGCAATATGCTAATCTGCGCATCGTTTTCGTTCCGCGCAGCTTAGCAAAGCAAAGGATATTTATGTTTCAACACACAGGACACGGCACAGCCCTGAATTGGAAACGCTTACTACCGCTCCCAATAAAATTCTATCGCCATAAATGGCGGAGTTTCAACCGAAAAGGAATTTAGATGAAAAACAAACTCTTAATTGCAAGTTCCGCAGTCGTACTCGCCGCCTGCTCCACAGGCTCCATCCTAGACAATCTGCCTGACCGCGCGCCGGATTACCGCCAAAGCAATATCGGGCGCAAAATCGAAGTGCCGCCCAATCTCAGCAATGCCAGTTTGGATAGCCAAGCGGGCATTTCCGACATGAGCCCTGCGCCGGTCGCTTCCTACCGCGATTACGAGCAAGCACGCGTGCAACGCAATGCCCGCGGCTACATTGAAGTCTTGCCGACCTTATACAATGTGCAAGTCATCGAATCCGCCGGCGCCCTGCCCTATATCAGCACCGCCGCCGATCCTTCGAGCGCATGGCAAATCGTCAAACGCTACTGGCAGAACAACGGCGTGCGCCTAGCTACCGACAATCCGCAAATCGGCATTATGGAAACCGATTGGCTGGAAAACGCTTCTAGCAAACCCAGCGCCGGCATCGGCGGTTTCTTAAATAATTTGCTCGGCTTCTTAAGCGATTCCGACCAACGCGACCGCTACCGCCTGCGCTTTAGTCGCAATGCACAAGGCGGCACGGATATCGCCCTGATTTACACCCAATCGGAATTAGTCGCCGCGCGTGACTACGGACTGGCGAGCGAGCCGGCAGGCTTCACATGGCAGCTTTCCGACACCATCAACCCTGAATTGCAATTGGAAATGACGCGCCGCATCGCCCTCTTTATCTCAGCCGAGTTAGAGAAAAATGCCGGCATCGCGCAAGCCCAATCCGGTGTCGCTCCTGCGACCAGTAGCATCGGGCATACCCAATTGATGCAGCTTGCCGACGGACAGCCGGCGCTCGCCATTTACGGCAACTACGCCCAAAGCTGGCGCGTACTCGGCATTGCGCTTGACCGCGCCAGTTTTGCGATTGAAAACGCGCAATACGAAACCGGCACTTACCGCGTCCGCTATAGCCCGCCGACAGCAGAAGTCAAGCGAAGCTTTTTTGCCCGCCTCTGGGGCTCCAAAGACGAACCCGCTCAACAGCAGCCGCAATACCTTGTCCGCCTAGCCGATCAAGGCAATGTGGCGGTGGCAATCGTGCAAAACCCTGACGGTAGCAGCGCTAACGCCGCTCAAGCGCAAGCCTTGCTAGAAACCGTCAACGCGGCGCGTTAATGCCTCGAATCCGACAACTCTCCCCTGCCCTGATTAACCAAATCGCGGCAGGGGAAGTCATCGAACGTCCCGCCTCGGTCGTCAAAGAATTAGTCGAAAACGCAATTGATGCCGGCGCACAGCATATTCACATCGACATCAAAGAAGCGGGCAGCAAACTGATTCGCGTCCGCGACGACGGCAGCGGCATTCATGCCGAAGACCTCGCGCTCGCCTTCTCCACTCATGCCACCAGCAAAATCCGCAGCTTTGAAGACCTTGAACGCGTCCTGACCTTGGGATTTCGCGGCGAAGCCCTGCCCAGCATTGCCTCCGTCTCGAAAACCACCCTAAGCAGCCGCCATCATCAAGCCGAACACGGCGCGAAAATCGCGCCGCATCTCAGCATGGACATCGGCGCCGTCGCCCATCCTGTCGGCACAACCATCGAAGTCCGCGATTTGTTCTACAACACCCCGGCGCGGAAAAAATTCCTCAAAAGCGAACGCACCGAACGCCAGCACATCATGCAACTGCTGGCGCGCATCGCCCTCTCGCAGCAAAATATCCGCCTTACCTTACACGACAGCGGCAAAAAAATCGCCGACTACGGCGGCAGCACGCCCGCCGAACGCTTAAATTCCGTACTCGGCGACGAATTTTTGCAACAAGCCGTAGCAATCAACAATCAAAAAAGCAGCATGCGCCTGCATGGTTGGGTCGGACTGCCTACCTACCACAGCAATAACAGCGACAAACAATTTTTCTTCGTCAACGGACGCATGGTGCGCGACAAAATCACCGTGCATGCCATCAAGCAAGCCTATCAAGACATGCTCTACCACGGTCGCCAGCCTATCTTCGTCCTGTATTTGGACATCGACCCCGAGCTTGTAGACGTAAACGCGCATCCGCAGAAATACGAAGTACGCTTCCGTGAAGCCGCGCTCACGCACGACTTCATCTTCAGCACCCTGCATCACAGCCTGCGCGCCGTGCGCCCGCAGCACATCAGCATCATTCCTGCCGCCCAAGAAGAGACAAAACCAAGCAGCCCTGCGACTCCTCCGCCGCCAAGCATGCGTCCGCAAAGTCTTGCATGGCAAAAAAGCAGCGACTACCATCAGGACTCACCGCGCCCTAGCCGCCCCAGCTTGCAAGAAACGAAAAGCTACTACCAATGGGCAAGTCCCAAAACAGCGGCGCAAATAGAAACACCGCCCCAAGAAGAAGCGGGCGACTACCCTCTGGGCTTCGCCCTAGGGCAAATCCACGGCATCTTTATTGTGGCGGAAAATCGGCAAGGCTTAGTCATTGTGGACATGCACGCCGCGCATGAACGCATCATCTATGAAAAATTCAAAGCCCAACTCCGACAAAAACGCCAAGGCAATGCACAAAAACTACTTGTACCGCAAACGCTTGTGATTAACCCGATGCAAGAAGACCTGCTCGCCGAACATACCCAATGGCTATCCGCGCTCGGCTACCAATGGCGGATTGAAGGCGGAGAACTGCTGATTGACAGCGTGCCGGAACTTCTGAAAAAAGCCGATAACGCCGCCATTCTCGCAGACGTGCTTAATGAACTGGCGGAATATCCGCACAGCCGCGCCATAGAACGCCTGCAAGACCAAATTCTTTCCACTATGAGTTGCCACCGTGCCATCCGCGCTCATCACAAACTCTCGCTCTCGGAAATGAACCAAGTCCTACGCGACATCGAAAACACACCCGCCGCAGGACAATGCAATCACGGTCGCCCCACATGGACGCAACTCAGCGAAGAACAACTGGGCGCGCTCTTTATGCGCGGACAATAATCCGAAAACACTAAAACAATACTGCAGAACTTCGGCGGCTAAGAAAGACAGCGATTTTCTGCTTCCAAGGCCTCGCTTCTCCGCCATGAAATCGCCGGATATAGAACTGCATGATTGATAATAAAGCAGAAAAAAAGAAAGCGAAAACAAAAATTTGTCAGTTTGCCGGGCTTATGGAACAATACACGTATGAATATACAAAATAATGATGACAATATTTTTGATGCGCAGGGCTTTCGTTACAACGTCGGCATTGTGATCATCAATGCGCGCAACGAAGTGTTCTGGGCGCGGCGTGTCGGGCAAAATGCTTGGCAATTTCCGCAAGGCGGCATGGTCGCCGGCGAATCTGCCGAACAAGCGATGTATCGCGAGTTAAACGAAGAAACGGGCTTATTGCCCGAACATGTAGAATTACTTGCGCAAACAAAATCTTGGCTGGCATATCGTCTGCCTTTGCGTTTTCGCCGCCGTCGTCGGCAAGGCATGGTGCAATGTATCGGGCAAAAGCAGAAATGGTTTTTGCTGCGTTTGAAAGCCGCGGAAAGCATGGTGAATTTGAATGTGAACGACTCGCCGGAATTCGAGCAGTGGCAATGGGTGGATTTTTGGCGCCCTGCCTTGGAAGTGGTGCATTTTAAACGCCGTGTTTATCAGGCGGCATTGGAAGAATTGGCGGGCTTTGATGCACAATTATTGGCACGCAAACCGGATTTCTCACCGCCGCAAAGCGATAATCACGCCAAGCCGACGCCGCCTGCCGCGCAGCCTAAACGCAAAGTACCGTCTTTTGCCAAACGCCGCCGCAAATCGTTTTAAAATAAAGCCTTGAATTGCAGGTCAATTCGAGGCTTTTTGTTTAACGCGGCAATGCCGCATACATGGAGAGGTAGGATGAAAATCTTAGCAGTATGCGCCCATGGTCTGGGCAGTAGTTTTTTAATGGAAATGAATTTAAAAAAGGCATTGAAAAATCTGGGAATTGAGGCAGAAGTCGGACATTCGGATTTATCGGTAACCGGCAATGAAGATGCCGATCTGTTCGTGATGGGCGAGGATATTGCCGGCAGCAGCAGCTTAGATCCGCAAAAAATCATTAAGATGAAAAATCTCGTCAGCGCAGCGGAATACGAAGAAAAACTCAAAGCCTATTTCTCTGCTCAAGGGGCTTAGCCATGCTGAAATTTATTGTCGATATTCTCAGCGAACCTTCCGTATTGGTCGGTTTGGTCGCCTTAGTAGGCTTAATCGCGCAGAAAAAATCCGCCGCCGATATGGTGCGCGGAACCACGAAAACGATTTTAGGCTTCCTCGTCTTAAGCGGCGGGGCGGGCTTGGTGGTCAGTTCTTTGAGCCCGATGGGCGCGATTATGCAGGGCAGCTTCGGCGTGCAGGGCATTATTCCCAATAATGAAGCGGTGGTATCGATGGCATTGAAATCCTTCGGCACGGCAACCGCTTTGATTATGGCCTTCGGCATGGTAGCGAATATCTTAATCGCGCGCTTTACGCGCTTGCGATATATCTTTTTAACCGGTCACCATACCTTCTATATGGCGTGCATGATTGCCGTGATTCTCAGCGTGGCGGGCTTGAAGAGCTTTATGCTGGTTTTGGTCGGCTCGCTGTGGTTGGGCTTTGTCATGGCGTTTTTCCCTGCCATTGCGCAAAAATATATGTGCAAAATCACCGGTAGCGATGATGTCGGCTTCGGGCATTTCGGCACGGTGGGCTATGTACTGGCGGGCGCTATCGGACAATGGATCGGCAAAGGCTCGAAATCGACCGAAGAATTGAATTTACCGAAAAATTTGAGTTTCTTGCGCGACAGTTCGGTCTCGATTTCCATCACCATGGCGATTATTTATCTGATTTTGGTGATTGCCGCAGGTCCTGAATTCGTGCAAACCCAATTAAGCGCCGGCAAGAATTTCTTAGTCTTCGCCATTATCCAAGCGATTACTTTTGCTGCAGGGGTATTCATCATTTTGCAAGGCGTACGCCTGATTTTGGCGGAAATCGTACCCGCCTTTACCGGCTTTTCCGAGCGCTTGGTGCCGAATGCCAAGCCTGCTTTGGATTGCCCGATTGTCTTCCCCTATGCGCCCAATGCCGTTTTAATCGGCTTTTTATCCAGTTTTGTCGGCGGTTTGGTCGGCTTGGCAATGCTGGGCATGCTCAATTGGGTATTAATTCTGCCGGGCGTGGTGCCGCATTTCTTCTGCGGCGCGACCGCAGGCGTCTTCGGCAATGCCACCGGCGGACGGCGCGGGGCGATTGTCGGCGCTTTCGTACACGGCGTTTTGATTAGCTTCTTACCCGTTTTCCTATTGCCGGTCTTAGGCGATTTGGGCTTTGCCGCCACCACTTTCTCCGATACCGATTTCGGCGTGGTGGGCATTTTGATGGGCAAACTCGCAGGCGTGGGTGCGGTGCTGATTAGCCTTGTCATCTTTGCCATTATCGGCGGTTTGGTGGCTTATCACCGTTTAGTGCCGGAAAAAAGCAATAGCGAAACATCCGCTTAAACACCTTGAGCCAAACAGACTGCTCATGCCTGTTTGGCTCAGATTCCGAGCAATCTTATGCAAGAATACTTGACGATCCTTTGAAATATTTACATGGAGAGGAAATGCGCAAACATAAATTGGGTATTTATGAAAAAGCCCTGCCTAAACATCTGACTTGGCAAGACAGATTATCACTAGCAAAAGCCTGCGGCTTTGATTTCGTAGAAATGTCCGTTGATGAAACCGACGAACGTCTGGCGCGCTTAGATTGGACAAAGGCGCAACGTTTGGATTTGCTGCGCGCAATTATCGAAACGGGCATTACCGTGCCGTCGATGTGCCTGTCGGGGCACCGCCGTTTTCCTTTCGGCAGTCGCGACGAGCAAACGCGGCAAAAAGCTTATGAAATCATGGAAAAGGCTTTGCAGTTGGCAAGTGATGTCGGCATCCGCACCATCCAATTGGCGGGCTATGACGTTTACTATGAAGAACAAGATGCAGGCACGATTGCGCGTTTTGAAGAGGGTTTGCAATGGGCGGTAGAACGCGCGGCATCTATGCAAATCACGCTGGCAGTGGAAATCATGGATACGAAATTCATGAGTTCGATTACGCGCTGGAAGGCTTGGGAAGAAAAAATCCGCTCGCCGTGGTTTACGGTCTATCCCGATGTGGGTAATTTATCGGCTTGGAATGACGATGTCGCCGGCGAGCTAACCCTCGGTATCGACAAGATTTCCGCCATTCATTTGAAAGACACTTTTAAAGTCACCGATACCTGCGCAGGGCAATTCCGCGACGTGCCTTTCGGCGAAGGCTGCGTGGATTTCGTCCATGTCTTTAAGACCTTGGAAAAACTGAATTATCGCGGCGCCTTCCTGATTGAAATGTGGACGGAAAAAGCCGAAGAGCCGGTCGCGGAAATCATTGAAGCGCGGCGTTGGATTGAAGCAAAAATGCAAGAAGGAGGTATGACATGCTAGAGCAATTGAAAGAAGAAGTCTTGGCGGCCAATTTGGCCTTATCCAAACACCATTTGGTTACCTTTACATGGGGAAACGTGAGCACGGTGGATCGCGAACGCGGTGTTATCGTCATTAAGCCCTCGGGCGTGGAATACGACGTTATGACGGCTGAAGACATGGTCGTGGTCGATTTGGCAAGCGGCAAAGTGGTGGAAGGCAATAAAAAACCTTCTTCGGACACGCCGACCCATTTGGAACTTTACCGCCAATTCGAACACATCGGCGGCATTGTGCATACCCATTCGCGTCATGCGACCGTTTGGGCGCAGGCACAGCGTGATTTAGCCGCCTTCGGCACCACGCACGGCGATTATTTTTACGGCAGCATCCCTTGCACGCGCTTAATGAAAGATGCGGAAATCGAGGGCGAATATGAATTGGAAACCGGCAAAGTGATTGTGGAAACCTTCCGCGAACGCGGCATTGATCCGATGCAGGTGCCGGCGGTATTAGTCGCTTCCCACGGGCCTTTCGCTTGGGGCAAAGACGCCGATAATGCGGTGCATAATGCGGTAGTGCTGGAAGAAATCGCCTATATGAATCTCTTTTCTTTACAAGTCAATCCGCAATTGGGCGCGATGCAGCAAAGCCTGCTGGATAAACATTATCTGCGCAAACACGGCAAAAACGCCTATTACGGACAATAAACGCCTATTCCTTGATAGCCGATTAAAAATAACGCAAAGTTTTCTACTATGATCGGCTATCAAAAAGCTTAGCTTTGATGCGACGGCAAGCCGGCAAAGAGCCGCAACTCCTCAACATCAAAGGGATAAATCAACTCTCTTTGCTCATCGCTGTCATATAAGACCGGTACTAACAAGCCGTATTCCGCCTGCCACTGCGGATTGCTGTCCACATCAAGCCGCTGCGCGGCAATACCCGCTTCTGCCAATAATTGCGCGGCCTGCGCGCATAAAAAACAATTGGGGCGCACAAATAATTGCCATCTCATACGCCCGTCTTCCTCTGTCAATACAGACATTTATGACTCTGATGCAGAAACCGGAAAAGCCTGATCCACCAAAGCGCATAAATGATGAATCGCAAAAATATGCGCCTCTTGAATATGCGCGGTAATCCGGCTCGGCACAACCAAACAATGCTCGCACAGCGTCGCCATCTTGCCGCCGTCACGACCGCTTAAGCCCAGTGTATGCACGCCTTTTTCCTGCGCTACCGCTAAGGCTTTCAGCACATTAGGCGAATTGCCCGAAGTGGAAATCCCCACAAACACATCTCCCGCCTGTGCCAGTCCTGCCAATTGGCGGGCAAAGACTTCATCATAGCCGTAATCATTGGCAATGGCGGTTAAGGCGGAAGTGTCGGTGGTCAAAGCAATGCCTGCCAAAGGGCGGCGTTCGGTCACAAAGCGACCGGTTAATTCCGCGGCAAAATGCTGGGCATCGGCGGCGGAACCGCCGTTGCCTGCCATGAAAATCCGCCCGCCCGACTGCAAACTCCGCACGATAATCGCACCCATCGCTTCCACCGTCGCTTCTTGCTCGCCCAATTGCGCAAACACCGCCTGATGCACGGCGATTTTCTCCTGCCAATTCATGCTCAATCCTCGCTCAAAGAATAGAAAATGCGTACAATAACGCGCTTTATCGCATCTCTCAAGGAAAACACATGGATTTATGGCAAGCCTTTGTGCTGTCTCTTATTCAAGGACTGACTGAATTTCTGCCCATTTCTAGCTCCGGTCATTTGGTCATCACCCGCGACCTGCTCAACTGGCCGGAAGCCAGCGTTGCCTTTGACGCTTTCACGGGCTTAGGCACATTAAGCGCCGTTCTCTTATATTTCCGGCGCGATTTAATTCAAATTTTCTACCATTGGTGCTGGCAATTCCGCGCCCACAAGGTCCCCGATCCTGAGCAATACGCCAAACTCGGCAACCAACTCATCATCGCCACATTTCCCGCTCTATTGGTCGGTTTTTTGGTAAAAGACCATGTCGACACCCTGTTGCACAGTCCCATTCTGATTGCCTGCACCACCATCGGCTTCGGCATCCTGCTTGGCTTAGCCGATTATTACGGCAAAAAAATCCGCATCTTAACGCAAACCACAACGACACAAGCCCTATTCTACGGACTGGCGCAAGCCATCGCCCTTATCCCCGGCACATCGCGCTCGGGCATTACCATTACCGCAGGACTGGCGATGGGCTTTAGCCGCGAAGCCGCCGCCCGCTTCTCCTTCCTGCTCTCCATTCCCATTTCCGCCGCCGCCGGCGCCTACGGACTGCTCAAACTCCTGCAATCTGACAGCAGCTTCAGCTGGCAAGTCATTTTGCTTTCCTACTGCACCGCCTTTGCCTCCGCCTATTTCTGCATCAGCCTTTTCTTACGCTTTTTAGACACCATCGGCATGTGGCCGCATGTGGTTTACCGCTTATTTTTAGGTTCTCTACTGCTGTTTGTCTTTTTATAAGGTACAATCGCAGCTTATTTTTCATTCACTTTATCAATAAGGAAACGCTATGAGCGAAGAAAACAATCAACCCGTCACCCTTGACCTGCGCAAAATCTACGTCAGCGATTTATCGATTGAAGTGCCGCACGCACCTGAAATCTTTAATGAAAACCTCAACCCGGAAATCACGCTGGGCGTCAATCACGACATCAAAGCCCTTGCCGAAGAAGACTATTTTGCGGTTAAAGTCCGCCTAACGGTAACGGCGAAAAACCAAGGCGACGAAAAAACCATCTACCTGATTGAAGTCGCGCAAAACGGTATCTTTGAAATTAAAGGACTGACGCAGGAGCAACTCAGCCACGCGCTCAACGTCTATTGCACCACCACCCTCTTCCCTTATGCGCGCGAAGTCATCAGCAGCGCCATCACGCGTGCCGGCTTCCCATCGCTGTACATTCAGCCGATTAATTTTGAAGTCATCTATCAACAAAACCTGCAACAAGCCGCCATGCAAGAGCAAGGCGCACAAAGCGGCGAAGCCTAATCCGCCACAGAAAAAGCCTGCTGATGCAGGCTTTTTGCTTTTCAAACCGCATCGAAAGACCATAGGAGCAAAACCATGAGCCGCATCGCCGTTTTAGGCGCAGGCAGCTGGGGAACAGCATTAGCATTGCGCCTTGCCAATAACGGACACCAAGTCCGACTCTGGGGACACCGCAGCGAACATATCGCCCAACTGCAAGCAGACGGACAAAACCGCCGCTACCTGCCTGACATCCCCTTTCCGCCGAACCTGAACCCTAACGCCGATCTTGCCGCCAGCCTGCATCAGGCCGAAAGCATCCTACTCGTCATACCCAGCCAACATTTCGCGCCCCTGCTCAAGCAATTGCAGCAGCTGCGCATCGACACACCAATCCTATGGGCGATTAAAGGCTTTGAACACGGCACAGGACGTCTGCTCTCGGAAGTCTTCAACGACATCCTAGGCAAATCCCACCCGCACGCCATGCTTGCCGGCCCGAGCTTTGCCAAAGAAGTCGCCGCCGGCAAAGCCACCGCCGTTACCATCTCCGCGCCCGAACCGCATGATGCCCAAGCCTTCGCCCGCCCCTTCCACGGCAGCAACTTCCTCTGCTACACCGACAACGACCTCATCGGCGCGCAAATCGGCGGTGCCGTCAAAAACGTTATCGCCATCGCCACCGGCATTGCCGACGGCATCGGCGGCGGCATCGGCGGCGGCATCGGCGGCGGCGCGAACACAAGAGCCGCCCTCATCACGCGCGGACTGCATGAAATCACCCGCCTCGCCGCTCATTTGGGCGCGCAAGCCCAAACACTGGCAGGACTGGCGGGACTCGGCGACCTCGTCCTAACCGCCACCGACGACCAATCGCGCAACCGCCGCTTCGGACTCGCCCTAGGACAAGGCAAAAGCGCCGCACAAGCCAAAGCCGAAATCGGGCAAGTCGTCGAAGGCGAAGGCGCGGCACACGACACATGGGCATTAGCCAGCCGCCATCAAATCCATATGCCGATTGTCGAACACGTTCACCGCCTGCTCATCGGCGAACTCAGCCTCGAGCAAGTCGTCAGCAGCCTCAGCAACCGCGACCTCAAAGCGGAAAAACGCTAGCAAGCAGTTCAAAGTTCTTCAAAAAAATAGAAAAGCAAGACAAAGCGGCGAGCTAGCGACATAGTATTTTTTCAAGTATTCGACTATAGATTGCATAATGAATGCCCCCTGAAACTCTTTCAGAGGGCATATTGTTAATTAAGCTATGCTTATTTTTAGGACTAAATCACAAATGCCGCTGTTGTATCTTGATGCTGCCAAAATTGATGACCGGCTAAAAGCTGTTTTGAATATTCTCTCATCTGCTCGGGCATACTTAAGCTATTTCCTTGCTCGAGAACAAAAGCAGCCATCGCCCGAACCAAGTGATTCACAGCCGCTACATGAATCTGCGCACCATCATGAGTTTGAATACTTTCAATCTGACGCGGAATGAAATTAAACCAATTCTCCACCGTAATGCTGTCGTTTTTGCCCAAAATTTGAATGGATAAATCAGATCCTATACGCGCAAACCACAGATCTTGTTTGGCAATATCTTTGCCTAATTGTAAAACATCATTTCCAAAGCTGTCATAAATGCGATCCTTGCCATCGCCTAGATTAAATAGATAAGTATCGTTGCCCATACCGCCTTCTAATCGATCATCGCCTTTACCGCCCATCAGCGTATCGTTGCCGTTTCCGCCCGCCAAGTAATCGCTGCCTTGATTGCCGATTAAAGTATCATTGCCGTTACCGCCATAGAGTTTGCCGCCCTCTGCATAGGCATAAATTCTATCATCGCCACGAGTGGGGCTAATCACCCACTGGCGCAATTGCTCGGTATTTAGCGTGTTGCCATCGGCAAACTGAAGCTCTTGAACGGCATAATCGCCTTTACCGTCTTGATCAAAGAAGTTTTGTACACTAACTTGTTGTCCATCATTTTGCGCAATTAATAAATCGCTTTCATGACGAGAAATCCGAACATCATTTAATTTGGCATGAGTGAATTTCAAAATATCGTTATCTTGCTGTCGCGGATTAAAATTCAAAACCACATCTTGAGCAAATTGCTTGGCGAAAACATAAGTATCCGAGCCAATACCGCCCTCTAAATGATCATTGCCGCTGCCTGAATGAATAACGTCGTCATCATCACCGCCATAAGCACGATTATTACCTGCTTCCAAATAAATGATGTCATTACCATTTCCGGCATCAATATCATCATTGCCCGCACCGGCATAGATGGTATCGTTTCCGGCAAAAGTTCGAATACGATCATCTCCTGCGCCGGCGTAAACCGTATCATCATCGCCATAGCCAAGTAAGACATCATTACCATCAGTCCCACGCAATAATGCTTCTTTGATTTCTGCCAAAGTGATTTGACCGCCCTCATATTCAATCGCATCAATATGACGGCTTAACACATCGCCGGCAAACATCTTCGCTACGGTAATGCTGTTGGCTTCACCTGCCACACGAATAATCAAATCATCACCTTCGCGCGTATAAGAAACGGCATCTTTGCTCACACCATGCAAACGAATCACATCAAAGCGATTATCTGATGTATCGTGATTGTGAACAGTAGTCATACCGAAGCCCTGATAAAACTCATACAGATCCGAACCGGAACCGCCATCTACTACCGCCGTTGCGCTGCCGATAATTAAATGATCATCGCCCCCGTTGCCATTTAACACATCACGCCCCAGCAAGCCCACCGCTCGTAAAATATTACTCATCTCATCGCCATTTTGCTCGGACAACGCAGTAATCGCCCTTTCGCCCAATATCGCCAGCCAATCTTGTAATTGCCCGTTCTCTTTGCCTTGATGAGCAAAATCAGATAATAAAGCCATACCCTGATGCCAATCTTTTATATTGGCAAAAGCTAACAATTCGCCTAAATCAATAAAAGCTTTCTGCGGATTTTCAGCGAAAACCTGCTTAAATCGCATTTCAACAGCCGCATAATCCAACACAAATTCACTATTTTCAAATTTGAATGACAATTCATTCAAATAAGGCTTTAAACGCGTTTGAAATAATAAACCTTGATAAACATGCTCAGATAAAGAATCAAAGGCTTTATTAACCGTATCAATAATATGCCGAGCTTGTGCTGCCGTACCGAAATACAAAGTGTGCGAACTTTCGCCTGTAAAAGCATCAAGAATGGCAATTTTAGCGCGTGCCGCCTCAAAATCAGCTTGAGTTTGCACATCTAGCGTCATACCCTTGCGCAATGCGGCAATTTGCGTGGGCGTTAAAGCAATGCTGCCTTCACTCCTATTTGACATCACTAAATCATTAGATAATTTAATATCATCAATATTTATTTGATTAGGATCCGTATCGCTCCATTGAGCGATTAAACGAGTGAGCAAAGCCATTTGCGCTTCTTTACTATCCGCCTCAGAATAAGCCTTTAAGCTTTCAGCCAATTGCTCAGAAAGCGCCGCCGCTTCTTGTAAATCGCGCAATCTACCCATACCGCGTAAATTCGGCGCTTGCCGCTGCTCGGCACTAAGCGCAATCTTATCTGTAAAACGGCTAATCATAGGGTTGCTGTCAAACAGCAAATCGCCCATTTTGTGTGTGCTGCCGTCTGTACTGGTATAGCTGCCGGTGCGTGCAATCGTATTGCCCTTACCTTGTCTATTATTAGTTTCCAAATGCGCGAGATTTAGGCTGGTAATGCCTAATTCGGCAAGCGTAAAGAGTTCTCCCTCTTGGCTGATGCCGTCTTGGTTTAAATCGCGCCAAACTTTTAGCTGATGAAACACCGCATCTTGCGCATCAATTTTGCCATCGCCATTCTCATCAAATTCCGCTAAAGCGGCAAAGCCGTTAGCGGCAAGCGAGCCATCTTTTAGCAAGGTATTGTCGCCGAAGAGTTCGCCGCCGTGATTAATCACGCCGTCGCCATTGCGATCTAAGACCAATAAACCGTCATCAGCACTCACCCAGCCGGTAGCTGTGTGGATACCGTCGTTATTATGATCGAATAATGTACTGTTCAAGCCCTCGATAGCGGTGGTTTCTATACCGTCGCCGTCTAGATCTAAGCTTAGGGGATCGTAAACTTGATATTTGCCTGTGCGGTTAACGTCATTAATGTACTTTTCAAGTGTTAACACCACAACCCATTCTCCATTTTTCCATTCAAAAATGGCTGATTTCATTATAAAATATCCAGAAATCTTAATATTGCCGTCTACATCAAAGTAAACAATATCTTTCCATACAGGAACATCTTGTATTTTAATAGCTGGGGGTAGCTCTTGTTCAGCATTTACTTTCTCGGCTGCTTCAGATAACGCTTCTAACTCTGCTTCCACTCCAGATATCTTCATCATAATATCTGTTAATTGTCCAGTAATTTTTTCGTGCCATTCAACAGTTTTTTCTATACCAGAACTAGCCATATCAATAAGCTCATTACGTATTTTATTTAAAGCATTTATTGCTTCAGCTGTTGCTTCCATTCCTAAAATCATAATGTCTTTTATGGGTTCTGAAATCTCATCAATTAGAGTTGCAGTAAGCCCTGCACCAATTGCTATATTGTTTAAAATAACACTGACTTGTTTAAGAACTGGAACATTAAATTTTCCTAATGCTGTTGAACCAGCTGAAGCAATCCCTGATATTGCTACCAAAATATTAGATAAGGCTTTATCCGTATCGCCATTAAATGCATTATGAATTGCTGCATCTACAGCGACCTTAGAAAGCAACAAATGTGAACCAGCAGAAGCTAGCTCCACCCTTTTAGAATTTGAAACCATGCTCCCAATTGACAGTACTGCATCAGCAACCGCAGCATAAGCTAATTTAGTATTAATATCTGCAGCTAATGAGGCATTAGGATCTGTAGAAAATATAGTTTGCTTTATATCATTTAAAATAGCTCCGGAATTATTTTTTAATGTAAATGCATCTATTAAAGGTTGAATTTCCTTTGAAGACTTAGATTGAATATCTATTAAAGATAGAATTTTTGCCATAATAACCTCTCTATAATCATTTGATGGGAATTAAGTTTACATCTCTTTCCAATTCAAGATATTTTAACCAAACCGTAAAAGCTACAAAATAGAAATATAAAGTATCAATAAATTGAAAAAAATAATAATTATCTTTTAACTCTCTATATTTAGTCCGAAGGAGGAGGAAATAAAAGCCAAAAGCTAATATATAGAAATACCATGTATCATATTTGCTCATAAGATTATTAGCAAAATCTGATAAATACCTAGGGAAAATAAAAAACGCCGTGAATATAATTAATACCGTGTTTATATTTTCCATAATTCTTATATTTCTTTGCTTTTTAGTCTCAGGCGGTTTTTTAAGTTCTGCATTTGATTCTGTAGAATCATTTTCATTTTTCTTCATTTTAGCTCCTTTTATGAATTAACAAATTTTCAGATATTTGAACAGCAATTTTATTCTATTAATTATCGAAATACTATCTCCTGTTTTACAAAGTTAATCAGCAGCAAGAATAAAATTTTGCTGCGTTGTTACCCTGTTTGCTCATTTTGTTATCGTTCATCTTTCTAGAACCCTAGAATTGAAAAACATCACGGTGTTTGCTGACTTGCCCTAACCGCCGTACTGCTTACATCGCGTTACTTTTTCACCTCTTCGATTATCGCTAAAGTTAAATTTTTATGTAGATTAAGTAATAATTTACGGATGCTCGGATTGTAGCATAATGAAAAACGATAATGCTATAAAAAATAGAAAAATAGTTATGTGCTTAGCGATATTCGGCTTGGTATAGTCAATTCAGCTCAAATAAAAACACAGTTTTTATATGTTAGCCCGCACAATAGTAAAGCTTGATATTTTTTAGGTGTGCAACTTTGTCATGAATTGACTATATAGTGACTTAACGTCAAAATGAGACTTAGAGATGCGTATTTTGTCAGGAGAAGTGCTTGGCATAATCTCATTTTGAGGTTAAGAGACTATAAACTAGATGCGCAATTTTATTGATGAGAGAGAATTGTATTGAATAGAAAGAAAAATTATATTATGCGGCAAGCAACTTCGGCGCTTGTCGCTGCTCGGCACTAAGCGCAATTTCATCTGTAAAACGGCTAATCATAGGGTTGCTGTCAAATAACAAATCGCCCATCAGATGTTCTTTGCCTTCGCTATCGGTATAGCTGCCGGTGCGTGCAATCGTATTGCCCTTACCTTGTCTGTGATTAGTTTCCAAATGTGCGAGATTCAGGCTGGTAATGCCTAATTCGGCAAGCGTAAAGAGTTCTCCCTCTTGGCTAATGCCGTCTTGATTTAAATCGCGCCAGACCTTCAGCTGATGAAATACCGCAACTTGCGCATCAATTTTGCCATCGCCATTATCATCAAATTCCGCTAAAGCAGCAAAGCCGTTAGCGGCAAGCGAGCCGTCTTTTAGCAGGGTATTGTCGCCAAAGAGTTCGCCGCCGTGATTAATCACGCCATCACCATTGCGGTCTAAGACCAATAAACCGTCATCAGCACTCACCCAGCCGGTAGCTGTGCGAATACCGTCTTTGTTATGGTCGAATAATGTACTGTTCAAGCCCTCGATAGCGGTGGTTTCTATACCGTCGCCGTCTAGGTCTAAGCTTAGGGGATCATTAACTTGATATTTGCCTGTGCGGTTAACGTCATTAATGTATTTTTCAAGGGTATTGCTTCCTGTTAATTCGTCCCAGAGGTAATAGCCAAAACCTTTAAAATTAGAATCCGGAAGCTCATCCCATAAATTGCCTAAAATATCTAAAGTTTCTTCTACTCTTTCAAGAAAAGATTCTCCTGTAATCCCTAACCAATCGCCTATTTTAAAAAAGTCCCAAGAAGCTGCCAAAAAAGCAGTAACAACTGTCGTAGCAACTATTGCTGCTACAAATGAGGCTCCTGCCATAGTGATAGTGGGCATTAGCACCATACCCACAGCTGTTAGAGTCGCCGCTTTGACAACCGCATTTAGGTCATCACTGCGAATAGCCATCGCCAAGTCAATCCCAGCCACAGTAGACCCGAAATGCTTGCCAACAAGGTTTAATCCGCTCGCCAATTTACTTAATTTACTCATATCGGCAGCTGCATCAGCGATTATCTGACTATTATTGGCAATTTTTGCTGATAAACTTTCATAAGTTTCAGAAGTTAATTTTGCAAGTGCTTCCGATTTATTCCCTGATTTAGCGAGATTTTCTGCAGCCGCCTCCCAAACTTCAGCACTTGCTTGTTTAGCAATATTCTCAAAGGTTTTAGTATTCACCATACCTTCTAAAAGGTCTAAGGCTTTTCCAATAGTTTTATCTTGATTTTTAAGATTTAGCTTATCAAATATTTTACTAACTTGTCTTTCATAAACTCCACTTGGAATATTTGCTGCATTTGGAATAATCACACCAAGACCTGTGCCACGTTCAATATCTGGAAACAGATTATTGACAATTATTTCTGACAAATTCTCAACTTCTCTATCACATTAGTTTTATCCATATAGAACCTCTATTTTATACTCAACAAACCCCGAAATAACACTTCAAACCTTCTTCGATTGTATCAAACTCTGACAAATGACTTCTAAGCCATCTTTTAATCGTTGCCCAAGTTTGCTCTATTGGGTTTAGCTCAGGTGAGTAAGGTGGTAATGGTAAGATGATGTGTTTGTATGGCGTGTTATTGATAAGCTCTTGCAAGTGTTTCATTCTGTGAAATCTTGCATTGTCTAAGATGATGATGCAAGGCTTGCCTGTTTGTTTTGTGTGATTATTAAGACAAGGCAGTAGCATTTGTTTAAACCAAGTTTCAAACAAAGCACTTGTCATTGTATTGTTGTAGATGAGTGGAGCAATCAAGTTTTTAGCTTTGCTGCCTATTTGTCCTGCCACTAAGGATACTCGTTGATAGCGTCTGCCACTTATCTTGTCACAAACCCTTTGACCTTTTAGACTTCTTGCATGAGTGCGGTGTAGGTAAGTATCAATGCCTGTCTCATCTATATAGACAAGCTCATAACCTTGTTTGGACGTAGCTTGTAGTTGGGTTAATTTGTCTTGGTAGTTTTTGACTTTGTTTGGGTCTTGCTCTTTATAAGTTGTGGTCTTTTTTTAAGAGTAATGTTCATTGCTTTGAGTGCTTTATGGATTGCCATATCACTACACCCAAATACTTCACCAATTTCACGTAGGTATTTGTCAGGATTTGCTTCTACGTAAGCAAGAAGCTCTTTTCTGTCAAACTTTCTGGGTCTATTGGTGGGTTTTTTACAAGACAGATTTCCTGTTTCTTTAAGTTGTCGTCTCCAACGAAACACGGTGTGTCTTGATACACCAAAAGCTTCTATAACAAGGTCAATGTTCTTGCATTTGTCATAATAAGCCAAGGCTTTTTGTCTGATTTCTAGTGAATAAGCCATTTGAAGTAGTGATTAGTGAATGGTGATGGAGATATGGGGATGGTTGGTATTTTTTCAAGGTTTGTTGGTTATACATAAAAATTACAAAATATTAATTTCAGCATATTTGAAGCTAAATTTCAAAATACAAATAGTCAAAATTAAAAAATAAATACCAGAAAATGCCATAAACAATAATGTAGTACTATGTAAAAACATAGAGTCTGAATATAGAATACATAAATCTCTCATTGTACAAGCATTTCCTTGTTTGGTTAATGTAAATAAAAATGCGCAAATTAAAATAAAAAACAAAAGTAAGATAAAAAATAAAATACTAATTATATATTTTATTGGTCTTTTAACCATAGTAATCTCTTTTAACAAAGAGAAATCATATGCCTTTTTCACCTCAATAAATATCCATGTATTAATGATAAAACTTAACACAAAGCTCAGATTCCAACCATAAGGATGCTGCATAGGAAGATAGAAAAACTTCAAAAACAAATAAATCTGATAATTGATTTCTTTATAATTAAAAAACCATATCAGAGATGCCAAAGCAAGATAGATTGGAAAACTGATAAAAAGTAATTTTACATATGTAATAAACATGCTATCTACATATTTTGTTATTTTTTCCTTGATTTCACGTTCAAACTTATATTTTGGCATAAATTCATAGCTGCCTTTTTTCACCTCGAAATCATGCACCATTTTCCTAGTATCTTCAATAGATTTAAACGGCGGCTCTCTACGTTTAATTAATCGCATAATTCTCTCTCTTTTTAAACATTTTTATACAAGATATTATCTTCTGTTTTCATCACTCTATGCTTAATATTTTTCTCTGTCAAGAGTAAAATGTTTTAATATTATTGACTTAATTTTTCAAGAAATTTTTGGCTTATCTGGTATTCGCCAAAAATGACTTCATGCCAATTTTTGCAAATCGTGCAGTATGCCTTATACCCCGTAAATTCGGCGTTTACTGACTTGCCCTAATCACCGTACTGCTTACATCGTGTTACTTTTCCACCTCTTCGATTATCGCTAAAGTTAAATTTTTATGTAGATTAAGTAATAATTTACGGATGCTCGGATTGTAGCATAATGAAAAACGATAATGCTATAAAAAATAGAAAAATAGTTATGTGCTTAGCGATATTCGGCTTGGTATAGTCAATTCAGCTCAAATAAAAACACAGTTTTTATATGTTAGCCCGCACAATAGTAAAGCTTGATATTTTCTAGGTGTGCAACTTTGTCATGAATTGACTATATAGTGACTTAACGTCAAAATGAGACTTAGAGATGCATATTTTGTCAGGAGAAGTGCTTGGCATAATCTCATTTTGAGGTTAAGAGACTATAAACTAGATGCGCAATTTTATTGACGAGAGAGAATTGTATTGAATAGAAAGAAAAATTGTATTATGCGGCAAGCAACTTCGGCGCTTGCCGCTGCTCGGCACTAAGCGCAATCTTATCTGTAAAACGGCTAATCATAGGGTTGCTATCAAATAACAAATCGCCCATCAGATGTTCTTTGCCTTCGCTATCGGTATAGCTGCCGGTGCGTGCAATCGTATTGCCCTTACCTTGTCTATTATTAGTTTCCAAATGCGCGAGATTTAGGCTGGTAATGTCTAATTCAGCAAGCGTAAAGAGTTCTCCCTCTTGGCTGATGCCGTCTTGATTTAAATCGCGCCAAACTTTTAGTTGTTCAAATACGGCATCTTGCGCATCAATTTTGCCATCGCCATTATCATCAAATTCTGCTGAAGCAGCAAAGCCGTTAGCGGCAAGCGAGCCGTCTTTTAGCAAGGTATTGTCGCCGAAGAGTTCGCCGCCGTGATTAATCACGCCGTCGCCATTGCTGTCTAATACCAATAAACCATCATCAGCACTCACCCAGCCGGTAGCTGTGCGAATACCGTCGTTATTATGATCGAATAATGTACTGTTCAGTCCTTCAATAGAAGTCGTTTCTATACCGTCGCCGTCTAGGTCTAGGTAAGTGGGTCGTAGGCATAGACTTTGCTATAGCGAAATGGAGTTAATTTGCGGAAAGGTTCTAAATCATACCAGAGAAAATTACATCTATCAGTAGAATAGGACGGGATAACTTTCCAGTCTGAATCTTGTGTTTGTTCCCAAGGAAGAAGAAATTTAGAGTCTAAAGTGTCTAGTTTCTGCTGATCAAAAGCATATTTTTGCGCTTGCTCCATTCTTTTCTCCCATTTACTATAATCTTGAGCCTGATGATTGTTTTCAATATCAAAATTACGTTGATTTTTTAAGTAATCTTTGATGTCTTGGATACTAGGCTCTTTTTCCATCTTTACAAAGTATTTTTGAAATTCATTTAATCCTCCTGTTTGATTACTCCAATGCCCCATCCTAGCAATGGCTTGATAGAAATCAGGATGCGATTGATTAAATACACCACGTTCACCAATTGTCTCAATTGCAGTTTCTATACTTTTCAGTATTCTCTGAGCGCTTTTTGTATCTAATTGATCTACAATATCTTTATTTTTTTCCAATGCCTCGTTAATCCGATTATAATTATCTACACCTATATTTTTAATAAATTCTTGTTTACTTATAGCTTGCTGTGTAGCACTTTTAATAATATTATCAATTTCAGGATTCTTAAATCCTTCTTTATTTAAAATATAAATAAATTTTTCTCTTGCAAAAGCATTTGTCCTTACATCATTTTGCATAACACCAAAAGAAAGCCCGCTTTTACCTTTGGCTGCAAATTCAGCATGATAGTAACTTCCTTTCCCTAATGCAGCTGAAGCATTTTCCATATATTTATTAACATAAAGAACGTATTTTTTGCTAGAAAGTGATAATTCATAAGCCATAGCATTTACCTTTAAAAATTAATAATTATTTTTGAGCCATTCAGATAATTTTTCTGCTCTCAAAATCGGATCGTGAAAATTACCAAAGTTTTGTCTCATCGTTTTATATTCAATAAAATAAATATTTTCTAAATGATTTTCAGGAATGTCCAAACCTCTTTCTATATCAAAAATCATAAACAAAAAAGGATGTTCAAAATCAAACCAAACTAAAAAACGCTCTTTTTCTTGCTGATCAATGCGCCATATTTTAGTAATTCTTGAAATAATATCTGCTGCTAAAATTTTATTAGATTCATCATTTTCGAAATAGTGATTTAGAGTAGTTGGGTTATGGATAACAATGCTTTTAGCTGATGAATATTCAGGGTAATATAATGAATTAGAAAAAGCATAAAACCCTATTTTCAATACCTCATTAGATTCTTCGCTTTTATCGTAAGTGGTATCTTGCATAACAAAGCTACGAGGCGTTTTCTCTAGGAAAGGTATGCTAGTAAAATAGTTAATATCATAATCAGTAAAATTCCAACAATCTTTTACATCTTGACAAAAAGGTAAATAAGTTTTTGGGGTTATAAAAACATATTCATGCCGCATGTTAAAATCATCAACAATAATAGAGTTATCTCTGATTGAATCAGATATGGTATAAGGAAGTCCATCACTATCATATTTTAAAACGATATCTTTTTCTTGTTTAACAAGTTTTCCATTTTCAACATTAATTAAAAAATAATCCTCATTGTAATCGCTGTTTATTAATAGGTAATATAAACCATCTTTAATGATTAAATCATTATAATAATGTTTATAAGGATAATTTTTATCCAACTCAGGAAAAAAAATAGCATTAACTTTTTGATGACTGAAAGAAATTTGCTTTTGCTCAATTATTTCATCTTTAGTCAATGGAATGGTTTTTTTAAACTGAATATTATATATAGAATCTATATCGTAAAAAGTTTGCTCTTCTTTTTTTTCTTCTATCGAATAGGATTTTGAATACACAACATTGTTAGAATAAATAAAAAGTGTAATTGAAAAAGTAGTTAATAATATATTTTTCATGAATTAATATTTCCTAGCTTTTGTAACAATAATCGTGTTTCAATATAGTCCAGGTTCTAGACTAGCTTTTTTTGCTTAATGTGAATTTTGAGGTTTGTTAGAAAAAACTGCTGGATTATTTAAAATACTAGCTAACCTTTTTTCATAAAACTCAGTTGCTAATGTTGAATAATTAGTAACAATTAAACCTAAACCATTTTCTGAGAGTATTGTATTTTTCCATGTAATATCGAAAAAATTTCTTATTTCGTCTTTCATATTTTTTCCTACATTTTTAATTTGACACATCTATTGGTTCTACATTTCTAAAATCTAATCTTATATAAATTAGCGAATATATAAAATACCCTATACCAAAAAAATTATAAAAGACATTGTTGAAGCATATAGAAACATTGAATCCGAATTCAGAAAACATAGTGAACCTCTTGTGCAAGGATCTGCTTTTTCTGGCATAGTAATAAATGATGCAATAACAAATAAAAAAATCATGATTAACATCATTATACTGCAAAAAAAATATCTAACAGGATGATTTATTTTTGTTGATTTTATTAGAATAGAAAAATTATAACTTCTTCTCATGTGGTTAAATAAAAGTAAATTAATAAAAAAACTAATAAGGAAACTAAAATTCCGACCATAAGGGTCACGAATAGGAATATATAGAGATTTTAAAAAAAGATAGATTTTATAATTTATTTCTTGATAATCAAACAGAAAAATTAAAGAGCATAAGCAAATATAAAACGGAAATATAAATAAAGATATCGCTCCATAATATACTAATGCATTATCAACATATTCTGAAACTTTTTTTTGAAACTCTCCTGGTTTATATCGTTCAGAAAAAACATAAAAATTCACATATCCTTCTTTCCATAAGTACTCATAAGGCTTATGTTGATTAGCAACAGCAATTGCCTCCTCAACAGTTTTGAAAGGTGGTTCTATTTTCTTTATTATCGGCATACTATCTCCTGTTTTACAAAATTAATTAGCAGAGAGAAGAAAATTTTGCTGCGTTGTTACTATTTACTCGTTTTGTTATCGCTCATCCTCCTAGAACCCTAGAATTGAAAAACATCACGGTGTTTGCTGACTTGCCCTAATCACCGTACTGCTTACATCGCGTTACTTTTTCACCTCTTCGATTATCGCTAAAGTTAAATTTTTATGTAGATTAAGTAATAATTTACGGATGCTCGGATTCTAGCATAATGAAAAACGATAATGCTATAAAAAATTGGAAAAATAGTTATGTGCTTACTGATAGTTCGTCTCTTGGTATAGCACTTTAACGTCAAAATGATATTTAGAGATGCGTATTTTGTCAGGAGAAGCGCTTGGCATAAGCTCATTTTGAGGTTAAGAGACTATAAACTAGATGCGCAATTTTATTGACGAGAGAGAATTGTATTGAATAGAAAGAAAAATTATATTATGCGGCAAGCAACTTCGGCGCTTGCCGCTGTTCGGCACTAAGCGCAATTTCATCTGTAAAACGGCTAATCATAGAGTTGCTGTCAAATAGCAAATCGCCCATTTTGTGTGTGCTGCCGTCTGTACTGGTATAGCTGCCTAAACGCGCTACGCTATTGCCATTGCCCTGTCTTTGATTGACCGCTTGATGGTTCAAATCTAGCGATTGAATGCCTAACTCAGCAAGCGTAAAGAGTTCTCCCTCTTGGCTGATGCCGTCTTGATTTAAATCGCGCCAAACTTTTAGCTGTTCAAACACCGCATCTTGCGTATCAATTTTGCCATCGCCATTATCATCATGTTCTGCTAATGCGGCAAAACCTGTCGGCGCCAAGCTGCCGTCTTTTAGCAAGGTATTGTCGCCGAAGAGTTCGCCGCCGTGATTAATCACGCCGTCGCCATTGCGGTCTAAGACCAATAAACCGTCATCAGCACTCACCCAACCGGTAGCTGTGCGGATACCGTCGTTATTATGATCGAATAATGTACTGTTCAAGCCCTCGATAGCGGTGGTTTCTATAATACCGTCGTCGTCTAGGTCTAAGCTTAGGGGATCGTAAACTTGATATTTGCCTGTGCGGTTGAGTTTTGCAAAATCACTTAAATTATCATAGAGAGCAAAAGCATTTAAGCCAAAATTTAATGCCGTACCAAGCATTCCTAACGGAGTAAATTTTCCTATAAGAGATATTGCAGTAATACCCAAGGTTGCTGCATCTCCCCATGTTAAATTTTCTTTGCCAATAATTTTTAAAATAACAACACCTGCATTTGCAATATTGCTAATTTTTCCTAGACGATTTTTAATTGATGAATCATAACCATCTATTCCTGACGACATTGCATTCAACATATCAGATCCTGATGCAATTCCCTGTATAACAGCAATATGAGTTTTTTCACCTTTTTCATATCTTACTGTACTACCTACCCAATTGTTTAAAGTAGATGCACTATTTCCCATTAAATCAAAGAAAACAGCTAAAACAGTCATAATTTATTCTCCTTTTTTGAGATTGACTTAATTCTATTATAAGAAATAAAAATATACCAAAAGATAATAAAATAAGAAAATATAAAAAAATTATTCTGTATTTTTTGAGAAAAAATAAATTCATTTAATTGTTTATTTTGAAAAATATAATCCCCATTCTTTTTAACACTGCTTATTAAGCCAACAAATATATCTTTTTCAATACTCCCTATATAATAATTCAGTTCGTATTCTTCATTAAATTGATATGAAACCCTCCTTTTTTTACTACAAAAGTCATATAGCTCTACTCCAATACAACTCGATGAAAACCTTGCCGGCATAATATTGCTATGAATGATGAAGTCTGAAGGTATTTTTCCACTACCTTTTGAAAAAGAAATTTCAAAAGGACCTTTGAATATTATTGTTTTCCCTACATATTTACGATATTGCTCTAAAGGTTTGCTTGAAATTCCAGCATAAATAAAAATAAAAAGCATGATTATCCAAACGAAAAGTATGGACTTTAAATCCTTTTTTGAACAATCAGCAAGCGTAATATAGGATAATAAAAATTTAAACATATTGACTCCAAAAATTATTTGTTTTGCATTTGAACTATCAATGTGTGAGATTCAGGTTGGGAATGCCTAACTCAGCAGGTATAAAGTTGGCTGATGGTATTACATTAAACATATTAGATTCTGGCATCCCCTGAATCAAAGAAAACAGCTAAAACAGTCATGATTTATTCTCCTTTTTTGAGATTGACTTAATTCTATTATAAGAAATAAAAATATACCAAAAAATAATTGGATACCAAAAAATATAAAAAAAGTCCCATATTTTTTTTGGAAGAAGGAATCGATTTAAATGTTTATTTTGAAAAATATAATCACCATTCTTTTTAACGCTAATTATCAATCCGATAAATCTGGATTTTTCAATATTTCTCACATAATAATTCAGCTCGTATTCTTCATTAAATTTATATAAAACTCTTCTTTTTTTACTACAAAAGTCATATAGCTCCACTCCAATACAACTCGATGAAAACCTTGCCGGCATAATATTGCTGTGAATGATGAATTCTGAAGGTATTCTCCCACCACCTTTTGAATAAGAAATGTCAAAAGGACCTTTGAATACTATTGTTTTTCCCATATATTCACGATATTCCTCTAATGGCTTATATACAATTTCATTATAAATTGAAAACAGAAATATCATTACCCAAATAATAAGTGTCAATTTTAAATCATCTTTTGAACAATCCTCAAGTGTAATATAGGATAATAAAAATTTAAACATATTGACTCCAAAAATTATTGGTTTTGCATTTGAACTATCAATGTGTGAGATTCAGGTTGGGAATGCCTAACTCAGCAGGTATAAAGTTTTCTGATGGTATTACATTAAACATATTAGATTTTGATGCTTTCTGAATCAAAGAAAACAGCTAAAACAGTCATGATTTATTCTCCTTTTTTGAGATTGACTTAATTCTATTATAAGAAATAAAAATATACCAAAAAATAATTGGATACCAAAAAATATAGAAAAACTCCCATGCTTTTTGTAAAAAAACAAATTCATTCAGACGTTTGTTGTAAAAAATATAATTTCCATTCTTTTTAACGCTGCTTATCAATCCCCAAAATCTATCTTTGTAAATACTCCTTACATAATAATTTAGTTCGTATTCTTCGTTAAATTTATATGGAACTCTCTTTTTTTTACTACAAAAGTCATATAACTCTACTCCAGAACAACTCGATGAAAACCTTGCCGGCATAATATTGCTATGAATGATGAATTCTGAAGGTATTCTCCCACTACCTTTTGAATAAGAAATGTTAAAAGGACCTTTGAATACTATTGTTTTTCCTATATATTCACGATATTCTTCTGATGGTTTAATTGAAATTTCAGCATAAATTGAAACTAGAAATATTATTACCCAAATAATAAGTGTCGATTTTAAATCATCTTTTGAACAATCCTCAAGTGTAATATAGGATAATAAAAATTTAAACATATTGACTCCAAAAATTATTTATTTTATATTTGATCTATCATCTTGTTATTATAACTATAATCTCCAGTCTCTTAATATCAAAATGAGATTATTCCAAGTACTTCTCCTGACAAAATATGCATCTCTAAATTCCATTTTGACGTTAAGATACTATATATTCTGTTTTACGAAATTAATTAGTAGCGAGAAGAAAATTTTGCTGCGTTGTTACTATTTACTCGTTTTGTTATCGCTCATCCTCCTAGAACCCTAGAATTGAAAAACATCACGGTGTTTGCTGACTTGCCCTAATCACCGTACTACTTACGTCGCGTTACTTTTCCACCTATTCGATTATCGCTAAAGTTAAATTTTTATGTAAATTAAGTAATAATTTACGGATGCTCGGATTGTAGCATAATGAAAAACGATAATGCTATAAAAAATAGAAAAATAGTTATGTGCTTAGCGATATTCGGCTTGGTATAGTGACTTAACGTCAAAATGAGACAAGGCAAGCTAACGCCGTAATACTTTTTCAATTCTTCGATTATTTTGCTGCATGCAATGGTACTGCCGTTATCTTGTGTTATTAGTTTCCAAATGCGTGAGATTTAGCTTAGAAACCGCCTTAAGCATCTTTACGGAGTCCGCATAATGTCAATATTGCTCGGCGGCATTTCCCTGCTGCGCTATCGTATTTTTATCGCGGTGCCACTCGGCGCTAGGGGCAAAATTCTTTTACTATTTTATAGGCGCAGTTCAAAGTAATTGTTTGATTCTATAGTCGATTAAAATTGCAATGATACGGCGTTGGCTCGCCTTGTCTCATTTTTATTTTAATCGACTATATTTTCTGATGTTTTGGATATTCCGCTTATGATAAAAACCTGTATAGGGCGTATTGTAAAAAAACCGCCTATCGAGGCGGTTTTGAAACGGATTATTTGCTTGGGCGTTGCAAGGTAAAGGTGACGTCGTAATGTCGCGCTTTGCGGTTGCGTGCGGAGTCTTTGCGGTTATTGACAATACGCAGTTCATATACGCCGGTGTAGGGCAATACTTGATAATTGCCGAAGCGCATGCCCATTTCGGGGCTGAAAATGGCAAATTCCATCGCAGTGGCTTTGGCGCTGATGATACGAATGACGTCGCCGGCATTGCCGCTGAATTGATAGGTGTCCATGCCCAGTCCGCGCACGGAGCCGACCAAACGCGCCGCACCTTGCGCATTTAAGCTGATTTGTTTGACTGGAATGCGGCTTCTTTGCTCATAGGCTTTAGGCGTCATGGCAGGACTACCTTCGGGCATGACGCGCAGTTCTTCGCTGTGGCGCGCTTGGACGCGGACATCGTTTGATAGGCTTTGCTGCGCCATGGTGCTGAGAGATAAGACTGAAGTTAATAATAAAACACGAATTTTCATACACGCTCCTTGTATCTTTGTGCGCCTCTAATGTAGCATGTTTCGCAGGAAAACACAGAGAATAAAGGATAAAAATTGACTTATGCTTTGACGCTTTCAGCCGCCTGCGAAGGACTGTATCAGGAAAAGGGCAGTAAATTTTTAGCTTTCGCCTTTCCTTGCCGGCAGGAAGATGAGTTTGGCAAACGCTTGGCAGATTTGCGTCAGGCGCATCCTAAAGCGCGTCATCATTGCTATGCTTGGCGTTTGGGCGAGAATGGGCAGCAGTACCGTGTTAATGATGACGGCGAACCTAGCGGTACGGCGGGGCTGCCGATTTATCATCAATTACAGTCTTTTGAGGTTTCCGATTGCGGTCTGATTGTGGTGCGCTATTTCGGCGGTACTTTGCTCGGGGTATCCGGTTTAATCCGCGCTTATAAGCAGGCGGCGCAAGATGCGCTTAAGCAGGGGCGTTTTCTCCCGATTGTGCCGAAGGCGGAGTTTGTGGCGGTGGCGGAGTATGCGCAGGTGCATCGTTTGATGCAGGCGGTGCAGCAGCATCAGCTGGACATTATCAGCCAAGAGATGGGGATTTCCTGCCGCTTTCATTTGCGCGGAGAGCGCGATAATCTTGAAGCTATCCGCGCACAATTGCATTCTTTCAATATTTCTACGCAAGATTATGACTAAAGAAGAGTATTTCAATCGATTTTTACCGCCGCATCTTCAAGCCAAAGATAGCGGACAGGCTTATGCGCCGGCGAATATCGCTTTGTCTAAATATTGGGGCAAACGCGATGCGGCGCTAAATTTGCCGATGAACGGCAGTTTATCGATTTCCTTAGGCGCGCTCGGTACGCATACGACGGTCATTGCGATTGATGCGCCGCAGGATATGATGGTTTTGAATGGTAAAAACATCAGCCCCGACAGTGCTTTTTACCGCAAGACACAGGCATTTATCCGTTTGTTCCGCCGCGGACAAACACCTTCTTTGCTGATTGAGAGTAGTAATACGATTCCCACCGCCGCAGGTTTGGCTTCCAGCGCCTCCGGTTTTGCCGCGCTGACTTTAGCTTTAGCGGATTTGTGGCAATTGGATTTGGACAGCCGCATTTTGTCGAGTTTTGCACGGATTGGCAGCGGCAGCGCCGCGCGTTCTCTCTGGCATGGTTTTGTCAAATGGCAAAAGGGCGAAGCGGCGGACGGCAGCGATTCTTATGCAATGCCGATTACTAGCGATTGGCAGGATTTGCATATCGGTTTATTGGAAATCGATACGGCGGAAAAAAGCGTTTCCAGTCGCGACGGTATGAATCATACGGTAGCGACTAGTCCGCTGTATGCACCTTGGGCGGCCTGTGCTGAAGCGGATTTGCAAACAATTGAAGAAGCGATTGCCAATCGAGATTTTCATCTGCTTGCGCAAACCGCCGAATCGAATGCATTTGCCATGCATGCTAGCATGATGGCAGCGCGTCCTGCGTTGATTTATCTGCAAGCGGAGAGTTTCCGTCAGATTGCGCGTATTCATGCCCTGCGTGCGCAGGGATTGCCGCTCTATTTCACCGCCGATGCCGGCCCGAATTTGAAATTGCTGTATCTGGCGAAAGATGAGGCGGAAGTTCTGGCCGCTTTTCCTCATATGGTCGCCATCAATCCTTTCGCTTAGCAGCGGTATCTGCAAACAGCCGCTGCTTAAATCCGCTTCACCTTATCGCGCCCGATTGCCGCTGTGCTATAGTAGGCATACGGCAAGGCAAATACTTTTTAATTCTTCGGCACTCTCAAGTGCGGCGCTATCGCCGTTAAAACAAGGCTTAAAGGAACAGTCATGGCAGAACAAACCACACATCAATCCGGCATGGGCGCGCTGCCTTTTGCAGGCGGCATTTTTTTCCGCGTATGGGCGCCGCATGCCGATGCGCTTGCCGTGACGGGCGATTTTAATGATTGGTCGGAAAGTGCTAATCCTTTAATCCATGAAGGCAATGGCTATTGGTACGGCGAAGTCGCAAGCGCCGCACTTGGGCAGCAATACCGCTACTGCATCACAAACGGCGAACAAAAGCTTTCGCGCATCGACCCTTATGCTCGGCAAGTGACCAATTCGGTGGGCAACGGCGTGATTTACGATCCCGCCGCCTTTGATTGGGAAGATGATCATTTCACGCTGCCTGCGCATAATGAACTCGTCATCTACGAAATGCATGTCGGCTCTTTTTACAGAGAAGACGAAAACGAAGTCGGCAATTTCGACATGGTCTTAAAACGCTTGGATTATCTGCAAAAACTCGGCATTAATGTGATTCAAGTCATGCCGATTGCCGAATTCGCCGGCGATTTGTCTTGGGGCTACAATCCCGCACATCTTTTTGCGGTCGAAAGTGCTTACGGCGGTCCAGACGGCTTTAAGCGCTTAGTCAAAGAAGCGCATCGTCGCGGCATCGCCGTCATTCTTGACGTGGTCTATAACCATTTCGGTCCCAGCGATTTGGATTTGTGGCAGTTTGACGGCTGGCAGGAAAACGACAAAGGCGGTATCTATTTTTATAACGACCACCGCTCGCAAACCCCTTGGGGCGATACGCGCCCCGATTACGGGCGCGAAGAAGTACGCCGATTCATTCATGATAATGTCATGATGTGGCTAAAAGATTATCATCTTGACGGACTGCGCTACGATATGACGGTCTATATCCACAGCACCGATGCCGGCGGCGAGGCGATTCCCGAAGGTTGGCATCTGCTGCAAGAAATCAATGCTTCGGTGCGCCAAGCCTTTCCCGGCCGCATTACAATTGCCGAAGACCTGCACAGCAACGAAGCCATCACCGCCGATACTGCTGCCGGCGGTGCAGGTTTCCACTCGCAATGGGACGCGCAATTCGTCCATCCTATTCGGACTTTCGTCACCGCCGCGCAAGATCAAGAACGCTCCATGCACGCTCTCGCCGCCGCCCTGAGCTTCCGCTACGGCAATGACGCTTGCAGTCGCGTGATTTACAGCGAATCGCATGATGAAGTCGCCAACGGCAAAGCGCGTGTGCCGCAGGAAATCCACCCCGATGATCCGCAAGGCTGGTATGCGCAAAAACGTTCCACCCTCGCCGCCGCCCTGCTCTTTACTGCTCCCGGCATTCCGATGATTTTTCAGGGACAAGAATTCCTGCAAGGCGAATGGTTTCGCGACGACGTACCGCTGGATTGGGATCTGCGCGAAGACTATCACGGCATCGTTCGCATGTACCGCGATCTAATCCGCCTGCGTCTGAATCGATACGGCAACACGCGCGGACTGTGCGGGCAACATATTGCCATTAGCCATCTCAACGAAGCCGATAACATCATCGCCTTCCAACGTTGGGATCAACACGGCGCAGGCGACGATGTGATGATTATCGCCAATTGCAGCCACCAAGCACACAACAATTACCTCATCGGCTTTCCGGAAAGCGGCGAATGGACGCTGCGTTTTAATTCCGATGCCGCTATTTACAGCGATGATTTCGCCGACACGCCTAGCGGCAATATCTATGCAGAAAACGCGGCAAGAGACGGATTCAATGCCTGTGCGGCAATTCAAATCGCGCCTTATTCCGTATTGATTTATAGCCGCAAGCTGTAATTCTTACCTCAAATCTTGCCTATTGGTAAGAAAAGAAGCCTGCGAACAATTTATGCCTCTTTTTGAGGCATAAATCCTGTTTGTTTTCACTGCATTTATCAAAAATCAACAAGCATTATCCATAAACATTTGTGTTTTAAGTTTAATATTAACGTATCAAAACTTTTTAAAGCGCCCTAGTCTTGCTACATTAGCTTAGTCTTGCTACATTAGCCCCGTCAACAGACAAGTGAAATCAACTTAAAGGAATAGATATGTTAGCTATTAAAAATACCTTAAAAGAATTACGCCAAGTAAATGCTCAACCGGCAGTGAGTATTTTTGTTCCCACACATCGCACCTTCCCCGACAATCAACAAGATGCCATCGCAATCAAAAACCAACTTAAAATTGCCGAAGAACGCATTACCGCAGAATACGACAAACGCATCGCACAAGCCGTACTGGAAAACATCGAAGCGCAATTAGCGGACTGGGATCACAATTACAACCTTGACTCTTTAGCTATTTTTGCAACTAGTGAAGAAGCGCAAGCCATCCGTCTGCCTTTTGACGTTGATGCACGCGTCAATATCGGCGAAAAATTCGCTACCCGCAGCTTTATGCGCCACCTTTCTCAATCTTTCGCTTACTACATTTTATTGATTACACGTGATAAAGCGCGTCTCATCGAAGGTGCGAACAATCGTCTGGTCAAAGAAATTACCGCCGAAAGCCTTCGTCAACAGCAAATGGACGAACTGACTTTCCCGATTAACAATACCAGCCTGCCTACCGGTAGCAAAGCAGACCGCACCGGCTCGGCGGATGATGACAAATATTTGAAAGAATTCTTTAACCGTGTCGATAAGAGCCTGCAACAATTCTACAATCAATCGCCGCTGCCGGTCATTCTGGTAGGCGAGACGCAAAACTTAGGCGCTTATGAGCAAGTATGCGACAATCCGAACATCATCATCGGCAAACTCAGCCATTTGCCGAATTTGGAAGACGGACATCCGCAAAGCTTCATTGACGGTGTGCAAGAGCTTGTTCAAGAACAGCAAGGCAAGCGCTATGAAGAAGCTAAAGCCGCTTTAGAGAAAGCACGCAATGAAAATCTTCTGCGCACGGATTTGCAAGCCATCTACCGCGCAGCTTTCGAAGGCAATGCCTTAAGCCTTATCGTTCGCCAAGGTTATCGCGTGCCTGCCACGATTGATGAAAAAGAACTCAGTCTTAAAGTGGAAGAAGATGCGACCAAAGCCGGGGTTACTGACGATGCAGTGGGAGAAATCATTGAATTAGTCAGCCATAACGGCGGCGAAGTGGTTTTCTTACCTGCTGACGAAAACAATGAAAAAGAACCGATTGCCCTCGTTACCCGCTATTAAGCAATAAGCATTAAGCAATAAGCGCAAAAAACGGCAGCTTCGGCTGCCGTTTTTATTTTATATGAATAACAATAATCAGGCTTATTGTTCTCTTAAACGGCCTAATAAGAACTCAAAGTATAAATTTTCCTCTCAGGTTTATCCGCCATGATCTGCGCAATCGCGGCGACAAGCCCCGCGCGGCTCATATAGCCGGGCGGCACGTCTTCTAAGCGTTCACGGAGTTGGAAGGGATTATCTTTGTGGCTGTTCAATCCGCAAGGGCGCAGAATGCAATAATTTAATCCGCTGTTTTTCAGCAGATTTTCCGCCTGTGTTTTGGCTTCCAACGCTTCACCTAGCATTTCCTGCACCATCGGCGGCATATGCTCCCATTGCTCACCGCAGCCCATGCTGCTAATCAAGATAAAATATGTCTGCGGCGAATGTTCAGTCAAGGCATTGATAATATGCTGATTGCCGATAAAATCACAGCGCTCGCCCTGCGCATTCTTCCCTCCGATGAGGCTGATGACCATCTCGGCTTGGCTTTCCTTAATAATATCGGCAACCGCTGTTTCATCCAAAGCATCAGCAATTGCCGTGCGAATGCCGCGACTGCTGAAGAAATCGTCTTCCGGCATGCGGCGAACAAGGGCAATACTTTCATGATTGCCGATTTGCTCAAATAATGCGCGACCGCTACGACCGTTTGCACCAAAAATCAGCTTCATTTACGCCTCCAAACGATTAAATAATTCACGCATCGCAGTAATTTGTTCTTCACGCAGTTTGCCGTTTTCATCGCGTCCCACAAAAATTTTAAACATCGCGCCGCCTTTATGGTTGATAAAATTCAGCGACATGGTTGCCGTTCCCATAAAGGGGCGTTCCAAGAGATAGATTGCCGCGCAATGCTCATGATAAATATGCCCGTGCACGCCGCCCGCTTCGCCTTCTTCAAAATTATAAAAGCCGCGTGCGATACGTCCTTTAGGCAGACGGCTGCTGACTTCCATAATCACATCCGGCGTATGGGTAATAAAGGTAATCGGATGCTCCCATTCGGCAATCGCGCCCATAATCGCAACAAAATGTTCGCTGCCGATTTTGCGCGCCATACCTTCGGGCAAAAGTTCTAAAACATCGGCTAGGGAACATTGGTATTCATTTGCGAGCATTTCCAAAATTTGTCCCGGTCTTTTGGCAAGACTGTCGCGCAATTGCGCACGTTTTTCATCGTTTAAAGTCATCATATTTCCTTGTTCAGAGGGAGAAGAAAGGCTCATCATGAGCTTGCGCGTCATGGTGGGCGACCAAAAACGTCCGCTGGTATGCAAATGCGCCAGCCCGTTTTGGTCAATACTGAGTAAATCTTGCTTTGCCCATGCTTGGATTTGCCGCAAAGCATGAGGATGCTGTTTAAATAATGTACTGTCAATTTGCCCAAGCTCGATATCATGCTGCACTTGAGCAAGCAGGGCTTTATGTTCGCCGTGGCGGCTCATAAAGAGAATGTTTTTCTCGCCTGAAGGCGTATCAAGATATTGTTGCAAATCAGCCTGCACCATATAGCTATACGCCCCAATATTTCCCCCTGCCCCAGAGCCGAATGCCAAACAAGGCATATTAGATTTCACCAGCGTGTTATATAAATTACGTTCCCCACCATCAGGGCGGGCAAAATGGCTGTTGCTGACTTGCAGCCAGCCGTTTTCCATTAGGGTTTCTACCGCATAGGCATAATGGCAGCTTTGCTCCGCCAAAGAGGGCGGCGCCGGAAACTTATCATTTTCAATCATGCGGTTAATCGGCAATTGCGGGAATAAATTAAAAGCATAAGTGTCCAGTCCCGCTAAAGGCAGGGCGCAGGCGCGTGCAATATCCTGCGCCCAAACGGCATCATCTTGACGCGGCAAACCAAACATTAAATCCGCTACCAAGACCACTTTTTCACGCGCCAATTGTTCTAAATATTGATAAGCTTCGTCGCCGCTGAATTTGCGCCCCAGTTTGCGCCGAATTTCCGTATTAAAGGTTTGCACGCCAATCGAAATACGATTCACGCCCGCCGCAATACATGCCCGTGCTTTATCTAAATCAAAATGACGAATCCGCCCTTCAAGTGTAAATTCACAATCCTCCGCCAAGGGCAAATAACGCTGACAAGCCTCAATTAAGCGTACTAAATCCGCAGTATGCAAAGCGGTGGGCGTGCCGCCGCCAAAATACACTGCACGAATTTTGCCGCTGCCCGAACGCATTTGCGCTTCTTGCGCCAGCTCCCCAATGACCTTATCGACATATATCGCGCTTTGCTCATCATGCCAAGGATTGCGGTAAAAGCCGCAAAATACGCAATGATTGGCACAAAAAGGAATGTGGATATATGCCAAAGCATCTTGCTCTAAAGGACGGACGATTTCCTGCCGAAACAAAGTTTGCCATTCTTCCGCCGCCACAGGGACTCCGCCCCAAATAGGCTGCAATGAACGCCGCTCGGCAAAAGCATGCGGCGCAACTTGTTGTGATGAATAACGTTTATTTGCAATCATTAGCTTGTCGTCATGATGAGAAAAGCAAATTCTAGCAAAAAACAAAATGAAAATCTTTATTATCCCAAATTGGTTTACCAAAAAATTTGCTTTTTTCAGTAGTAATCAAGTTTTAGAATGCAGGGTTTTCTGCAAAGGAAAAACGACGATAATACCGATATGGCAAGAGCCACATCGGCTATCTACCCTGAGCGTGAGAGAAAGACAGCCGCCGCAAGATGCGATACCATAGCTTGTCTATTGATGTTGAATGATTGCATGCGCTTTTATCGGCATCAGGTATTTGTAAGGATTAAAGAAATTTTATGACCACACCATCCCATACTCCTGTTTCCGATGAGCAATATGATAAGGATTTTTATCACAATGCTTCCGCCTGCTATTCTTGGTATAAACACCCGAAACTGGTTCGCAACACGAATTTTGGGGTATTTTGCTGGTTTGGCATCAGCTATATTGTTTACAGAATATTTTTTAAGACGATACATTTTCACGCAGCCGATACCGCGGCAAACACAGACAATTATCTGAGCATCGAACGCTTTTACAAAGAGAAAAGCCTATTGCCGGATAATCTGTTCGCCGATATCACGCTGCCCTCTTTTGATGGCTCGTCATGGATTTTGCTGATGATTTTCGCCTTAATGTTAAGGAAAATATTCAAGCGTTTATACGCTATTTTTTTCATGTCCGCTTATCCTGTGGTCAGCCTGAATGCTCAAGGCATCAGCCTTGCGACTCGAAAACGTTTGTTCTTTCCGACTCAAATCAGCTTTGCCCGAAAAACACTCAACACGCATTTCGATTGGCATGAATTATCAAAAATAGAAGCATACAACACTTATATCAGCGGCCGTGGTCGCCGCGTAGGCTGGCATTTTCATCTTAGGAATCGCAAAACCGAAAACATCTTCATCGAAAGCAAACATCATTCTTTTATATATCATCATGAAATGGCAGAAGAAATAGCACAAATAGCAAACATGATAAAAAAGAAAAGCGCGCCAATGATGCCGCGCTTGCAGCAGTCGATGAACATCCTGCCTTTGGCATGGATAGTCTTATTCATCAATAGCGCGCACTTTATTTTTTCGCTGCTCCGCCCATGGCTGATTCAATACCAAATCATGACCGCCCATTCCTTTGAAACGCGCTACGGCTGGCTATTTCTACTCAATCTCTTATGTTTTATTCTTCCCTACCGCTGGCAAGCACGGGAAAACACCGCCGAAACCTCACCAAGTAATCCGGCATGAAAAAACGCCTTTACAGGCGCTTTTTCATCATAACAGAGAATCATAGAGCAATTAACCGGTCAGCTGCCGCGTGATGATGGTCTTCAAAAAGGGCAGTTTATTGCTCACACGCAATACGCCGCCGCGCACAACTTTCGCTATCGGCGTTTCGCGGGTAAAGAGTTTTACAATCAAATTCGTGCCGTGATAGAGCGGCAGGGTATTTCTTTGATGCTGGCGGGTATAGGCGGCGAGCATATTATCCGCGCCGATGTCCTTACCTTGTCCGTGCTGACGCAATATCAGACGCGCCAAAATTTCCTGACTTTGCAGCCCCAGATTATAGCCGTGCGCGGTAACAGGATGCATACCGCAGGCGGCATCGCCAATCAAGGCGCAACGTGTGGCGTGGAAACGGCGGGCATGGGTTCCCATCAGCGGATAGTCGCAAACTTCGCTGATTAAACGCATTTCGCCGAAGCGGTGCTGCACTTGCGCGGCAACATGGTCGGCTAAGGCTTGCGGTGCGAGCGAAGTCAAGGTGTGTACTTTGCGGCTGTCGATGGTAATCACGCAGTTAGTGATGTGGTCTGTAAGCGGTAACAGGGCTAGAGTCGAGCCGTAGAAGAAGCATTCAAAGGCGGTATGGTCATTGCTGATGCTGTGTTCAAGACGGAAAACCAAGACGGTACGCCCGAAATCATGCATATCGCAGACGATGCCCATTTGGCGGCGCACACTAGAAAGACGGCTGTCGGCGGCAACCAATAATGGGGCATGCAATTGCGTACCATTAGATAACGTAACGCTGGCACGCTGCGCGTCGCTGGTGCTATGCACGACTTTTTCCTGCAAAAACCAATGGAGATTATGTTGTTTTTGCGCGGCGGCATAGGCGGCGCGGCGGATATTGTGATTGGAAACCAAATAGCCGAGCGTATCAATCGGGCGCTTTTTGCTGTCGGTCGGCGGCAGAGCGAAATGCAGTTGATACGGGCTGTCGCCATTGACGACTTTGGCTTCGCGCAAGAAATAAATCTCATCTTCGGCAAAGCCCTGCCAAATGCCTAGGTTTTCCAAGATATGTTTTGAGGGATGGGTAAGCGCGATTTCGCGTCCGTCAAAAGGCGGATTACTCAGCTCTTCCGCCGAATGTGGGTCAATCACGGCGATATCTAAGCCGCTGTCGGCTAATGCGCGGCACAAACTCAATCCGCTTGGACCGGCGCCGACAACGATGAGGTCAAATTCTGTACGCATAGTTCTATCCTAATCTTCTGAAAGTTATGCCGAAAGCGACGCAGTATAGCATAGGCTGCGGCAGGTAAAAATGCTAGACAATACTTTAAATCTCTGATAATGATTTATTTTTCTTGATTTTGCCGCGTTTTTTCTGCCTGCGCCAAGGCGGCTTGCACGGCACTGCGATCGCGCATATCGCCCTTACCTTCGGCGGCAAGCAAGAGGAGTTTGTCTAAAAACTGCCGAGCATTCAACTCATGAACTGCGCTGTCGGGACGCTGAATTTTTTGTTCGATATCCGCGTCATGGGCAAGCAGAAAGCGCACAAGCTCCGGCTCGTTAAACAAGACCGCCTCATGCAGAGGACTTAAGCCGGAATGACCCAGCTCATTGACATCGCAGCCGCGCGCGACTGCGGCTTCTAAAGCGCTTTGCAATGCGGCTTTATCGAAATCCGGCAGACCGTAAGAGGCGACAAGCAAATTCAAAATAGGCCGCGCCTCCTCGCCCGGCACAATCACAGCATAGCATTGTTTTTCATCGCTATATTCAAAATTTTGCATCAGTTCGATGCGTTGCTGCGCTTCGGCTGCTTCTTTTACTGAAGCAGTTGCTTTATTAGCTGCGGCAGATGCTTGTAAACAAGCAAGGCTTAAGCAAACCGTAAGTAACAGAGGGGATAAATTCATGTGTTTTCTCCTTCGAAAAGCGCTAGTTATCAGCCGCAAACAGCGGTCTTTGCGGTCAAAGCTTTGTTAAGCTCTCTAAAAGTCTTATAGGATAAGATTTTTCAGGTCTTTTAGCATGTTTCAACACACAGAGCGACCCATAAAGCGTCGCTCTACGTGTTGCTCTGAATTGGAAGAGGTTACACCTCTCCCAATTTGATTATCCTCCCTAAAGGGAGGGGTTTCAACCAGTAAGGAAATTTTGATGAAATTTGTTCTTCAACATTGAAATGTAGAGAATTAATTTTTCTCATTTTTTATGCAAGCAGAAAGAAATGAGATTTTTTGAGGTTTTCTGTGAAAAATATTGTGGTTTTTTCTACATTCCAAGAAAACATTACTTGTTCTTTATTCTATAAATTTGTTAATATGCCTTTGGAAAAATATTGCAGCACATTTTAACACTTTGATTATGTAGAGGATTAATCATGCAAGCATCATTACAAGACATTTTAGATACTGTTAAAGCCAACAATCTGACCTATCAGCAAAAAGTGATGTGTTTGGCGAACATCGCCGAACGCCTGTTTAAGCCCACCGAATTGCTCGGCTACACCGAGGAAGAGTGGGAACATATCGAAAACCAAATGATCTGCGACCTCAATGAAGGCTATGCGATTTACCGCCCGCGCTATATTTTGCCGGACTATGAGGTTTACATTCGCAAAGGTTGTGAATTTTTGGACTTGCCTGCGCCTAAAGACTTAGACGAGGCTTTAGACGGCTTGCTGATTTTATATTCTCACGTCCCTTCCATCACGACTTATCCGGTCTATATCGGAAGATTGGATGTATTATTAGATCCTTTTATTACAAATGAAGAACAGGACTATATCAAAATCAAGAGATTTTTAAATCATATCGATAAAACCATTCCTGATTCATTCTGCCATGCTAATGTCGGCCCAAATGATACTAAAGCGGGGCGTTTGATATTAAAAGCAGTAATTGAATTAGAAAACACCACGCCTAATATGAGTATTCGCTATGATAAAGAAAAAACGTCACGCGAATTTGCCGAATTGGCTGCTAAAGCCTGTTTATTAGTTTCTAAACCCTCTTTTGCCAATGATGCCTATTACCGCGCAGATTTAGGCGATGATTACGGCATTGCCAGCTGCTATAACGCGCTGCCGGAATGCGGCGGCGCTTATACGCTCACCCGTCTGCGTTTGGGAACGATTGCGCGTGCTTGCCAAAATCTTGACGAAATGATTCATCAATTATTACCGAAAGTTGCAAATCTTGCGCTTTCTACCATGGACAAACGGCATAAATTCCTTGTAGAAGAAAGCAACTTTTTCAGCAGTAGCTTTTTAGCAAAAGAAGGCTTTATTAAAAGAAGTAACTTCACCAGCATGATTGCTATTGTCGGCCTGGCGGATGCCGTTAATTATTTGCTCAAACAAGAAGGAATCAACGAAACTTTCGGACAAAGCAAGCGCGGAGACGAAATCGCCACCTTAATCATGGATACATTGCAGCAAGTCAATGATGCGCATACCGGCTTATATGTGGAACGCACCAATAACCAATATTTGTTGCATGCACAAGTCGGCGCTAATAATCATGCCGAAGATAAAATGAATACGCCTGCGCACCGCATCCGCGTTGGAGAAGAGCCGACCTTATTGGCGCATTTAAAACAATCTGCGCCATTTCATAAATATTTCCCGTCAGGAACGGGAGATTTATTCGCTTTTGATCAAACTTACATCGATCATTTGGATGCCGTCGTTGATATTATTGATGGTTCTTTTGCCAATGGTTATCGCTATATCACAACTTATTTAAAAAATACCGATTTAATCCGCGTAACCGGATATTTGGTTAAGAAAAGCGAAGTGGAAAAATATCGCAAAGGCGAAGCGGTATTGCGCGATACCACATGGTACGGCTCAGGAACTGATGATTGCGCAAAAGTATTTGATCGCCAATTGCGTGATGAAGACAATATAAATATTGGCGCGTAACGATAATTTCATGGCAATGCTGTCTGAAATATTTGTGCCTCTGCATCGAATCATTCCCTTTTCCAATGTTGAAGGGCAAGGAAATAGAACCAGCATTTTCCTGCAAGGCTGCAAATTAAACTGTCTGTATTGCCATAATCCGGAAACCATTCCCCGTTATTCAAAAGATGCCCAATCGGGCAGTTTGCAATATCTATATGAACAAGTCATGGAAGCCGTGCCGTTTATTCGAGGCGTAACGATTTCCGGCGGAGAACCGACTATTCATTATCAGCAAATTATTCCTTTATTTGAAGCATTGAAAAAAGAAGGTCTGACTTGTTATTTAGACAGCAGCGGATTTTTCAACTATGAAGTTATCAAACCCTTAATTGCCGTAACAGATAAATTTTTATTTGATTTAAAAGGCGATGGCATGGGGCTGCAAAGTTTATGTTTAGACCGCAAAAATCATCAAGGAATCGTGCCGGAAAACCTCTTCCCCGATAAACATCATATAAGACCGGAGAATTTGCAAAGAAATTTATATAATTTATCCAAACTGTTACCTGAAGGAAAAATTGAAGAAGTTCGCTTGGTATTTATCAATCAATTTTTTGATGCCAAATCTTTAATTCATAAAGCGGCATCACTGCTTCAAACATATCCTGATGTATTGCTAAAAATTATCCGTGTTCATACGAAAGGAGCCAGAGATGCCGATGGGTTAGAAAAATTCGTTCCTAGCATAGAAGAAACCGACGAACTGTCGGCTTATGCAAAAAAATGCGGTATTCAGAGAGTGACGACGATTTATTGATTATCCGATGGGGTTTTTATGAGTATATTAATTAGTATCTTAGGTATATTTGTTCTTTTAGGAATCGGTTTTTTATTATCTAATAATAAAAAGGCTATTAATTTTAGAACGGTATTAGGTGCATTAGCCATTCAAACTGCTTTTGCAGCTTTGATTTTATACGTGCCGGCAGGACGCAATGCGCTGTTGGCAATGGCTAACGGCGTCAGTGCGGTAATTGCATATGGCAACGAAGGCATTAATTTTATTTTCGGAGGATTGGCCGATCCTTCAAACGTCGGCTTTATTTTTGGGGTTAAAGTATTGCCGGTGATTATCTTCTTCTCCGCATTAATTTCCGTGCTGTATTATATCGGCGTCATGCAATGGGTTATTAAAGTTTTAGGCGGCGGTTTGCAAAAAGCCCTAGGCACGTCAAAAGCCGAATCCATGTCTGCGGCAGCCAATATTTTTGTCGGACAAACGGAAGCGCCCCTAGTCGTTAAGCCCTTTGTCAGCCGTATGACAGAATCCGAATTGTTTGCCATTATGGTAGGCGGCACGGCTTCGATTGCGGGCTCGGTATTGGCAGGTTATGCGGGCATGGGCGTGCCTTTAACCTATTTGATCGCCGCTTCGTTTATGGCGGCTCCGGCAGGTCTGCTGTTTGCTAAACTATTGTATCCGCAAACAGAAGCCTTCCGAGACACCTTAGAAGAATCGCATGATGAAGAAAAACCGCATAATATTGTCGAAGCGCTTGCCAATGGTGCTAGTGCGGGCATGAGATTAGCGGTGAATGTGGGCGCAATGCTCGTCGCCTTCATCGCCATGATTGCATTGATTAACGGCATTATCGGCGGTATCGGCGGATTATTCGGCATAGAAGGACTGACTCTACAAGTGCTACTAGGCTATGTTTTCCAACCGCTTGCCTATTTAATCGGCGTACCTTGGAGTGAAGCAGGCATTGCCGGACAAATGATCGGCATGAAATTAGCCGTTAACGAATTTGTCGGCTATTTGGAATTTGCCCAATATTTGCAAGCCGATGCTGCGGTTATGCTTAGCGATAAAACCAAAGCCATCATCACTTTTGCTTTGTGCGGATTCGCCAATTTAAGCGCGATTGCGATTTTAATCGGCGGCATCGGCAGTATGGCACCTAACCGCCGCTCCGATATTGCGCGTTTGGGCATGAAAGCTGTTATCGCCGGTACTTTGGCAAACCTGATGAGTGCTACGATTGCCGGGCTTTTTATTGACTTAAGCGGCGTTGCTTTAGTCTAAAGATATAGCGATGACTATAGTCGGAGAAGTGTAGTACAAGGCGGCGAGCCGCAGACAGTACAGATAGTACGGCAAGGCGAGCCAACGCCGTAATACTTTTTCAATTCTTCGACTATAAAACAAAAGGCGGCATAAGCATTCCTTAATCCGCCTCGTTCATCAACAATCAATAGAAAAAGCCGGCATATGCCGGTTTTTCCTTCTCTAGCAAAAACGCCCCGCGAAGGGGGCGTTTTGCACAGAATTATACGATTATTTAGCGCGATAAATTTGCAAAGTATTGGTAGCGCCTTGCTGATGCATTTGCATACCGCTGGTGATCACGAACAAATCGCCGCTTTCTACCACGCCGCGGAATTGCAGATGCGCTTCCACTTCTTGAATGGCGGTTTCTTGGTCTTTGCTCACATCCAACATCATCGGACGTACACCGCGGTAAATCGCCATTTTACGCTGCACGTTGACATTGGAAGTCAGTGCGTAAATCGGAATATTCACGCCGTAGCGGCTCATTTGGAAAGGCGTGGTACCGCTTTCAGTCAAAGCCACAATGGCTTTGGCATTGATTTTGCGCGCCGCATATACTGCGCCTTCGGCAATCACATGGTCGATACGGTTGGCCGAATTGATATTCATATCAATGTTTTCCAAAGGATACTCCGCTTTTTCCGCCGCTTGACAGATAATCGCCATAGTACGCACGGTTTCAAAAGGATATTTACCCACCGCCGATTCGGCAGACAGCATGACCGCATCAGTACCGTCTAATACGGCATTCGCCACATCGGACACTTCCGCACGGGTCGGTACCGGATTGACAATCATGCTTTCCATCATCTGAGTAGCAGTAATGGTAAAGCGGCGTAATTTGCGAGCCATTGAAATCATTTGTTTTTGCAGAGCAGGTACGGCGGCATTGCCGACTTCAACCGCCAAATCGCCGCGCGCTACCATGATGCCGTCACTGGCTTTAATGATTTCTTCTAAGTTTTGAATTGCTTCCACACGTTCGATTTTTGCAATCAAACCCGGTTGAACATTATGTGCAGAAGAGCTGCCTTGCATGACCAACTGACGCGCCAATTCCATATCCGAAGCCGATTTTACGAAGCTGATCGCCACATAATCCACGCCGATGGCTAATGCGGTTTTCAAATCTTCCATGTCTTTTTCGGTCAAAGCCGGTGCCGACAAACCGCCGCCTTGCTTATTGATGCCTTTATTGCTTTTCAGCGGCGCACTGTTTTCAACGATGGTATGAATTTGACTGCCGTCCACTTTTTTCACTGTCAGTGTTAATAAGCCGTCATCTAGCAGCAAAATATCGCCCGGCGCCACATCATTGGGCAGATTTTCATAATCCAAACCTACGCGCTGCTGATTGCCTTCGCCTTTATAAGCAGCATCTAAAATAAACGTATCGCCTTCGACCAAATCAATGCGGCCGTTTTCAATTTTGCCGACGCGGATTTTAGGGCCTTGCAGATCCGCAATAATGGCTACTTGACGACCGGCGCGCTCTGAGGCTTCGCGGACTTTGCGCGCATTTTCTTCATGGAAAGCGGCAGTACCGTGACTAAAATTAAACCGCACCACATTCAAGCCCACACGAATCATCTGCTCGAGAATATCCACTTCGCTACTGGCAGGTCCGAGAGTGGCAACGATTTTGGTGTGATGACTGATACGGGTAAGATCACGCTTAAGACTCATAAAAACTCCTTAAATAAAATGCAACAACTGTGCGTCGGTGGCGAGAGCATCTAGTGGCACATCCCAGTCTCGCCGCTGGATATGATCAATTAACTGACATTCGTAAGCAAAGCCGATTAGCCAAGGACGATGCCCGCGTATTTTATCGGCAAATGTGCGGTCATAAAAGCCTCCGCCCATACCCAGACGATTGCCCTTTACATCAACGCCGACCAAAGGCACTAAGACGACATCAAAATCCCCCTGCCATTCAGCGCTTGCATCAGATGGCGTCGCGATACCGAAAATATCTTTTATCAAAACTGTATCGCGGCGATATTCCCGCCAAGCAAGCGCCGCCTGCTTTTCTTTAACCACGGGCAAATACAGAGATTTCTTCTGCCGCCATAAAGTATCTACTAAGACACTAGTATCGATTTCTTCCGGCAAAGATAAAAACACGCCGATATGCTGAGCCTGCGACAATTGCGCCAAAAATTGCTGCGCATATTGCGCCGCCGCCGCGCTTTTTTGCTGACGCAGCATACCTGCAATCGCTTGCCGTCGTCTGCGTAACTCATTGCGTACTGCGTTTAAATTACCCAACCTTCAGGATCCTTACCGATTTGAATGCGGCGAATATGGCTTTGTACGGCGTTTTTATCTGCATCAGGCACAATTTGTTCAATAAAATCATAATGTACGGCGCGCAAACGCTTGGTTTCGTGCCAAGTCAGATAGGTTTGGAACTGCCCCACCCAGGGCGAGAGCGGATACATGATCAAATCCTTATCCAATTCATGGTCATATGCCATATCCGCAATCACGGCAACCCCCATGCCGCGGCGGGCATAACTTTTCATCATATCCGCGCTGCGCGCGGTAACAATAATTCGCGGCTGCAAACCGGCTTCCGCCATCACGCTCGCTAAGCCCGAAGAACCCTTATGCGAGGTGACATAAGTAATCAAAGGATATTTCGCCACATCCGCCAAAGATTGCGGACCTTTTGCCGCCAAAGGATGATTTTTAGGCACAACTAAGACTAAATTCCAACTCATCGCCGGCAAATAAATCAATTGCCGTAACTCACCGGCATAGGGAGCTAAAGATAAGGCGGAAAACCAAGCGAAATCCGCCTCTTGATTTTGTACCCACTCTAAAATCTGGCTATTGGTTCCTTCCATGATATTGAGCGGAATATTCGGATAAGCCCGCTGCATATAAGGCATGGTGCTAGAAAGGCGGTAATGCGCCAAAGTATTGGTCGTGGCGATGTGCAGTTGCGAAAAACGCTCTTCCTGAGAGCGCAAGCCCAACTGACGAATATTTTCAATCCCCAATAACACGCGGTCGATTTCCGGCATTAAAGCGTCGCCCAAAGGCGTCAAACCGGTAAAACTTTTGCTATTGCGTTTAAAGACCTGCATACCCAACATATCTTCAAACATCTTAATCTGCTTGCTGACCGCCGGCTGCGACATATGCAAAGCCTCCGAGGCGGCCGTTACATTGTAGCCGTTATGCACTACCGCCCACACACATTGCAGTTGTCGTAATTTCATATTCTTTTCGCTTATTTGACAGATACGCTGTTAACAATGTGCAAAATCATGCAAATCCAATACCCAATCAAAAATTTGTAAGCGCATTCAAGCTCCATTTTTCTCCGCTCAACAGGATTTCATAACCAAATCGCATAATAAAGCCCATAACCTGACGCTATAAGACTATAAATAAATACTCTTTACGCCTTCACGGCAAATCCACTAACATAAGCCTACTTATCAACAAGCAGGAGTTCCCATGATTTACAACAATATTCTCGATACCATCGGACACACGCCGATCGTGCGTATCAACCGTCTGGCACCGAAACACGTGGAAATGTACGTCAAATTGGAATCGCGCAATCCCGGCGGTTCGGTCAAAGACCGCTTGGCATATGCCGTCATTACCGACGCAGAACGCCGCGAACTCTTAAAACCGGGACAAACCGTCGTGGAAGCCACCTCCGGCAATACGGGCATTGCCTTGGCAATGGTCTGCGCGGCAAAAGGCTATCCTTTCGTCGCCGTCATGACAGAAACCTTTTCGGTTGAACGGCGCAAACTCATCCGCAGCTTCGGCGGCAAAGTCATCTTAACCCCTGCCGCCGAACGCGGACAAGGCATGGTGCGCGTCGCCAAAGAATTAGCCGAGAAAAACGGTTGGTTCCTCGCCAATCAATTCGCCAACCCCGCCAACCCGCAATATCATCGCGAAACCACCGCCGCTGAAATCCTGCGCGACTTCGCCGGCCGCCGCCTCGATTATTTCGTCAGCGGCTACGGCACAGGCGGTACTATTTCAGGCACGGGCGAAGTCCTTAAAGCAGCGCGTCCGCAACTGGAAATCGTCGCCACCGAACCCGTCAACGCCCAATTACTCGCGGGCAAAGAATGGGCGCCGCATAAAATCCAAGGCTGGGTACCCGATTTCATTGCCGAAACTATGAATCAAAATATCTACGACCATCTGATTCCCGTCGGCGATGAAGAAGCCCGCGACAGCGCCCTAGCCCTTGCCACTCAAGAAGGCATCCAAACCGGCATCTCTGGCGGCGCAACCTTTAACGCTGCCCTGCAATTCGCGCAAAAAGCCGCAGAAGGCTCCGTTTTGCTCGTCATGCTGCCGGACGGCTCAGAACGCTACATGTCCACCTTCCTTTTCGAGAGCATCAATGAAGGCTCGGACGACAATCTGCTTCCCTAAGCCCTTTTCGAATTCACATGAAAATCCTCTTCTTTGCCCCGCGATGCGGGGTATTTTTTCTAAGATTAAGCCTTATTCACTTATCCACGCGAATTGTGGATAACCTTGGACAACTCCGCCCGAGCACGATTTTTTTTAAACGGCAACCGAGGCTTAAGTGCTTGCGCAAAAATTGCGCAGATAAAAATAAATTATTTAAAAACAATAGCATAAAACAGGCTATTGTAATTCTTTCAAATTTATTTCTTGCTTTGGAATAAACCGCCGCCATGCTTAAAAAATCTCCGCCTGTGGATAAAATTTGTGCAAAACCACAGCAAATTCTCAACATGAAGCCGTTTTTTATTGACGCCCAAGGCTGGTTGCAAACCCCCGACTGCCACCACCTTCCCTCTCCTCATTACAATGAACGCCCCGACAGCCAAGACATCAGCCTCTGCGTTTTGCACAACATCAGCCTGCCGCCGCTTAATTTCGGCAGCCAATACATTGACGCCCTCTTTCTGGGCAAACTCGCGGATGAGCGCCACATACATCCCTACTTTGACGACATTGCCGATTTGCGCGTCAGCGCGCACTTCTTCATCGCCCGCGACGGTGCAATCACGCAATACGTCTCCACCCTCAAACGCGCTTGGCATGCCGGACAATCACAATACCGAGGACGAGAAAACTGCAACGACTTCTCTCTCGGCATTGAACTCAATGGTGCAGACCACATCCCCTACACCCTACGCCAATACCAAAGCTGCGCGCAACTCATCACCGCCCTGCACGCTCGTCACCCGACATTCAGCCTAGAACACATTACCCACCACAGCCACATCGCCCCGCAACGCAAAAGCGACCCCGGACCTGCTTGGCGGCAAAACTACCTGCAATACCTACTGAAACAGCAACACTCCCCCACGCAGTAAAAATTTGCTAGACTGCGTGCTTTCATTTTTTATCAAGACCATGGCATTAAGCAAAAGACAATTCCTCAAAAGCGCCGCCTTGCTTGCCGCAAGCCCGCTGATTCCTGCGCGCGCGCAAATCATCATGCAAAGCCTGCTGGCGGATTTAAACGCGCAAATCCAAGCGGCGGTCAGCGAAATGCGCCAAAACGGACTGATCGACGCAGACGAAAAAACCGCTTGGCACATTACCGACATTCTCACAGGAAAAAGCTACGCAGGCATCAATGAAAACCGCCCGATGCAAAGTGCCAGCATGGTCAAACCCATGGTCATCCAAGCCTATCTTTATTGCCACTACCTCAAAAATGCCGCCGCCTATCCGCTCAACAGCCGCATTATCGATGAAATGCGCGCCATGATCGTCGACAGCAACAACGAATACACCAACCACTTCTTCAGCCGCGTAGGCGGACCCAAGAGCGTACAATGGATGCTGCGCAAACACGCCCCCGACATCTTCCGCGACATCCAAATCGTGGAAAATATCCCTGCCGGCGGCAAAGCCTACCGCAACAAAGCCTCCGCCGCCGATTACAGCCGCTTTTTATACGCCCTTTGGCATGAGCAAATGCCGGGTGCCCGCCTCTTAAAAGAAATGATGGGCATCAAAAACCACGATCGCATCAGCGTCAACACCCAACACATCCCCGAGACTCTCAGCGTTTACGACAAAACCGGCTCGACCTCGCGTTTATGCGGAAACTTCGGTATCATTGCCTACCGTAACCGCTTTGGACAATTGCGCCCCTATACCTTCACAGGCATCATCGAGAAAAGCAATTCCGCCAGCAATTACAGCCGCTGGATTACCGAACGCAGCAACCGCATGCGGGAAATTTCCGATATTGCCTATGTCTATATCGACCAATACGTCCACAGCTAAGAGATTTTTGACACTTCAAAGAGTTGAATGTATGATGCGCCATCCTGCCGACCAGTCCCTGCCTCGTTTCATCGAACCGTGGCTTTTTGCCCGCAGCCGCAGAATCGTTTCCGGTGCTTTTGATCTTCATCAGAGCCAAGAGCTCAAAGCTTGGGCGGAAGCGGACAAACCGATGCAAGTTTATATAGAAGGCTATTGCGATAATGACAACAAAGCATACCTCAAAGGTCAGCTTAACGTATCGCTTAGTTTGACTTGCCAACGATGTTTACAAGCGATGCAGTGGCAGGCGGACTTGCCCTTCGACTACCTTCTTCTGCGCTCCGAAGCCCAAGAAGAGCAAATCGAAGACGGTAGAGAAACACTCGTCTGCGCCGATGAAGAAATTGATTTGGCGTGGTTTTTAGAAGAAGAAGTGCTATTGGCAATGCCCATGATTGCCAAGCACGACAATTGCCAGTTGCCGATTGAACAAAGCCGCATCGCTCAAACTGAAGCTGAAGCGCCGCAAAGTCCTTTTGCACAACTGAAAGATTTAATGAATAACAAGGAGTAAACCATGGCAGTTCAACAAAACCGCAAAACCCCTTCAAAACGTGACATGCGCCGCAGCCACGATGCTTTAGGCTTCGCCACCATTTCAACCGACAGCGCCAGCGGCGAACGCCACTTACGCCATCATGTAAGCAAAGACGGCTTCTACCGCGGCCGCCAAGCCATTGTCAAACCTGCTGATACACTCGACTTCCAAGACGAAGAATAAGTCTCAGCGTCTTCGCGATGACACAGACAAACACAGTCACTATCGCCATTGATGCAATGGGTGGCGATATTGGCTTAGACAGCACACTGGCAGCAGCGCAAATTGCTCAACAGCAGCATTCGGCGCTGCATTTACTTTTGGTTGGCGACGAGCAAGCCATTCAAACGCACGCTCTTTTCGCCCAATTAGACAAAAATCGCTGTGAGATTTTGCACAGTTCGCAAATTGTGGCGATGGACGAACTGCCGGCTAATGTATTACGGCATAAAAACGACTCTTCCATGTGGCGCACCATTGAAATGGTGCGCGACGGTCGTGCCCAAGCCTGCGTCAGCGCGGGCAACACAGGCGCATTAATGGCAAGCGCGCGCTACATCCTCAAAATGCTCCCCCGTATTTCGCGTCCGGCGATTTGCGCCACCCTGCCGGCAATGCACGGACACGTCCATTGCTTAGACCTCGGCGCCAACGTCGATGTCAAACCCGAGCAATTGGAACAATTCGCCATCATGGGTTCCGAGCTGTCCAAAGCATTGGATAATAATCCGCAGCCTACCGTCGGTTTGCTCAATATCGGCGAAGAAGCGATTAAGGGCAATGATACGGTTAAAGAAGCAGGCAAACTGCTTGCCCAAGCGCCTATCAACTACATCGGCAACATCGAAGGTAACGACATTTTCCTCAAACAAGGGCTGAACGTTGTGGTCTGTGACGGATTCGTCGGCAATGTGGCGCTGAAATCGGTTGAAGGCATCGCCAAATTCATTCAATTAAGCCTGGAACGCGAATACAAACGCAATCTGTTGACCAAATTAGCCGCACTTTGCTCATTGCCCATCTTGAAAAAACTCAAAGGCACGATGGATCCGCGTATTTATAACGGCGCCATGTTATTAGGCTTGCAAGGACTTGTTGTCAAAAGCCACGGCAATGCCGATGCTTTCGCTTTTGCCAATGCCATCAGCCGCGCCTATTTAGCGGCAAGCAACGGTATTTTAGAACGCATCCGTACGCAATTAACCCTCCTCCCTTCCCTAGAAGAAGAAAAACCCGCATGATTTATACCCGCATTGTCAGCACCGGCAGCTATTTGCCCCAAAAAGTGCTTAGCAATCACGATTTATCCGCCATGATGGATACTTCTGACGAGTGGATACAAAGCCGCACCGGCATTAAGCAACGTCATATTGTCGCGGATAATGAAAGCAGCACCGATATGTGCGAGCAAGCCGCGATAGAGGCTTTAGCCGCCAGTCCTTATGGGGCGCAAGACATCGATCTCATCATCATCGGCACCAGCACGCCGGAATATGTTTTTCCCAGCAATGCCTCGCAATTACAGGCAAGGCTGCCTTTCCGCCCGATTCCCGCCTTAGATGTTTCCGCTGCCTGCTCCGGCTTTATTTTTGCTTTGGCTACGGCAAATGCCTACATCCAAAGCGGCATGGCGCAGCGCGCTTTAGTCATTGGCGTTGATGTTCTGAGTCGTCATGTGGACTGGCAGGACCGTAATACGGCGGTCTTATTCGGCGATGGTGCCGGTGCCGTTATTGTCGAGGCTAGTGAAACCCCCGGCATTTACGGATTCAGCCTGCATAGCGACGGCACTCACGGTCCGCTGCTATTAATAGACAAAGGTGCCGGCGCTGCTAATGAAAATTTGGCGCAACGCTCTTCTTATGTGCAAATGCAAGGACGCGAAGTCTTTAAAGTAGCGGTAAAAAGTCTTAGCGGTTTAGTCGGCGAACTGCTCGAACAATGCCAAATGCAAGCGCAAGACATTGATTTTCTCGTGCCGCATCAAGCGAATTTACGCATCATTGCCGCCACCGCAGAACACTTGAATTTGCCCATGGAGAAAGTTATTGTAACGGTTGACCGACACGCCAATACCTCTGCCGCTTCCGTGCCACTTGCCTTAGACGACGGCATCCGTTGCGGAAAAATTCAGCGCGGGCACAAAGTGCTGCTTGAAGCATTCGGTGCAGGCTTCACTTGGGGCGGTTGCATTCTCAGCTACTAAAAGGAGATTCTATGTTAGGCCTCATCTTCCCGGGACAAGGTTCGCAATCCCTCGGCATGCTTAAAGCGCTCAGCGAGCAATTTCCGCAAGTCCTGCAACGCTTTCAAGAAGCCAGCGATATTATCGGCAAAGATTTATGGACCATCGTGCAGGAAAACCCTGATGACCAACTCAATCACACCATTTACACCCAACCGATTCTGCTGACCGCCAGCTATGCCGCCTATGAAGTGCTGCAACAAGAATTAGCGATTAGCCCGCAATTTTTAGTCGGACATTCTCTCGGCGAATACAGCGCCTTAACAGTTGCCGGAGCCCTACCTTTTGCCGAAGCCGTCGCTTTGGTTCATCAACGCGGCAGCATTATGCAAGAAGCCGTTCCCTTCGGCGAAGGCGCAATGGCGGCAATTTTAGGCCTGGAAGACAAAGTGGTACGCGAAGTATGCAGCGGTATCGAAGGTGGAGAAGTCTATCCGGCAAACTACAACTCTCCCGGTCAAGTCGTCATCGGCGGTAAAAAAGCAGCTGTTGATGCAGCAATTGTCGCTGCCAAAGCCGCAGGCGCCAAACGCGCGGTCTTATTGCCGGTCAGCGTACCGTCCCATACACCGCTGATGCGTTCCGCTGCTGCAAAATTCAGCCTCTTCTTAGACCAAATTCATTGGCAGGAACCGAAAATCTCTGTGATTTTCAACGTCGATGCCAAACAACACAAAGACCGCTACGGCATCCAAGCCGCATTAGGTGCACAATTATATGAACCCGTTTTATGGACGGATTGTATTACGGCGCTCGGCGAGGCCGGCGTTAATAAAGTGATTGAAGTCGGTCCCGGCAAAGTATTGAGCGGATTGGCAAAACGTATCGACAACCGTATCAGTGCCGGCAATTTTGACAGCCCGGACCAATTAGAAGGTCTGCGCAGCTTTTTGGAGCAATAAATAAATGAATGTATTAACAGGAAAAATCGCCTTAGTCAGCGGCGCAAGCCGCGGTATCGGCAAAGCTACCCTACTCGCCTTGGGTCAGGCGGGCGCAACCGTCATCGGCACCGCCACTACAGACAGCGGCGCGGCAAAAATCACGGACGCCATTCAAGCCGCAGGCCTTAAAGGCAAAGGCATGGCATTAAATGTCAATGACGAAGCGGCAATTGAGCAAATCTTTGCCGAGATTAAACAAGCATTCGGCAGCGTGGAAATTTTGGTCAACAATGCCGGTATTACGGACGACGGCTTATTGATGCGTATGAAGCAAGAGCAATGGGATAATGTCATTAACACCAATTTGGGCAGTATCTACCGTATGAGCAAGGCGGCAAGCCGCGATATGATGAAAGCGCGTTTCGGACGCATCATCAACATTGCCTCCGTAGTTGGCGTGATGGGCAATGCTGGGCAAACCAATTATGCCGCCGCCAAAGCAGGCATTATCGGATTCTCCAAATCCTTAGCGCGCGAATTAGGTTCCCGCGGCATTACGGTAAACGTCATTGCCCCCGGTTTTATCGCCACCGATATGACCGACACCCTGCCCGAAGCGCAACGCCAAGCCTTATTGGCTTCAGTGCCTTTAGAAAAACTCGGACAGACGGAAGATATTGCCCAAGCAGCAGTATTTTTAGCCGGCGCGAATTACATCACAGGCGAAACATTGCATGTGAACGGCGGGCTGTACATGCTGTAATGCCTTTCATGCAAAAGGCTCTGACACCGACGCATTATTTCGGTATAATGCGGAAAATTTTTATCAATCCAATAGGAAAAAACATGAGCAACATTGAAGAACGTGTCATTAAAGTTATCGCTGAACAATTAAGCGTTGACGAAGCACAAGTAAAACCGGCAGCCCATTTTATTGATGATTTGGGCGCCGATTCTTTAGATTTAGTGGAATTAGTCATGACCCTTGAAAAAGAGTTTGACTGCGAAATTCCCGATGAAGACGCAGAAAAAATTACGACTGTACAAACAGCGATTGACTACGTCAAAGCCAATCAGGCTTAATCTCGGGCATTATCCGAATTCAAAAGCCACGGAAGTGTCCTTCATGCCGTGGCTTTTTTTTATTTATCGCTACTGTACGGTAATATAACAATATATCCGACAGTTAAGCATTTGCGCTCTTAGCGCGGTATCTCCTTCAATAGCAAGGCACGAATCAGTTAAGGAATATTTTTGATGAATGAAATGACTTCACGCGCCCTGAATCGGGTAGTAGTAACAGGCATGGGGATTATCAGCCCTGTGGGTAGCAGCGTGAACAGCGCTTGGGCCAATATTTTGGCAGGCAAAAGCGGCGTACGCCCCATCAGCGATTACGACGCTTCGGCATTACCTGTACGCTTCCGTGCGAATGTCATTGATTTTAACAGCGACGAATATTTCTCTGCCAAAGAAGCGCGCAAAATGGATACCTTCGTGCATTACGGCATGGCGGCAGGAATTCAAGCCATTCAAGATAGCGGCATAGACTTTGCCCATAACGAAGCCCTTGCCGAACGCAGCGGCATTATTATCGGCTCCGGCATCGGCGGCTTGCCCGGCATGCTCTCCGGCTATAAAGATTTCCTTGACGGCGGTGCCAGACGCGTTTCTCCATTTTATGTTCCTGCTAACATTATCAACATGATTTCCGGCAATTTGTCCATCCGATTCGGTTTAAAAGGTCCTGCCCTCGCAACCGCAACCGCCTGTGCCAGCGCCACCCATTCGATTGCGCAAGCCTACCGTATGATCCAATTAGGCGATGCCGATGTCATGGTTGCCGGTGGTGCGGAAATGGCGGGCAACGATATGGGAATCGCCGGTTTTGCCGCTGCCAAAGCCCTCTCTACCCGCAATGACGACCCGCAAGCAGCCTCCCGCCCTTGGGACAAAGACCGCGACGGCTTTGTACTTGGCGACGGCGCCGGCGTACTGGTATTGGAATCCTTGCACAGCGCGCAAGCACGCGGAGCTAAAATTTACGGCGAAATCATAGGTATGGGCATGAGCGGCGACGCCTATCATATTACCGCTACCCACCCCGAAGGCAACGGCGCGGCACGTTGCATCCGCAATGCCCTACGCGATGCCCAAATCAATTCTGAACAAATCGACTACATCAATGCACACGGCACTTCCACGCCGATTGGCGATTTAGCGGAAACCCAAGCAATCAAACAAGCCATGGGCGATGCCGCCTACCGTACCGTCGTCAGCAGTACTAAATCCATGACGGGACACGCGCTTGGCGCTGCCGGCGGACTTGAAGCCGTCTTTACCCTTCTTGCACTGCGAGACGGCAAAATTCCGCCCACCATCAATTTAGACAATCCCGGCGAAGGTTGCAATTTAGACTACTGTCCGCATACGGCACGCGACGCCGCGCTCAATATCGCCATGTCGAACTCCTTTGGCTTTGGCGGCACCAATGCCACCCTCATTTTCCGCCGCGTCTAAACATGATTATCCGCCTGTTACGCCGCCTATTCCTCCTGCTCTTCCTGCTAGGCATAGGCGCAGCAATTTACGGCTACAAACTCTATCAGCAAAGCTTGAATGCGCCCTTGCAAGCAAGCGGCACAGCCATACTGCATGTTGCGAAAGGCAGCAATATCAACCGCATTGCCCATGATTTGCAAGCCCATGGACTGCAGCATCCTTGGGCATTGATACTGCATGCGCGTTTAAACGGCGGCGCGGCGCAAATCAAAGCCGGCGACTATCGCATCGAGCCGAATATGAGTACCCTAGACCTGCTGAACAATCTGCAAACAGGCAAAGTCATTGTCTTACAATTCCAAATCATTGAAGGCAAACGCAGTGCCGACCTGCTGCGACAAATCGCCGCCACCACAGAACTCAAACACGAACTCAGCGGCAAAAGCGAAGCGGAGATCGCCGCCATACTAGGCATCAACGGCAGTCTGGAAGGACAATTTCTCCCCGACACCTACCATTTCCACTACGGCGACAGCGACATCGACCTCCTCAAGCACATGCACCAAGCCTTGCAAAATACCCTTACGCAGGCTTGGGAAACACGAGCGGCAAAAGGCACTCTCAACAGCCCCTATGAAGCCCTCATTCTCGCCTCCATCATTGAAAAAGAAACCGGCATAGCCGGCGAGCGCGCCCAAATCAGCGGCGTATTCCATCGCCGCTTGCAGCAAAACATGCGTCTGCAAACCGACCCGACCGTCATCTACGGCATAGGCGAACAGTATCAAGGCAACCTCACGCGCCGTGACCTACAAACCGACACCCCCTATAACACCTATACCCGTTACGGACTCCCCCCTACCCCCATTGCGCTCGCCAGTGCCGCTTCCATCAAAGCCGCCCTGAATCCGCAAACCGGCGACAGCCTATACTTTGTCGCCAACGGCACAGGCGGACACACCTTCAGCGCTACCTACCAAGAACATCAAAAAGCCGTGCAAACCTACCGCCGCAGCCAAAAGGAAAGCCCCTAATGCAAGGTAAATTCATCACTATCGACGGCAACGAAGGCGCGGGCAAAACCACGCAAATCGCCCATATCCGCGACTATTTGCAAGCCCAAGGCAAAACACTCTATACCACTCGTGAACCGGGCGGCACCGCCGTCGGCGAAAAAATCCGTGCCATCTTTCTCGACCCCGAACTACAACCCACCCAATTAACCGAACTCCTCCTCATCTTTGCCGCCCGCCGCCAACATCTGGAAACGGAAATCTTCCCGCGACTTGCACGCGGCGAATGGGTACTCAGCGACCGCTTCAATGACGCCACCTATGCCTATCAAGGTGCAGGACGCGGCATCGACAGCGCTCTCATCCGCCAATTGGAACAATACATACAAGGCGAATTTCAGCCCGATTTATCCCTCATACTCATGATTGAGCCGGATAAAGCCGCCGAACGCCTTGCCAAACGCAATCAAGCCCCCGACCGCCTCGAACAAGAAAACCGCGCATTCTTCCAACGCATAGACGCAGGTTACCGCCAACGTGCCCAAACCCAATCCCATGTGCAACTCATCGATGCCGGCGGCAGCCCCGAGCAAGTCTTTGCCCGCATCAGTCCCCTGCTGCAAGAACTCTGCCGCTCATGACGCACTACCCTTGGACAAGCCTCGCCGCCCCACAACTGCAACAAGCCATTGAGCAACCCACCGCCTGTCTGCTGCTCATCGACCCACAGCAAGACAATGCCGATGCTCTAGCCCGACAACTCATCGCCGCCAGCCTCTGCGAAAACAGAAGCCAAGGCAAAGCCTGCGGACAATGCCATCCCTGCCGCCTGCGCCAAGCAAACACCCATCCGGACATCATCATCGCCCACGACACCCTTAACATAGAAGCCGTGCGCGAACTCATCGCCAAACTCAGCAATACCCCCAGTATCGGCAAACACCGCTTCATCTACCTAAAAAATATCGACAAATACTTTGAAAGCGCCCTCAACTCCCTGCTCAAAACCCTAGAAGAACCCAGTCCGCATAACCACTTTATCCTCAGCGCCCCCTCGCGTCGCGCCGTAAAAGCCACCATCTTAAGCCGCTCGCAAAGCTACCAAGTACCCCAAGCCGATCCTGCGCAAGCTCGAGACTGGCTCATCACGCAAGGCATAGACAGCGCAGAAGCCGAACAACTCTTAGCCCTCTATCGCAACAACCCCTTCCTTGCCTACGCACAACGCGAACAAGCCAATCCCCTTGCGCTCTTTGCCGACTTTATCCGCTACTGCGCGCAGCCGAAACAACAGCGGCAATTCCTGCAAATGCTGGACAACTATCCACAGGAAGAACAATTAGACCTCCTCTGCTACCAATGCGAACGCCTCATCGCGTGGATACAACTAGACAGCACCCCGCAAAATTGGCAAAATTCCGCCCAATACATAGAGCAACTCGCGCAGATTGATATCCACCGCATACACCACCTCTATGCCGCGCTGTGCAAACTGCGCCGCAGCAAGCGCCAGCCGCTAAACTGGTCATTACAAAGCAAAACCCTACTTTTACATCACATGGAAACAAGGAATCCCATCCTATGAGTGAACAGCAACAAGCCCAATCCAAACTGAAAAAAGGTGTCATCCGCCTAGATTTCGAAGACACTCGCAGCCTCTATCAATCCTACATGCCCTATGTGGACGGCTGCGGACTATTCTATCCCACCGAAGAAAACTTCAGCCTAGAACAAGAAGTCTTCGTCTTTCTCAAACTGCCCGAAGAATTTGGCAAATTCGCCGCCTCCGGACGCATCGTATGGCTGAACCCGCCTAAAGCCGCCGTCAAACGCGTTCCGGGCATCGGCGTCCAACTGCGTGGAAAAGAAGCCCCAAAAATTCGTGAAGCCATTGAAAACGCACTTGGTAAAATGCTCAATACCGGCTTGCCGACCATGACCATGTAATGAAACAGCATCTACAGCATGCTGATTCAATTAATACTTTAACAATCATTGCTTAAACCGATAAGCTACGGCAATCCATCATAGCCCATTCTTTTCATTGCTTTGGATAGGGTCATATCGCTGATTGGCTTATTGCGGTTGCCTGTCAGAAAATAAGGACTGTTATAGCGGTTAAGTTGGCGTAATTCGGCTAATACCGCCAATGCCCAATCAGATAAGGGAACGATATGCGGACGTTTCATTTTCATGCGTTCGGCTGGTATATGCCATTCCGTATCGATACCGTCCCAAAAAGTGTGTCTTTTTGGGACGGTATCCCGGACGTGCAATACTGGACCTTCAACTGGCGCAAAGGCGGCGGCAGCCAACGCATGATCGAAATCAGCAAACGCGAGAGCTTCTACATGCAGGAATACTGCGGCTACGTCTATTCCCTGCGCGACACCAACGCATGGCGCATCAGCAAAGGCCGCGAAAAAATCAAAATCGGCGTAATGTATTACGGCGAAGACAGTACCGGCGAAAGCCGCTAATCAAAAATCCGCTTAACAGGCGGATTTTTTACACCTGATAGAAGAAGATTAGTATAATTAAGATAGCAAAAGCGATAAAACTAAAGACTTTTAATTGCCCAACCACCTTAATTACCATGTTCTCTAACAGCAAAAAACTACGCCTATTACTTGAAAAAACCCAGCAAGATAATCAAAAGCTCAGAAATCAAGTAGAATCCTTGCATACACAACAAAAATTAGAGAAAAAATTACTTTCCGAAGAAAAAATCTCTCTGCGCCTTAAGCAAGAACAACTCAAGGAAAAAGAGCAAGGCTTTGCAGAAAAACTCCGCGCAACCTTACAGCGTTTGCAGCAAAAAGAAGCCCAATTGGCAGATAGAGAACAAGCCTTATTCAAAAAAGAAACAGCTTGGCATAAACGCGTTCAAGCAGAAAAAGACAATATTATTAAGAGCAAACAAGCGCATCAAACACAAGTTCGCACAATCAAACAGGCCTTAGCCGATTTATCGCAGACCGAAACGCAAATTAAAGCCCATCTATTAGAACTACACGCAACACAGAATGAAAAACAAAAAGAATTAAAACATATTCAAAAATATCTCGTTGAAGCCACAGAATTATTACAATGGCAACAAGAACAAATAGCTCAATTAAACCAAGAATTATCGCTTATTGAGCATCATATTGAGCAACAGCAATCCCAAAAAACCGCATTAACAGACAGCATTGCAGCGCAATCTATCGCATTAGAAAAACTAAATAAAAAAATAGAAGCCGCCGCACAAACGCAAGCGCGACAAGAGCAAACTGTGTTTAATCTCTCTCAAGAAATCGAGCAGAAAACACAATCCGCTCAGAAACTTGAACAGCAAATACAAGCATTGACGGAAGACGAAGCGCTGAAAACTGCAGCATTAACAACAGTACTCACGAAAATAACAGAAGCCGCTCAAACACAGGCTCAGCAAGAGCAAACTGTGCTTAATCTCTCTCAAGAAATCGAGCAGAAAACACAAGCCGCTCAGAAACTTGAACAGCAAATACAAGCATTGGCGGAAGACGAAGCGCTGAAAACTGCAGCATTAACAACAGTACTCACGAAAATAACAGAAACCGCGCAAACGCAAGCTCAGCAAGAGCAAAGCTTATTTAAGCTACCTCAAACAATTGAACAACAAGAAAAATATCTGGAGAATATCCAAGCGCAAATCACTCAAGCAACAGAAAAGCAAATATATCAACTCAAAGAGGAAAGTGCCCGTAAAACGTCTGAATTAGCCAGTCTACAAACACAAATCACTCTTCAGCAGCAAATTATTGTAGACAGTGAACAATTAAGCCTGAATTACGCAGAAACCGCTGATTCCGTAAAATTTTCAGATTCTGTTTTTGGCGATTGGCTAAAAAACTTCTTTGCTCAACGTCAGGAGCTATCCAATTGTGCAGATGGACGTGCTTTGTATGCTTATACGCTCAATCAAACAGAATATATTGCTTTAAAGAATCTATTTGTACGCTTACACAGTATGCCTAGTGCAAATAATCCAAGCTTTTCTGAATGTGGCGCTTGTTACTGCCTAATTATTAGTGAAATTTACCGCCGCGAATATGAGGGAGGTAACTGGTCTTGGGAGTTTTTTGATCAAAAACTTAATTTACCATTTAAAAATCCCCAAAAGCGCTATGAGCTGATTCGCAATGGCTTAAGATATTGGGGACGAAATTATCGAATAAGTGAATCCGGTCTAACGCAATATTTAGGCACTTTATTTGCCGAAGGTGGTTTACCGATTCCACTATTAACAAAAGAAGATAATAAATTTGCTGAGATTTTTAATTACGGTTTAGCGTATTATCAACAAAGTTTAAAAGAAAATCGCCCTTTAGAGGATTATTTGACAGCAAAACAGGACATCTTAGCTCAAGCATTGCGTGAAGAAAGCATCATGACATTATTTGCCGACACGGTGCGCACGCTAATGCAGTTGGCAGAAACATTTGAATTAGAACAACAAGATAACCCTGCCGCCTATTTAGACCAACAGCAAATCAATTGGCGGGATCGTTTTCCTTTTGCCTTACCTGAAAAACAGGCGGATGACTTAATCAATCAATGCTTAAGCAATGCGACAAATGAATACAAAGCCAATATACTAAAACACATTCATTACTCTCATCATGTTCGCAAAGATGAATTTACTTTATTTGTGCGTTTGAAGATGCCGCAAGAATTTTTAATTCCTCTTAAGAATTATCAAGGAAAAACATTTTTACAATGGCAAATCTATGAGGGCGAACATCAGCTACCAAAGATTGGCGGCAAGATTTTCGCTAATTTAAGTGAAGATTCTAATGAATTAATCCTAAACTTCAATCAGCTGCATTATGAATTTGATCGAGATAAAACAGAATTACCTTTATCTATCCGTTTTTATGCTGATGGAATATTGCTACACAGCGAGATCTTAGCGGATTCTGCTATCAGTTTTGATTCGCCATGCTTATTTATTGAACAACATCGCAACCAAGATTGGCAGCTAATCTCGAATAGTGAATTTACTCATTGCAATCAGCCCTATTTAATTGCTTTGCCACAAGGATTTTCCGTTAATGAAGCAATTGAATGTCTGTATCAAGATCCGCAGACTGGGCAAAGCTGGTTTCATCATAATGCGGGTCTAAAAGCTTACGATTTTGAAGGTCAATGTATTGAAGTGCAGTATAAAACCTCGTTATCACAACCAGTGTATTTATACGGACAAGAATGTGATTTTTTAGATAAAGATTCCCGCCCTATTTATCGCGCTTGGCCTCAATTACGCAGCCCGGCGCATTTGCCTTGCACTCATATCCGAATTAGCAATCAAGAGCTTCGCCCACCTTATGAAGTATATGGTCGGTTTATGGTCGGATTTTATAGTGACAAGACATTATTATTACGCCGCCATATCAGTGTATTACCTAAAGATATAGCCTACACTTGGAAAGCAGCAACTAGTCATAAAACAGGTGCCGAATTATCCTTAAATGGCATTGCACAGCTGCAAGTGCAAACATCCGCCCCGCAGGACTTTGAGATTAGTGGCGAACACAATCAGTGGTATTTCAAAAAACCACGAGGCATGCCTCCTGCTGCTATTGAGCTTAAGCTCAATACTGAAGGCTATGCACCGGTAGTCTTATCTTTTCCTTATCAAACTGCTCAACTCTTGCATGATGATATTTATATGGAGCAAAAAACCGTCAGATTAGATCAACTGATGGGCAAGCGCATTGATATTGCCTTAAGCAATACGCATAAAATGCTTCTAACTTATTGCTTATCAATCGATACAAAGATTCAACGCAGCATTGATTACCACTTATCCAAACAAAATAAGCAAGTGGGGCTATTTGCTCTGCGAGATTCTTTTTTACATATCTTATCGTGCAGCAATCAACAGGATGCTGCCATCAAGTTAGCACTCATTTCCTCAGGACAAGAATTAATCAGCTTAAGCATTCAGCGTTACGATGATGCGTTGATTGTAAAAAATAACAGCGGTGAATCTGCCGAACATCCGCATAGATTTAGCATACGATACAGCAACAACAGCCTGGTACCTTGCTCGGATCTTATGGTGTGCGTGATACGCCTCGATAAGCCGAAACTGCCTGAGCAGAGACTCGATGCCGACGCAGACAATCACTATCAGCTGCCGGCAGAGCAAGGCATATATTTTGTTTATCCGGCGGCGGATTCAGCAATCAGATTCTGCCCCAAGGTCTTGAATTATGCCGATAAAACTAAGAACCATCTTGTATGGACAGAAAGCTTAGAAAAAGCCATCTGTGCTTATCATCCCCAAGATAATCCTAAACCTATCGCCGCCGTTATTGAGCGCATGAAAAATGATCCTGCTCATAGTGCTTGGCAATATTTCGAACAATTACAAAAGAATGATTGCGCACATTTGCCGCTATCTGCTTTTGAACCGTGGCGGGCTTTAGCCCAATCTCAGCAAGCATTGGCTTTAGCCGTCTTGAGACTGAATTTAGATCAAGAATTTTGCCAACGCATGCGGGAAGAGCTCGCCGTGGTATGGGAATGGCTACCGCTACCAGTCTGGCAGAAAGCACTCCACAGTTACAGCACATATTTGCACAGCATCCTCAGCAAGATTGGCATTGAAGCAAACAATCTACCCGCTATTGATGAGACGCAGATTCCGCTCAACATTCTCTGTAATAGCGAGATTTTGCGCCGCTATCTGCGCGTTCGACAAACTCAGGAGAGAGTCGCTGATAGAGTCGTCATATATGAGCAATTTGAAGAAATGCGCAATCCGGCACCTGATAGCCATTATAACTATCTCTATAACCGCATCCGCAGTCACAACTTAGCTTTCTGCACCGAGCTTAATCAAACAATTGAACAATGGCTCAACACAGCTAATCTCTCTTTACCGGAAGACATGCTGCAACTGATAAAGAGATTAAGGCAAAGAGAGTTCACCGAAGACCGCAGCTTGGTCTTTTTGCCATTTTTTATCGCTTGTGTGAAAGTGGGTCTGGCGCACATTGAAGACATCCGCCCTGCCGATATTTCTGATGCAGCATTTGTGGATCTGTTTTATCAAGTCTATCATCTGAGCCCGGAATGGTTTGAGCGCAATTGCAGCACCTTCACTTCTTATCTTATCGAACAATCATTATGAATAATCAAACTACCGAACACAGCCTCTTCGCACTCATCAAGCAAAGCCTGCTTCGCTTGCAAGAATCCACTTTGGGCGTATTAGAAATCCGCAATCAGAAAATATTGCAGCATTTACGCCAAGAAATGAGCGACGAACTGGGACACCGCAACTGTTTTCTTGCCGACCCTGTACTTGAACACACATTTGGCTGGGAAACGGCGGAGCAGACTTTGCAAGACTTATCCTCAGAAGGATTGCTCTCTCCTCACCTACTCGAGATTTTAGCTAATGCGGAAAAAACTTACGCCTTTCCTCCTGAAACGCATCCTTACCGCCATCAATTAAAAGCATGGCGGCATTTATTAGCTCCGCAAGCGCAATCTGCCATCATCACCAGCGGCACAGGCTCGGGCAAAACAGAATGTTTTATGATTCCCATCATAGAAGATCTTTTGCGCCAACATCAGCAGCAAGGGAGATTGGTCGGCGTACAAGCGCTATTTCTCTATCCACTCAATGCACTAATCAATTCGCAAAAAGAACGCCTAGATGCTTGGCTCAGCCCACTGGAAGGCGGTATTCGCTATTGTCTATATAACGGCAATACACGCGAAAAAGCGAAAACTCGTGATCATGACCGCCCGCATGAAGTGCTCTCACGGGAAAAGCTGCGCCAAGAGCCACCACCAATATTGATGACCAATGCCACCATGTTGGAATATATGTTGGTGCGCCAAGCAGATGCCCCTATTGTGCAAAAATCCAAAGAGAACCAATCCCTGCGCTGGATTGTCCTTGATGAAGCGCACAGCTATATCGGCTCACAAGCTGCCGAAATCGCCTTATTACTCCGCCGCGTGGTGCAAGCCTTTGGTAAGCAATCGCATGAAATCCGCTTTATCGCCACCTCTGCCACCATTGCCGATGCAAAAGCCGAGCAGGCATTACAAAGCTATCTCTCCGATTTAGCTGGCGTGCCTAAAGAGCAGATCACCGTCATTTCGGGGCAACGCCATTTTGAATCTTTCCCCCTTGGCACAGGGCAACAAAGCTTGGCAGAATTGCAAGAACTGCCAAGTGACAGCCGTTACGCCGCCTTAAAAAATCATCAACTTGCCAGCCTTATCCGCCAAGAACTCACACAATCGCCTCAACCTTTAAGTCTCAATCAGCTCATTGAACGCTGCCGCGCATTGCTCTCAGGCAGTTTGACCCAACAGCAAGCGCAAATCTTGGTTTGGCTAGACTTGATGAGCCAAAGCTATTCGCCACAAGGTGAAGTCTTTTTAAAACTGCGTATGCATCTTTTTCAATCTATGCTGCATGGCTTATGGGCTTGTGTGGATAAACATTGTCCTTGCAAATCTCCGGAATTATCCTCAGAGGATTTTGGGCAAATCTATCTCCATCGCCGCCATCGTTGCGACTGCGGCGCACCGGTCTATGAAATGGTCTCATGCCATGATTGCGGCAGCTTTCATCTATTGGCGCAAGAACAGGATGGCAAGCTCAAACAATGCACACCGATTGTTGCCGATGAATTTAGCTTAAACAGTGAGAAGGATGACGATGATGAAGCAGAGCTTAATCCTCAAACAGATAAACGCACGCACAAGAGTGACTATATGCTGCTTGCTCCTGGCAGCGCAAAAGACCATATCAACACCTATAACCAGCAGAAGCTCAATAAAGACAGCGCGGAAATTGGCAATCCTCAGGGCAATAATTGCCTAATCTATATCCGTCTGGCGGATGATGCCCATTGCGCGGTCTGCGGTCATAAGGGAAGTCAAAGAACTTTTTACCGTCATCATTATCTGGGTACGCCTTTTTATGTAACGCAAACAGTACCGACGGTATTGGAATTTTGTGCGAGTGCTAGTGCAGACGATCACCCATCTCAGTTGCCTGCACATGGTAAACGCCTGATTACATTCACCGACAGCCGCCAAGGCACGGCACGCATAGCGATTAAAATGCAGCAACAAGCCGAATACTCTAAAACACGCGGTTTAGTCTTTGAGCTTCTCTTGGATCATGCTCAACAGCAAACAGAAAGCCCACAAAATAAACAAGAGAGAGAAAAGATAGAGAGACAAATTACGGAATTAAAAAACAGCTCTGAAATTCCAGAACACCTCTCAAAGCCGATCTTAGATACTCTCTATGCTGCCCGGGAAAAACTGCGACCACCTCCTGTGCGTATAGCATGGAAAGATATGATTCAATCATTGGCACAAAAAGACGAGCTTGTAAGGCATCTCCTGCCCTATAACCAAGAGATTAATACGTTTTTCTCCTCTTCCGATGGTAAAAAAAATTTGGCAGAGCTGCTTCTTTTACGTGAATTTGCCCGCCGCCCTAAATATGCCAATAGTTTAGAAACTCTCGGCATGGTCAGCCTCATCTATCCAAACTTAGCTAAAATCAACAACCCGCCCATAGGCTGGACAGAAAGAGAGGTTGTGACACAAGCAGATCAGGGTAAGAAACGGCTGGATTTAGAAGATTGGCGCAACTTTTTAAAAATGCTCTTAGATTTTTTCGTCCGCGCAAATAGCTGTATCGATATTTCAATTGATCAGAAACGTTGGATTGGTTCCAAAATATTTGCCAAGCGGCTTTTACCCCCAGATTCACAAAGAAAATCGGATTCTTACTTAAGGCATTGGCCAAAATTTAATTCCAAAACTCAGCAAGCGCGGGCGATTAAAATTCTGCAAGCGGTTTGCGGTTTTTCCATTGATGCAGCCAGCACACAAGATAACATTAATGCTTGGCTGAAAACGGCATGGGAGCAACTCAATCAAGTTGGGATACTCCGACGTGATAATGACACTTTCTATTTGCCCATGGAAAACACTGCCTTTGCATTGCCTGAAAACGTCTGGCTATGCCCCATTACCCACCGTTTCATCGATAGCAGTTTGCGTGGCGTCAGCCCTTATCTGCCTCGCCATTGGGATACACTGGATGCGCAGCAATATTTTTGCCGCCGTGTGGCGCTGCCTGATTATCTTCAATTGCGCACCGATGCTAGCGCCACCCCACGATATTTACAAATGCGCCGCCAAATGGCAGAAAATCCTACAATCCATAGCTTGCGCACACAGGGTCTGTGGAGCAATTTACATGCTCAAACGGTTGAGGGCGGTTTTTATTACCGCGTGGCAGAGCATTCTGCGCAAATTACCGCAGACAAACTGCAAGATTATGAAACACGCTTTAAAAAATGCAAAATCAATGTCTTAAGCTGTTCCACCACCATGGAAATGGGAGTTGATATTGGCGGCATGGCGGCAGTAGTGATGAATAATGTACCGCCGCATCCTGCCAATTATCTACAACGGGCGGGGCGCGCCGGCAGACGCAATGAATCTACCGCCGTAGCTTATACCCTTTGCAAAGCTGATCCGCATAACCATCATGTCTTCCGTCATCCGCGATGGGCATTCACTCATGCGATAGCCGCGCCACAAGTCTCACTCAACTCCGCCAAAATTGTCGCTCGTCATGTGCATTCGCTGTTATTGGCGGATTTTTTACAACACTACAATACGGCAAGCGAAGATAACACTAAAATCAATGCCTTCTGGTTTTTTAATCAGGAAGCCGACGTTTGGCAGCAGTTTGCCCAGCATATTAAAGCACTTCAGTCTCAGCCCCTGCATGACACACTCAAGGCGCTTGTTCGCGATACTGCTTTGGCAGAGCGCCCGCTAGAAGAGATTCAAGAACAAGCCATTCAACAATTAGAGCAACTTGCTAAGGCTTGGCAGACTACTCAGCGGGCAATTGAGCAACAAATCAAAAATAGTGTGCAAATCCCGCAATATCAGCGCGCCGTCAAACTGGAAAAACAACGCCATGAAAGTGAAAACCTGCTTACCCACCTTGCCTCTCACGGCTTTTTGCCCGGCTATGGCTTCCCCACCAATCTTGCCAGTTTTAGCATTCGCAATATTAACGAACAAGACAAGAAAAACGATAAACAACGCGAAGACAATCTCTTTGTGCGCAAAACCTCTCCCAGCCGCAGCCTAGACATTGCCTTGCGTGAATATGCGCCGGGAGAAGAAATAGCAATTGATGGCAATGTTTACCGTAGTGCAGGCATTGATTTACGCAGCAAAACCGGTAACAACGAAAAAGTTGCCATTCAGCAATTAGACACTGCATGGCGATGTGGAAATTGTGGTGCATCAGGGCTCAGCAATTATAAATATCATCATGAAGCCATCATCTGCCCGCGTTGCGAAACCAAAATTAATCCCAAATACAAAAAGACTGTTCTTGCGCCTCAAGGCTTTTTGGTCGATTTCTTTACCAGCCCTAGTAATGATGTCACTGTACAGAAATTTATCAAAGCTCAAGCTCCTTTAGTGCAAGTCTACGGGCAGCAAGCCCCACTAGCAGGCAACTGCGGAGAAATATGCTATGGCAACGGAGAAATTTTTCATCATTCTTCAGGAGAATTTGAACACGGCTTTGCGGTGTGCTTATGCTGCGGTCGCGCTAAATCCATGACTAGCAAAAATGAGCTACCACAAGAATTTAAAGACACTTACCATGCAAACCTCGGCGGCGGTTCAACTCGTCCAGATAAAGAGAAAAACTGTGCCAGCAGCCATGTGCAAAGCAATATCCATTTGGGCTATCGCCTGCATACCGATGTGTTAGAGCTGGCATTAAAAAATCCGCAAAAACGCCAATGGCTCAAAAAAGAGCAAAAATCTATCGCGCGCACCTTAGCTTTGGCATTACGCAATGAAATCGCTGCGTATCTCGGCATTGCCTGCGCAGAAATGGGCTATACGGTTAAAGAAGATAGGGCATTAGCAAGCGAGGAAAGACGTATCGTGATGCAAATTTACGACCATGCCAGTGGCGGTGCAGGCTTTGTTTTAGCCGCGGTAGCGCCTATTCATGAATTATTACAGCGCTCATTTAAACGCTTAGAATGCCCTGATGAATGTGATTCTGTCTGCGAACATTGCCTTGGCAGCCAAGCCGATGCCCAGAATAATGACGAGATCAACCGCCATCTGGCATTAAACTGGCTCAAAGAAAGCCAATTTAGCGCTGCCCTCGCTCCAGATTAAGGCTGAGAGAAAATTCTCTCAGCCGCTGAACTTAGGGATTTTGCAAGAGTTTTTGCAAATCTTGATAGTAGCCGCTGAGTTGCTCGATCGGGTTTTCGGCGCGTAGGCGCGGAAGTATAGCCGTTAAACTTTAAAACAAGACGTAATTTCCTACGAAGAGCAAAGAAAGCAAAGTTTTGAGCAAAACTCGCTACGCAGAACCAGCGAAACTGCAAATTTCCACAAAACCAGTTACGGAGCACTTAAAATCCCCTTTTGCCTTGCCACAGACAGCGCAGGATTTTTCGGGAACAAGCGCGTCACTGTTTGAGCGATTAACGAAGTCCGAAGCGTTTTGACGCGCGCCGAAAAATTCAAGCTGGCAAGGGAACTCCGCGTAGCGGAGCAAGGCAAGGGGCTGCCTTTCTTTGCGTACTTTCTTTGGCAGCGCAAAGAAAGTACGGCACAGCGCAGCGTTAAAAATAAATCATAAGAAGATACCGCCCCATAAAGTGTGTCTTTTTGCAAGAAAGTCAGCATAGGCAGTTTAGCTAAAAAGTAATGAATCTGCAAAACGGCTCAATGGGTAACGGTAAGTTGTTTCACCCATATCAATAGCAGTTTTACTCATCAGCGTTAATACAGAATCTACATTGGGCATGCTGTTGCGTATCTTTAAAGTGCGTTTAAAGGATTTGTTCAACCGCTCAATTTGATTCGTGGTGTAAATCATATTTTGTACCTCGTTTTCATAATGCAGATAGGTTAAATAGTAGCTTAGCTTGTCCTTATCAGCCAATATGGCAAGAGCTTGCGGGTAGTATTTCTTCCACTTCTGATAACAGGCTTTAGCACGTTCAGCAGATGCCGATAAACTGTCATGTTTGCCGACACAGAAGACGTCTTTTAAATCTTGTGCCAGCTCCGCTCTATGGCTGGTTTTGCTTTGACTGAGTAGGCGTCTTTTCAGGTGCAGTACGCACTTTTGTATGCGGCAGGCAAAGTGTTTTTCAATCCTCTGATCCAGCCCTTTCAAGTCATCGATGATAGCTAACTCAATGCGCTGTATCCCTCTTTCTTTCAGGTCTTGGCAGATGCTGTCCCAAGTGCCGGCAGATTCTGTGGGGGCGTTGTAGATACCGAGCACCTCGCGGGTTTTGTCCAGCTTCACGCCGAGCACAACATAGTACGCTTCGCTGGAGACGGTCTCACGTTTGGTTTTGACGTAGGTGGCATCCAAATAGATGATGGGATAATGGGGCTCTAGCGGTCGTTCTCGAAAGGCTTTCATGTCCTCATACAGGCTTTCGGTGATGCGTGATACCGCGCTTTTGGAAAGCTTTTTACCATAGATGTTTTCAGTAATGCCTTCGATCTGACGGGTAGTTAAGCCGTTGGCATATAACTCAAAACACAGCTCATTCAGCATATCCTGCTGCTCACGCATGACTTCTAGCAGAAGAGGCTTAAATTGTCCTAAACGATCTCTAGGAATCGCTAACTCAATCTGCTCACCAATACCCAGTCCGCGTAGACTTCGGTAGCCATTAGCTTTATTACCATGGCAATGATTTGAGACTAAAAAGTCCTTGCGCTCGGCTTTCATCAAGCTGTTCAACATAATAGATAGTAGCGTATTGATGCCATTGGGCTTGTTGGTAAAATCATGACAAATTTCTTGTAGCTGCTTTGGGCTTAGTTGTAAACTGTTCATAGGGTCTCTCTCTTTTTTGGATTGCGTTTGCTAAAACATTCTTACAAAAATTTGAGAGACCTTTTCTTTTACCTCTCATCAGACACACTTTATGGGGCGGTATCATGAACTTTGATATGGGTGGCATCGATCATTAGCCATTCCATGTCTTTTTCTCCCGAGAGGCTCAGCATGAGCTTTGTCCAAACCCCTTTGTTGCGCCAACGGATAAAGCGGCGATGGGCTGCTTGGTTCATGGCATTATTGGGCATTGTGGGTGAGGTTGAATGATCTCATGTTTTGGATTGTGACTACACTATCTAAGCTTCAGAACTTAAAGCCAATTTTAAAGAAAGCGTTCAGGTCTTTGCCACCATCGCCAAAGCTGTTAGCAAGTCCGGTTTTGAGACTTAAACCTGTGGGGCTGACATATTCAAGCCCTGCACCAATGCGCAATTGATTGTCTTGCGAAGCGGTACGCAGGGCGAAGTTGCTGCCGTCTTTAAATGTAGCAATCATCGGTGCTTTGCCTGCGGTATGTACATAGTCCAGACCAAGTTCGGCATTGAGCTTGCCTGCTGCCAAAGGCATGGTATAGACAACATTGCTGCCCACGGATGCTTCCAATGTGTTGTCTGAATATTTCGCCAAGCCGAGCGCGCCTGCACCGTTTTCTGTTTGCGCATTTATGCGTACATGATTAAGCGCCAAGCCGGCTCTGGGTTCAAGACTAAACTGTTCATTCAAAGGCAGGCGGTATTTGGCTTCGCCAAAGAGGCTGAAGCTGTTTGTTTTTACATCGGCATCAAAGCGATGGTTATCATAGCCGTTGCCGGTGTAGCGTTCGCCTGATAAATCCGAATGTGCGTAGGCAAGCCCGGTCGTGAAAGTGAAATTATCCACGCCTGTGATTGCCGCCACGCTGCCATAGATAGAATTGCCTTTTAAGCGGCTGTCTTGAAAACCTGTGAGTTTGTCGCGGCTTAATCCGGCGTTGGCAGTAATGGTGAATTGATCGTTGATGCCATAAGCCAAGCCGGCTGTTGCTAATTGTGTGCTAGCGTGGTCTGCGGCGATATTGTCGAAGTCTTCTCTGGCAGTAGCTAAGCCTACTTTGGTGAGATATTCCCCTGCTTGCAGACGTTTGCCGCCCTCAAGACTGTGTTGACGGAAATGCTGCAGGCGTAATACGGCATGTTGCGGCACGGCGCCATAAATATTGTGCTCAACGACTGCTCCAAGATAGGCATTAATCGCAGCATTGGCTTGCGCATAGTTTTTGTCTTTCAAGCTTTCAGATGCGGCTAAGAAATTGGGGTTGCCTGCAACGGTGCGCGAACTTAGCCAACTGTTGTAAGCATCGCTGTATGGGCTTACAAAAGTATTAAACTGCGGTGCTGGGTTCACTGGTGGCTGCGGTGTTGGGTTTACAGGCGGCTGCGGTGTTGGGTTTACAGGCGGCTGCGGTGTTGGGTTTACAGGCGGCTGCGGTGTTGGGTTTACAGGCGGCTGCGGTGCTGGGTTTACAGGTGGCTGCGGTGTTGGGTTTACAGGTGGCTGCGGTGTTGGGTTTACAGGTGGCTGCGGTGCTGGGTTTACAGGCGGCTGCGGTGCTGGGTTTACAGGCGGCTGCGGTGTTGGGTTTACAGGCGGCTGCGGTGCTGGGTTTACAGGCGGCTGCGGTGCTGGGTTTACAGGCGGCTGCGGTGTTGGGTTTACAGGCGGCTGCGGTGTTGGGTTTACAGGCGGCTGCGGTGTTGGGTTTACAGGTGGCTGCGGTGTTGGGTTTACAGGCGGCTGCGGTGTTGGGTTTACAGGCGGCTGCGGTGTTGGGTTTACAGGCGGCTGCGGTGTTGGGTTTACAGGTGGCTGCGGTGTAACAGGTTTATCTTTAAATATCACTACACCATCGCTATCCATTTCCGCGTATTTAGAGGCGCGGGTGGTGGTGAATTCAACACCATTATTGCTGAGTCCTTTACCGCCGAAATGCACTTTATTGCCGAGTTCGCTGTCTTCATCGGCAATATCAAAGCTGAATTTGCCCTTGCCGTTTAGATTCAAAGGTGTAGCGCGATTGTCATCGTACAAGGCATGGTCTTTGTCGCCGTTGACTTCGTAAATGAGTGTGTCGTTGATAGTAAGCAGATTTGCACCTGTGATGCGGGCATCGGCGGTGAAGCGTGTTGGCGCATCTATCAGCAAATTTTCCGCATTTTTGATGGCGTAATCGACTTTGATTGGCGTGCTCGCGCTGTTGCCTGCTGTGCCGAAAGTAATCGTATCGCCTTGATCATGATCGCCCATATCAATCAAGCGCCCGTTGATTTTTACGTTTGCATCGGCAATCCATAATTTGTCATCGCCGGCGGCAAAAAACATATCGCCATTGACGAAGCTGTTGCCGCTTAAATTGAGCGTATTATTGCCTGTGCTGCCCAAAACGGCCTTGGGCGTTTGATTGCGATTGACCACAAAGCCATTGCTGTTAAAGAGGCTTGCTTGCGCATTGACCGTCACGCCATCGCCTAGATACAGCCCTGTCTTATAACCATTGACAATCACATTGTTTAATTGCAGATCGTTGTGTGCGGCGAGTGCGCCAGTGGCAATACCCGCGCCGTTGATGATGCTTTTGCTTAAATCGCCACTGGCGCTAAAGCTGCTGTCTTTGCCGCTAGCATCTAACGTGCCATTGATAATTTGGTATTCCGTACCGGCAATATTGTGCTTGCCGCCCGCGCCGAGCACAATGCGATCAATGGTTTGTGCATCATCATGGCGAATGGTTTTATCCACCCATTTTAAGCGTCCGCGCGCATCGGTTTCTTGAACGGTTTCAACCGATAAGCCTTGTTTTAAATAAATCAGTGTGCCGAAATTCTCCAGCACTTCTTTGCTCGATTCATAATATTGCCAAGGCTGGCGCATGGCATTGTTGGCAACAGTGATCATATTTCTACCATCTTTATCTTTATGATAATGCCCGGCGATCATCGTGCCTGCCATTAAGCCATAATTTTGCAGCTCTGCTAGATAACTGCTTTTACTGTAATTATTTTTCCCAAAACCTGCGTCGCCTTTAGTGATAATCGCTGCATGATTGCCTGAGATCAAACCCATATTAGTGATGTTTTCAGTAATATTGCGATCTGCGGCGATGCCCGTGCCAGTGAGGAGAAATTCCACTTCTTGATAGCCGCTTGAAGATACGCCGCCGCTGGATTTAAATCCATGCGCCAAATTAGCATAGCCGCTAATTACACCGCGATTATCAATTGTGCCCAGTGTAGTCCCCTGCCTCACATCTGAATTTGCGCTCTCGCCAATAAAACCGACAATGCCATTACCACTGGCAAAAATTTCTGCATCTGCGCGGTAAGCGGTTTTAGTGCCGGAAAAAGCGCTGGAATTCGGTGGATTTTTCGGCACATGATTGGCATATTTATTTTTAGTGTTTGCATCGGCAACAAATAATTTCACTTCTTCTTCAGGAATATCGTGATTGGCAGCTAGGGCTGAAGTACCTGGTTTGGCGCTGATGCTACCCTTGATAATGCCCTGATTATCAATCGCGCCGATTTCTGCACTGCCTTTGGATAGATATTTAACACTATAGGCGCTAATCCCATTTCCCACACCGCGAGTCTCTATGCTCAAATCACCCGTGGCCTTGTCCGGTTCCACCACCACATGCGCCGCTCCTGCGATTTCACCAAGATTATTGACTTTGCCAATCGCCGCATGCGTATGTTGATTGCGCACAGAAGTGCTTTCAGCATAAGCGCTCAAGCCATTGCCCGAGGCAAAAGCCTCCGCAATGGAAGCCGCACCATTTTCTACGGTGGAATTATTATTCGCTATTTGCTGGAGCTGTCCTCTAATACGTCCCTGATTGTCCACCGCGTCAATCCGCGCTTCTGCGCGATGCTCTGCGCCACCTTTGGCTCTGACATAATAGGCATTGAGCATATCATTATTCGATAGTGCCGCCACTGAGACGCCATTACCCGCCGCCTTGGTATACGTATAAATATCATGCGTAAAAGCAGGTGTTTGAGAGCCACTTAAGCTGGCTTGAGCGCTCATCATGCCGCTATTATCAAGCCGCTCAAGCTGAGCAGTATTGTGATGATTAACCGAGCTCTCGGCATATTCGCCAAATCCCCAAGTGCCCGAACGGGGCGTAAACACATAAGTCGTCAAAGCGGCAGCATTGCCCGAAGCAACGGTTTTGACCGCATAAGCACGGAAATCATCATTTTGATTTGTCACTGCATTTGCGCTGGAATGCAGCGATGCCTGAATGCTGCCAGTATTATTGAGTGCCGCCACCTGCACCTGTGCATTTTTGGGTTTGGCTAAGAAATCATAAGTGCTGCTTTCATCAGTTTTTGCGGCACGTTGCTCACGATAAATTGCACCTGTGGGTGCCGTATCGGCGGCGGCAATCACTGAAGGCGTGCTGCCGCTCATGCCATCAATGGTTTGTGCATTGGGATCTCCCGGACCGTAATCCACCGCCGCCACAATGGAAATACCATTTCCTGTAGCAAAACTTTTCACCGCGCCAAAGGTCTCCGCTTTGCCGCCACTTAAGTCCACTTGGCTATCAATCAGGCGCTGATTGCTGATTTGGCTCAAATCATAAGCGACACTGTCGCGATTATTATGCGCTGACCAGCCCAAGACATCGATGCCATTGCCCTGCCCTTCAATAATCACATTGCCCCATAAACCAGCCGCCGTATCAGCACCTTTCGCTGTCAAGCTGCTGATAATTAGCCCCTGATTATCCGCGCCTTTTTGCGCAATTTTGCCATCTTTTTCATTCGCATTGCCATACCAAATCACGCGCACGGGATTGCCGGAGCGATTGATCTCACCAGTCACCACCGCCGTTGCTTGGCTTGCGCTTAAGTCTGCGGCGGCGGAGACTTTTTCCCCCGCCGCCACGCTGGCAATCTCACCCTCACCTTGTTGATATGCCCAAGCTTGTGGCATTGCCAAGGCAGATAAAATACTGAGGCTCAAGCTGTTGAGCATAAATTTTTTGTCTAATTGCATACGCAGTTCCTTGTATCAAATAAATATATTGAAATTTTCAACAATCCTTCATGAAAACTTTTGCGCGGACTGTCTCGCTTTTATTTTTACTTAAACATCGCTTCGCATAGGATGCTGTATAACTGTCTAAAGCATTAATAAACCCTCACCGTAAAAATTTTATCCTTAGTCATAGTAATTATCAATTGATTTTCTATCTTATTCTCATTAAGACTAATGACTTCACACTTCTTGCCTTTACAAGCAATAGCAATCAGAAAAATTGCAATATGTTGTATTGATTACAATTTAAAACACGTCTTCTGCTACAAAATCTTCTCCCAATCTGAAATCAATAATAAACTCAATTCATAAGACATATATTTATTGTCATCATTCTCATTTTTGACTAAGATAATTTGTTATTGATTTTCTTGATTCTCAAGTGCATCAATAGTGCGAAGCAAGGCAAGACAAAGAAAAATCGAAAAAAGTCATTGAGATTTTTATCTATTTTTACAATTGTTTAGCCTATGTTAAGACATAGGCGGCGACTGCTGCGCGCTTTCTTTTGGTCTTTATATGGATTTTTTATGAACAAAATTTATAAGATTGTCTTTAATCGCACTTTAGGCACATGGACAGTAGCCTCCGAACTTGCCAAAGGGCGCAGCAAAGCCGGCAGCAATAGCAATACTGCTGCATCACCCCGCTTTATCATCAAAGGCTTAGCTTTATCTGTCTTGGCAGTACTAAGCAGCTCGGCGGCATGGACGGTGATTAATGGTCCTGAACACGATTCCGACACCGCCACCGTCAAAGCCGGTGAAAGCGCTCATCTATTCGACAGCTTGAGCGGCGGCAAAATCAGCCAACATACCCTTGGTGTGATGAATCGCTCAGGCAATCCAGTGCGCATGGTCTGGTATAGCAATGCTAAAGATGATGATGGTCACACGGCACAGACCAAAGCCGATAATGCCGGCTATAATTTGGGGACGCACGAGTTTAGCTGGCAGAAGCTGGAAGATAGCAAAGCCGCCGCCCAAGCCACCGGTACAGAAGGCAAAGATGAATGGTGGAGCAGCATTATCAACGAAGGTCTTGCCAATGGTATTGATGCTTATGGCTGGACAGCGCAGACCAATCCTAATGATGTGATCATCAACCATCGATCAAGTGAAAAACTCCGGCAACATCAAAGCTGAAGCAGAATTAAGAGCCAGTTTGGCGCGCACCAATAGTCGCATTGGCGCTTATGATACGGGCAATGGCATTTCGGTGGTCTCGGCGGCAGAATTCGGCAAAGCCAGTGCAGTGAACGGCGTGAGTGGAGGTTCGGGTTCGGCAGGCTCAGCAAGTATTGCTTCAAGCAATAAAGATGATGATTGAGATTTGGATAAAGACAATAGCAGCTCTGTGCCCACCGCCGATACCACTCAAAGTGATATGCGCGGTAAAAATGTGCAAGCGGTCTTAATGAATGTGAATAATAGTGGCTATATTTCCGAAGGAAAACTCTATGGACAAACAAGATTATGAAGTCACAATCGAAGGCCTCACCATGGGCTGCAGCTATAGCGTCAAATACGTTTGGCAAGCCGAGCACAAGCTCATGCCGCCTGAAAAACTCAAACAAGGCATTGAATTTCTGCTCGAAGAAGTCAATCGGCAAATGAGCGTCTTCCGCCCCGATTCGGAAATCAGCCATTTCAACCGCGCCCCTGCGCACTGCGACATGGCAATCTCCGCCGAATTTGCCCAAGTGCTGCAAGAAGCCATCGTCTTGCATCAAGTCACGGCAGGCGGATTGGACGTCAGCATTGGCGCACTCGTCAATCTATGGGGATTTGGATCTAATAAACATCAACACGCGCCCGAGGCAAAAGCCATCGCTGCCGCTCTGCAGACCTGCGGCATGTACAAACTCATCTACACAGGCGGCAAAACCCACACACTGCGCAAAACTGATGCCGCCCTGCAACTCACGCTTTCATCCATTGCCAAAGGCTTTGGCGTGGACAAAATCGCCGCCTATCTCAACAGCCAAGGCATTGAAAACTATATGGTAGAAATTGGCGGAGAACTGCACATCAAAGGCAAAAACGTGATTGGTAAAAATTGGCGCATCGCCATAGAAGACCCCAGCAGCCACCAAGCCAATCTTGTCCTCGAACTCAGCAATATCGCCCTTGCCACCTCTGGCGACTATAAAAAATTCTACCAAGAACAATCAGATACCTACACCCACACCATCCATCCACAGACAGGACAAGCCCAGCGTCAACGTCTTGCCTCACTCTCCGTTTTAGCCCAAACTACCATGCGTGCTGATGGCATCGCCACCGGGCTCTTTGTACAAGGTGAAGAAAAAGCATGGCAAATCGCACAAGAGCAGCAACTGGCAGTGATGCTGCTCATCCGCCAAGCAAATGGCGGCTATAAACGCCGCATGACAGATAGCTTTGCCGCCTATCTCGCAAACGAATAAAAACTACTGCAATCCAAGCAAGCAACTGCGGTGATCTCACTGATAAAATGAAAGTTTTATCAGCGCGACTGAATTATTTTTCAGCGTGAAAAGTGCTAGCCATACTATCAGCTGCGATTGCCATAAGGATTGTGTTTATCCCGGTAGGAAATACGAATTGGTGTGCCCTGTAGATCAAAATGGCGGCGGAAGAATTTGCTTAAATATTGCGTATAAGAAGCAGGTACGTTGGTGGTGCGTGAACCGTGAATAATATACTCACCAAACCCCGAAATAACACTTCAAACCTTCTTCGATTGTATCAAACTCTGACAAATGACTTCTAAGCCATCTTTTAATCGTTGCCCAAGTTTGCTCTATTGGGTTTAGCTCAGGTGAGTAAGGTGGTAATGGTAAGATGATGTGTTCATATGGTGTGTTATTGATAAGCTCTTGCAAGTGTTTCATTCTGTGAAATCTTGCATTGTCTAGATAGTGTAGTCACAATCCAAAACATGAGATAATTCAATCCTACCCACAATGCCCAATAATGCTATGAACCAAGCAGCCCACCGCCGCCACGACCTAAGCGACCATCAATGGAGCCTTATTGAAAACCACCTGCCCGGACGCAAAGGCAGCAGGGGCGGTCAAGCCCGCGATAACCGACAATTCATCAATGCCGTCTTTTGGATACTGCGTACAGGCGCACCTTGGCGGGATCTGCCGCCAGACTACGGCGGATGGAGTAATACCCACCGCCGCTTTATCCGTTGGCGCAACAAAGGGGTTTGGACAAAGCTCATGCTGACTCTCTCGGGAGAAAAAGACATGGAATGGCTGATGATCGAAGCTACCCATATCAAAGTTCATCCCCATGCGGCAGGTGCAAAAGGCGGCAATGAAGCGATGAGCCGTACAAAAGGGGGCTAAATACCAAGCTGCATTTGGCTGTGGGTGCACTCGGTATGCCACTAAGGTTTGTGCTGAGCGAAGGCAGTGCGGCAGACTGCCGCTTTGCCGAAGACCTTATTGCGGGCATACAAGCAGAAAAGCTGTTGGCGGATAAGGCCTATGATACCGATGCCATCAGGAATTTAGCTGCTTCTTTGGGAATGGAAGCGCTTATTCCATCCAAGACAAACCGTAAGCAAGCGTTACCGTTTGACCGCTATCTGTATCGTTACCGCCATTTGGTAGAAAACCGTTTTTTAGATTTTAAGCCTTGGCGGGGTATTGCAACGCGTTATGCGAAGCGGGCAGCTTCATTCGTGGCAGCGGTGGAGATTCGGATTATGGCGATGTGGTTAAGGGTATTGTGACTACACTATCTAAGATGATGATACAAGGCTTGCCTGTTTGTTTGGTGTGATTGTTAAGACAAGGCAGTAGCATTTGTTCAAACCACGTTTCAAACAAAGCACTTGTCATTGTATTGTTGTAGATGAGTGGAGCAATCAAGTTTTTGGCTTTGTTGCCTATTTGTCCTGCCACTAAGGAGACTCGTTGATAGCGTCTGCCACTGACTTTATCATAGGCTCTTTGACCTTTTAGGCTTCTTGCATGAGTCACGGTGCAGGTAAGTGTCAATGCCTGTCTCATCTATATAGACAAGCTCGTAACCTTGTTTGGACGTGGCTTGTAGTTGTGTTAATTTATCTTGGAAGTCTTTGACTTTGTTTGGGTCTTGCTCGAAGTAAGTTGTGGTCTTTTTTTAAGAGTAATGTTCATTGCTTTGAGTGCGTTATGGATTGCCATATCACTACACCCAAATACTTCACCAATTTCACGTAGGTATTTGTCAGGATTTGCTTCTACGTAAGCAAGAAGCTCTTTTCTGTCAAACTTTCTGGGTCTGTTGGTGGGTTTTTTACAAGACAGATTGCCTGTTTCTTTAAGTTGTCGTCTCCAACGAAACACGGTGTGTCTTGATACACCAAAAGCTTCTATAACAAGGTCAATGTTCTTGCATTTGTCATAATAAGCCAAGGCTTTTTGTCTGATTTCTAGTGAATAAGCCATTTGAAGTAGTGATTAGTGAATGGTGATGGAGATATGGGGATGGTTGGTATTTTTTCAAGGTTTGTTGGTTATACATACTCATGGGCACCGCCTTAATCACCGTACTGCTCTTAAGCTTTAATTATAGTCAAAGAATTTAAAAAGAGTTACAACTTCGGTTCACTTTTCCGTACTCACTGTATCGCCTGCAATTTGCCTTCTTGTGTCACTTTTTAAATTCTTCGACTATACAACCAATTGATGCTCATCAGCTTTAATCCACAATTGGCGAAAGTGCGTAAAGTCAAAGTCATACTTTTGGACTATCTCTTCATCGTCCTAATTACTTTGGCAACCATCTCCGCGCTGAAAATCATCGGCGCGATATTAGTCGGCGCCTTGCTAGTTATCCCTGCCGCTGCCGCACGTTTGATTGCCGGCTCGATGCGGCAATTTTTCTTTTTATCGGTAGCGATTGCCTACGACATTCCCGCCCCTTCGGGCGGCGCGATTATCCTGATTGCCGGCAGCTGCTTTATGCTCTTAGTGATTGTTAAACAACTTGCGAGAATCAAATGAAAAAATTATTCCTTTCCATAGCCTTAAGCGGACTTAGTGCCTCTGGTTTTGCCCTAGACATTTTAAGCGCGCACCCGATTGCCACCGGCATCGCCAGCCATCTTTTAGCTGAACCGATTGCCGCGCAAAGCGTGAAGCTGCATTCTGCTGTGCCAAACAACCTGCCCGCTACGCGCCAACTCAATTATCTGCAAGGCCGCGGCAAAGAAGCCCTTACCGAACTCAGTCAAGCATCCGAAATCGTACTGACCGTGCGCAGCATCTTCGCCCAAGATTACCTCTATCCCTTCAGCCGCCGCCACAACATCCGCATCATTCCCATAGACCTTGCGACCCCGATTGACGGCGAACGCGCCGGCGTGAGCAAAATCGAGCAGGAATTTTTGCAGCACCCCGTGTGGTTCGACCCTTACAACTTGAGCCTGATGTATAGCAACTTAGCGCGCGAAATCAGCTCCTTTGAGCCCAATCTCAAATTGGAAGCCGCGCTTGAACAAGCGCAAAAAAGCCTGATTAGCCTTAGAAACGACATGGAGCAATTTTTAAGCAATTTGGAGCAAGAACCTGTCGCCCTGCTACTCAGCCCGGAACTCGCCTATTTCACGCAGGGTCTGCAAATCAGCAGCGTTGCCGCGTCTGCCGATGCGGATTTGGCAACATTGATTCAAGCACAAGGCATCAATCTCGCGATTAGCGACAGCGAACCCGAAACCGCCTTGCAAGAGCAACTCAGCGCCCAAGGCGTAAAACTGCTGATATAGCCATTCAACCCAAAAATCTATTTATGCTGAAAACGTCCAGATTTCTGGCATTGCTTAATTCTTATGGATACCGCCCCATAAAGTGTGTCTGATGAGAGGCAAAAGAAAAGGTCTCTCAAATTTTTGTAAGAATGTTTTAGCAAACGCAATCCAAAAAAGAGAGAGACCCTATGAACAGTTTACAACTAAGCCCAAAGCAGCTACAAGAAATTTGTCATGATTTTACCAACAAGCCCAATGGCATCAATACGCTACTATCTATTATGTTGAACAGCTTGATGAAAGCCGAGCGCAAGGACTTTTTAGTCTCAAATCATTGCCATGGTAATAAAGCTAATGGCTACCGAAGTCTACGCGGACTGGGTATTGGTGAGCAGATTGAGTTAGCGATTCCTAGAGATCGTTTAGGACAATTTAAGCCTCTTCTGCTAGAAGTCATGCGTGAGCAGCAGGATATGCTGAATGAGCTGTGTTTTGAGTTATATGCCAACGGCTTAACTACCCGTCAGATCGAAGGCATTACTGAAAACATCTATGGCAAAAAGCTTTCCAAAAGCGCGGTATCACGCATCACCGAAAGCCTGTATGAGGACATGAAAGCCTTTCGAGAACGACCGCTAGAGCCTCATTATCCCATCATCTATTTGGATGCCACCTACGTCAAAACCAAACGTGAGACCGTCTCTAGCGAAGCGTACTATGTTGTGCTCGGCGTGAAGCTGGACAAAACCCGCGAGGTGCTCGGTATCTACAACGCCCCCACAGAATCTGCCGGCACTTGGGACAGCATCTGCCAAGACCTGAAAGAAAGAGGGATACAGCGCATTGAGTTAGCTATCATCGATGACTTGAAAGGGCTGGATCAGAGGATTGAAAAACACTTTGCCTGGCGCATACAAAAGTGCGTACTGCACCTGAAAAGACGCCTACTCAGTCAAAGCAAAACCAGCCATAGAGCGGAGCTGGCACAAGATTTAAAAGACGTCTTCTGTGTGGGCAAACATGACAGTTTATCGGCATCTACTGAACGTGCTAAAGCCTGTTATCAGAAATGGAAGAAATACTACCCGCAAGCTCTTGCCATATTGGCTGATAAGGACAAGCTAAGCTACTATTTAACCTATCTGCATTATGAAAACGAGATACAAAATATGATTTACACCACCAATCAAATTGAGCGGTTGAACAAATCCTTTAAACGCACTTTAAAGATACGCAACAGCATGCCCAATGTAGATTCTGTATTAACGCTGATGAGTAAAACTGCTATTGATATGGGTGAAACAACTTACCGTTACCCATTGAGCCGTTTTGCAGATTCATTACTTTTTAGCTAAACTGCCTATGCTGACTTTCTTGCAAAAAGACACACTTTTTGGGACGGTATCGCGGATAAGGCCTATGATACCGATGCCATCAGGAATTTAGCTGCTTCTTTGGGAATGGAAGCGCTTATTCCATCCAAGATAAACCGTAAGCAAGCGTTACCGTTTGACCGCTATCTGTATCGTTACCGCCATTTGGTAGAAAACCGTTTTTTAGATTTTAAGCGCTGGCGGGGTATTGCAACGCGTTATGCGAAGCGGGCAGCTTCATTCGTGGCAGCGGTGGAGATTCGGATTATGGCGATGTAGTTAAGGGTATTGTGACTACACTATCTAGGGTATTGATGACTTGCTGCACGTGTTTGGGATTTTTCCATTCAGGCGCGACGTGCCGATACCATTCTCTTGCAATTTCTTCAAAAGAATTGCTGTAATAACGTTCTTTTTCTTGTTTTGCGCGACGTTTTTCATAAGCTGGCTCAATTCCTTGGCTCAGCTTCATTTTGGCGTCCATATGCGCGATGCGAGCTTCTTTTAAACTCATCTGTGGATACTTGCCCAGTGGCATGACTTTATCTTGGCCAGCAAAGCGATAGCGGTAATACCAATATTTTCCGCTAGGAGTCAGGTATAGGAATAAACCACCACCATCGAAGATTTTCCTGGCTTTTTGAGGAAGCTTTGCTTGTTTGACAACGATCTCTCTTAGCTTCATGTTTATTCAGTTTTCTGAGACAGAAGAGAGCATATCGCAAAAAATTTGTTTCCCCTTTGTTTCCCCTTTTTGCCTTTTTTGAAATGTTACTTTGAGAAACTTTAAGAAACCTTGAGAAACGAATAGAAACCAATTAAATGATTGTAATTCTATGTGATTAAAGCATTTTTCGCTTCCAATCTTTAAAAAACAGCAATAAAAAAGGCAGCTTAGTAAGCTGCTTTTTATCGTTAGTGGCGGAGAGGAAGAGATTCGAACTCTCGATAGGGGTATAAGCCCTATACTCCCTTAGCAGGGGAGCGCCTTCAGCCACTCGGCCACCTCTCCGTAATGAGGTGGCTAATTATATACAAAAAAAAAGCTGCCGTAAAGTGGCAACTTTCTTTTTGTACTTGCGGCTTCATATTATCTTAATCTTTTGCGATCTCTTCAGTATTTTCTTGTAAAAGCCGCTGATAGATTTCCTCTCGATGAACAGCAATATGATTTGGTGCTTCAATTCCTAAACGAACTTGATTGCCTTTAACCGCTAGTACTGTCACTTGGATCTCATCATCAATGATGATGGTTTCACCAATCCTTCGCGTCAGTATTAACATGGCTTTAATGTCCTAATTCACAAATAAGGGAGACGCATTATAGCAATGTTCAATCTCAGTCGTGATAACTTTTGCTTATGTTTCTGTAATTTTTCTATTGTTAGCAGTGAGATAGTCTGCAAAATTCGCTTTTGCAGACTATCTTCATCCTGTTCGCCTTAGACGATTTTTTTCGGCATTGCCGATTTCAATTCGTCATTCGCTTGATTGATATAGTTTTTATTGAAATTATTCTCAAATCGTTCGACGAGATCGTTTGCTTGTTTGACATAATCTTCCTGATTTGACCAAGCATTTTGCGGCTGCAAAATATCGGAAGGTACATCAGGACATTGGGTAATAATTTCAAAACCAAAACGCGGATCAGTAATACTTGGAGCATCTTTGAGCTTGCCTGTATTGATGGCATCGACAATGGCGCGAGAATATTTTAATTTGATTCTTTCACCGCTACCGTAAGCGCCGCCGGCCCAGCCGGTATTCACCAACCAAACATCCACTTGATGCTCCCGAATTTTTTCCGCTAACAGTTCCGCATATTTTGCAGGATGCCAAACCATAAAGGGCGCACCGAAACAGGCGGAGAAGGTTGCTTGCGGCTCAGTTACTCCCATTTCTGTTCCGGCAACTTTGGCGGTATAGCCTGAAATGAAGTGATACATCGCTTGTGCCGGATTGAGTTTTGCCACAGGAGGCAGAACACCAAAGGCGTCGCAAGTCAGGAATATAACGTTTTTAGGCTGTCCTGCAACACAAGGAATGCGTGCATTACTTATAAATTCAATCGGATAACTGACGCGAGTATTTTGCGTGATACTGGTATCGCTAAAATCCACATGATGATTTTCATCAAGCACTACATTTTCTAATACTGCGCCGAATTTAATCGCGCCGTAAATATCAGGCTCTTTTTCTGCCGATAAGTCAATGGCTTTGGCATAGCATCCGCCTTCAATATTAAATACGCCGTCAGTTGTCCAAACATGCTCGTCATCGCCGATCAAATCGCGGTTCGGGTCGGCGGATAAGGTGGTTTTACCTGTACCGGATAAGCCGAAAAGTATGGTGGAGGTTTCGCCGCTACGCTCAACAGTTGCGGAGCAATGCATAGGGAATTCTCCCTCTAAAGGCATGAGATAATTCATAATGGTGAATACGCCTTTTTTCATTTCACCGGCGTATTCCGTACCTAGAATTACCATTTCTTTGCGTTCGAAAGAAAGCGCAACGCTAGTTTTGCTGCTGACACCTTCGACGCTTTCATCTGCAGGACATTGTCCGGCATTAAAGATAACGTAATCCGGCTCGCCGAATTCGGCTAATTCCGCTTCAGTCGGGCGGATAAGCATATTGTGCATGAAGAGTGCGTGGTAAGGACGCGTGGTTATAACGCGGATTTTACGGCGATAACGCGCATCCCAACCGGCAAAACCGTCTAATATGTAGAGCGTTTCGGCATTGCTTAAAAATTTGGTTGCGATATCGCGGTTTGCCATAAAAGAAGCATCGCTTAATTTGATGTTGATATCTCCCCACCAAATATTCTGTGAAGAATCAGTATGTTCTACAATTCGTTTATCCTTAGGCGAACGACCTGTTTTTTCGCCTGAATAAGCGACTAAAGCGCCATTAGAAGTTATCGCGGCTTTCGAATCATGCTGCAGCGCTTGTTGGTATAAAGCAGCCGGCGGCAAATTACGAAATGCTGTTTGTGTAATGCCATATTGTGTGAGGGAAAAGGATTTCTGTGTCAAAACGCTCATTAGATGCCTCCATCTTTCTCATGTATTACCTTATCAGAATTTTAGCACTATTGTTTATAACAAGAAACACCCATTCAAAATTTATTTTTTTCACAGAAAAACAACAAAAGAAAACTTTTATATCTCTAATTTTTTATAAGCATTAACGATAAGTTCACATAAAACTATTTTTTGTCTTCTGCAGCCGACGCTTCCTTGCCGGGTAAACATAAGAAATCGGAAATAAACTAATAATTTTCGGCAAAGCCGAAAGGCTTCCGCTAAAATAAGCAGGTTTATCAAAAATTCGGCGGAGATATCATGCAGAAAGCAATCCTTGCGCTGGCTGACGGCAGCATTTTTCATGGGCGGGCGATTGGTGCCGAAGGGCAGCAATGCGGCGAGTTGGTGTTTAATACCTCTATGACGGGTTATCAAGAAATCCTAACCGATCCTTCTTATTTAGGGCAAATCGTGACCTTAACCTATCCGCATATCGGTAATACGGGCGTGAACGGCTTAGATGTGGAATCGGGCAAAATCCAAGCGGCGGGATTGGTGGTGCGCGATGCGCCGAGTTTTTACAGCTCTTGGCGTGCCGAAAGCTCGTTGTCGGATTATTTGAAAGAACAAGGCATTGTCGCCATTTCGGATATCGATACGCGCGAGCTGACGCGCCGTCTGCGCACGCAAGGTGCGCAAAATGCCTGCCTGATGTGCGGCGATAACATCGATGAAGCCGCCGCAGTTGCCGCCGCCCGCAATCATCCGAGCATGACAGGACAGGCACTTGCCACGCAGGTTTCCGTACAGGACATCAGCCCCTACAGCCAAGAAAGTATTTGGGAGGTGGCAAGCGACAGCTATCCCGAACAATCGGGCGATTTGCATGTCGTCGCCTACGATTTCGGCATTAAACGCAATATTCTGCGCCTATTGGCACATACCGGCTGCCGCATTACGCTTATGCCTGCCGATTGCTCCGCACAAGAAGCGCTGGCGCTGAATCCGCATGGCATTTTTCTATCCAACGGGCCGGGCGACCCCGAACCGCTGAAAGCGCAAATCGCCGCCATTCAAGTCTTTTTAGAGAAAAATATACCGATTTTCGGCATTTGTTTGGGACATCAATTGCTGGGCTTGGCGGGCGGTGCCACAACCCTCAAAATGAAGCACGGACACCACGGCGCCAATCATCCTGTAGCGGATACACAGACAGGACGCGTCATGATTACCTCACAAAACCACGGCTTTGCTGTTGACGAAAACAGCCTGCCCGCCAATGTGATTGCCACGCACCGCTCTTTATTCGATGGCACATTGCAGGGGCTGGCTTGGACGGACAAACCCGTATTTGCCTTCCAAGGACACCCCGAAGCCGGCCCCGGTCCGCGCGATGCGGAAATCCTCTTCTCGCGCTTTACCAATGCCATGCGCCAATATGCGCGCCAGCATTGATATGTTCAAAAACATCTAGTGCATCATGTTTGGGATTACCGACCTCGCCGCCTATCTGATTGGCACGACCGCGATTATCTTGGTTCCGGGGCCAAATTCCATGTATTGCCTGAGCGTGGCGGGACAATACGGTGTGAAAACCGCCTACCGCAGCATTTTCGGCATTTTATTGGGCGACAGCCTGCTCATGTTGGCGACCGTCTTAGGCGCAGGTACATTGCTGAAACTCTACCCTGTGCTTTTTCACGGCGTGCAACTCTTAGGCGGTCTATATCTCGCCTATATCGGCTGGCAATTGCTCAAAGGTGCGGCACAGACGTGGAAAAACCGCTTGCGGGAACAGAGGGAGGCGGGCGAGCGCACGCCACCCAAACACGTCTTCAAACGCGCCCTTGCCTTGAGCCTGACCAATCCCAAAGCGATTTTATTTTTCCTCTCATTTTTCGTGCAATTTGTTGATCCGACTTATCCGCATCCGGCATTGAGCTTTTTGGTACTGGCGATACTGTTGCAGCTGATTAGCTTTGCCTATCTCAACGTATTAGCCTTTACCGGCGACCGCTTGGTACAAGCCTTTCGCACAAGGCGCAAACTTGCCGCACTGGGCATGGCTGCAGTCGGCGTGTTATTTATCGGATTTGCGATTAAATTATGGACGGCGGAAATGTAATGCAAGACAAATTCCAAATTAGCCGCATAAATAACCACAATTTAGCGAAAACAGCACTTAATTATTCTTTATTTGTGGAAAAAATACTGCTTATAAAAATAATTGTAGAATATTGCAGCAGCTATATATGGTTTGCATCGTCTTGTAATGTTAAGAAATGGAATATAAATAAATGACGAGATTACATGCATTAACTGTAAAAGGTTTTAAATCTATTAAATCTTTAGAAAATTTCAAATTAAATAATCTAAATGTTTTAATTGGCATAAATGGTGCTGGAAAAAGTAATTTTATTAGTATTTTTCACCTATTAAATAATATTCGCCGTCAAGATTTTCAGCTTTATGTGCAGAAACAGGGAGGGGTGGATAGTTTTTTACATTTTGGCAGAAAAATAACAGATGAAATAGTCCTAAAGTTTGAATTTGATGGCAATAGTTTGGAGCATAGATTATTGCCAAGCAATGATAATCGTTTGTTATGGGAAGATGAAACTTTGATATTGCCAAATCCTAGAGATAATCTAGAAGAATTAAACGGTTTTAGAAACTATATAAAACATAATATTTCTCGTTGGAAAATCTATCATTTTCATGATACCAGTGATACTGCAAGAGTTAAAGGACAATCTGCTATCAATGATAATTTAATATTAAAAACAGACGGGGAAAATTTATCGGCATATTTATATATGCTATATGATAAATATCCTACTGAGTATCAAAGAATTGTTTCTACTATTCGTTTGGTTTTACCATTTTTTGATAATTTTGTAATTCGTAAAAATGTAGAATTAGTGGAACTGGAATGGTTTCAAAAAGGACAGCAAGATACGCCTTTGAAAGCCCATTTATTATCAGATGGAAGTTTGCGCTTTATTTGTTTAATGACTTTATTATTGCAGCCGATTGATTTATTACCCGACACGCTCTTGATTGATGAGCCTGAGCTTGGTTTGCACCCTTATGCAATTGCAATTCTAGCTGATGTGATTAAGCAGATTGCTGAAGAAAAACAAATTATTATTTCTACGCAGTCAGTGAGCTTAGTTAATTATTTTGAACCCAATGATGTAGTTGTGGTTAATCAAAAAGAGGGTGTTTCTAGTTTTGAACGATTGAATAATGAAACATTAGCCGCTTGGCTGGAAGATTATGCTTTGGGGGAATTATGGGAAACCAACCTTTTGGGAGGAAGACCATAGTGATACGGATTTATGCTTTGGTTGAAGGACAAAGTGAGGAGGGCGTAATTAAGGAAGTGATCGCGCCGGCGCTTGCCAATATACAAATATATTTGACACCAATTCTTGTGCCGACATCTAAAACTCAAAAAGGCGGGGCGGTTAGTTTTGAGAGATTGTTATTTAATATTCGTAGCTTTACAAATCAACAAGATTGCATAGTAACGACTTTTTTGGATTTTTATCAATTAAAAACAGATTTTCCTGATTATGATAAAGCGATGCAGAAAAATGATATTTATGAAAAGATAGCAGTTTTAGAAACCGCTCTGCATAGGGAAGTAGTGGCTAAATTAAATTGCCAGCCAGAGAAATTTATTGCGCATATCCAGCCTCATGAGTTAGAAGCGCTATTCTTTTCTGACGTTGGTAAATTTCAAAATGTTGAAAGAAGCTGGGAGAATAATATTTCATCATTACAAGCAGTGCTTGATCAATTCGACTCGCCTGAGCATATCAATAATAGTCCGCAAACAGTCCCGTCCAAACGCTTGAACAGTATTTTAAAACCAAAGTATTATAAAACACGCCATGCCCCATTATTGGCAAAAGCAATTGGGTTAAATCAAATAGAAAATAAATGCAAACATTTTCATTCTTGGCTAGAAAAATTACGCCAACTGAATCCGTGAAATTAAAATTGTTAATAGAGAGAGCTACATTATGCCTAAAAGAAGCGATATTCAATCCATCCTTATCATCGGTGCCGGACCAATCGTGATTGGCCAGGCCTGCGAATTCGATTATTCCGGCGCGCAGGCTTGCAAGGCGCTTAAGCGCGAAGGTTTTCGCATTATTTTGGTCAATTCCAATCCTGCCACGATTATGACCGATCCTGAAATGGCGGATGCGACTTATATCGAACCGATTCAATGGCAGACGATTGAAAAAATCATTGAAAAAGAACGTCCTGATGCCATTTTGCCGACCATGGGCGGGCAAACCGCGCTTAATTGCGCCTTGGATTTGGCAAAGCATGGCGTATTGGCGAAATACGGCGTGGAATTGATCGGGGCTTCGGTGAAGGCGATTGAAACCGCCGAAGACCGCGATTTGTTCAAGCAGGCGATGGATGAAATCGGCTTGGGAAGCGCCAAATCTTTTGCCGTGCATACGATGGAAGAAGCGCGTGCGGCGCAGGCGCAATTGGGCTTTCCCGTGATTATCCGTCCCTCTTTTACATTAGGCGGCTCGGGCGGCGGCATTGCTTACAATAAAGATGAATTTGAAGAGATTACCGCTTACGGCTTGGAGCTTTCGCCGACCAATGAAGTCTTGCTCGAAGAATCTTTGCTGGGCTGGAAAGAGTTTGAAATGGAAGTGGTGCGCGATAAAAACGACAATGCGATTATCGTCTGCTCGATTGAGAATTTCGATCCGATGGGCGTGCATACCGGCGATTCGATTACCGTCGCCCCCGCCCAAACTTTGACCGATAAGGAATACCAAGTCCTGCGCGATGCTTCGATAGCCATTTTGCGCAAAATCGGCGTGGAAACCGGCGGTTCTAATGTGCAATTTGCGGTCAATCCCAAAGACGGTCGCATGATTGTGATTGAGATGAATCCGCGCGTCAGCCGTTCTTCCGCCTTGGCATCAAAAGCCACCGGCTTCCCGATTGCTTCGGTGGCGGCGCGTTTGGCGGTGGGCTACACCCTCGACGAGCTGAAAAACGAAATCACCGGCGGCGTTACGCCTGCTTCATTTGAACCGGCGATTGACTACGTGGTAGTTAAAATTCCGCGTTTTGATTTTGTGAAATTCAAACAGACCAACCGCCGCTTAAATACGCAGATGCGAGCGGTGGGCGAAGTGATGGCGATTGGGCGCACCTTTAAAGAATCGCTGCATAAAGCGATTCGTTCTATGGAAGAAGGGCATTTGGGCTTCAGCCGTATGGATACGGCGGGGGAAGACTTGCAAGGTTTGGTCTCTACGCCGACTCCCGAGCGGATTTTCCATGTGGCGGAGGCGTTGCGCCAAGGCTGGAGCGTGGAGCAGCTCTATCAAAGCACGGCGATAGATCCTTGGTTCTTGGCGCAAATGGCGGAAATGATGGATATGGAAATGGCATTGCGCGGCGGCGCCGTCGATTTGCAAGATGCCGGCAATCTATATGCCTATAAACGTGCGGGATTTTCCGATGCGACTTTGGCGCAATGCACAGGCAAAAGCGAAAAAGAAATTCGGGAATTGCGCCGTGCCTTAAACGTGCTGCCGGTGTATAAGCGCGTGGATTCCTGTGCGGCGGAATTTGCCAGCAGCACCGCCTATCTCTATTCCAGCTATGAAGAATTCTGCGAAGCCGAGCCGAGCGATAAGCGCAAAATCATGATTTTAGGCGGCGGCCCGAACCGCATCGGACAAGGAATTGAATTCGACTATTGCTGCGTGCATGCCGCTTTAGCCCTCAAAGAAGACGGCATCGAAACCATTATGGTGAACTGCAACCCCGAAACCGTTTCCACCGATTTCGACACCGCCGACCGCCTCTATTTCGAGCCGCTGACTTTAGAAGACGTGCTGGAAATCGTGCGTGTGGAGCAGCCCGACGGCGTCATCGTGCAATACGGCGGACAAACGCCGCTGAAATTGGCGCGTGCTTTGGAAGCCGAGGGCGTAAACATCATCGGCACCTCCCCCGATGCTATCGATCGCGCCGAAGACCGCGAACGCTTCCAGCAATTGCTGCAAACCCTGAATCTGCGCCAGCCGCCGAACCGTACCGCCAGCGACACCGCGACCGCTCTGCAAAAAGCCCAAGAAATCGGCTATCCCTTGGTGGTGCGTCCGTCCTATGTTTTGGGCGGTCGTGCTATGGAAATTATCTATAACGACCAAGACCTTGAGCATTATATGCAGGAAGCCATCCATGTTTCCCCCGATGCGCCGATTTTGCTCGACCGCTTCTTAAACGATGCGATAGAAGTCGATATCGATGTCATCAGCGACGGCAAACAGGTAGTTGTCGGCGGCATCATGGAGCATATCGAAGAAGCCGGCGTACATTCCGGCGATTCCGCCTGCTCTTTGCCGCCCTATCGCCTGCCCGCCCATATCGCCGATGAAATTGCGCGTCAAGCCAAAGAAATGGCATTGGCCTTGAACGTCGTCGGACTGATGAATACGCAATTTGCCGTGCAGGGCGAAGACATTTTCGTCTTGGAAGTCAATCCGCGTGCTTCGCGCACCGTGCCTTTCGTCTCGAAAGTAACGGGGCGTTCGCTGGCAAAAATCGCCGCTCGCTGCATGGCAGGGCAAAGTCTGTCGGAACAAGGCATTCACGCACCGATTGCCGTGAAAAAATATGCCGTCAAAGAAGCCGTCTTCCCCTTTGCCAAATTCCAAAACGTCGATCCCATTCTCGGGCCGGAAATGAAATCCACCGGCGAAGTCATGGGCGTGGGCGAGAGCTTTGCCGAAGCCTTCCAAAAAGCGCAGCGCGGCGCGGGCGAACGCATGCCCAAACAAGGCGGACGCGTCTTTATCTCTGTGAAAAACAAAGATAAGAACAAAGCCGCCGAAGCCGCGCGTCTGCTCTTGGGGGCGGGCTATCAATTAGTCGCTACAGACGGCACCGCCGCCGCCCTGCAAGCCCAAGGCATTGCCTGCGAACGCGTGAATAAAGTCGCCCAAGGCAGGCCGCATATCGTTGACCACATCATCAACGGCGAGATTGACCTCATCATCAACACGACCGAGGGCAAGCAGTCGATTGCCGATTCCTACGACATCCGCCGTCAAGCCCTGATGCACAAAGTGCATTACACCACCACAATGGCGGGCGGTATGGCTATCGCTACCGCGCTGGCGCGTGAGCAAAGCGAGGAACAAGTCCGCTCCTTACAGGAAATCCATGCAGAATTGGCTGAATAGCCTAGCGCCCAAGCCCTGTGCTTGGGCTTTTTTTTCGCCGATATGGTCGAAGCAATGCAAAAATCGGCGCAAGGCTTTGCCCTTAGCGCGGACGCGGTATAATTCGTTTTTTAGTTTTGGGAAAGAATCATGCGTGTGATGCTCTTACTCGGCGGCGCCCTATGCCTTAGCGCCTGCCAATATTTCGACGGCTATTTTTCCGCTCCTGCCGAGCTGAACCGCCCCATTCCTGCTTATGATCAGCATAGCTTGATTATCCGTTATGACGAAGAAAGCGGTAATGCCGCGTTGCTTGCCGCGGTTGAGGAATACGGCGCAAGCATCTTAAGCGATTATCCGATGCTCTCCACGATGATTATCGGCATTGCGCAGGACAAGGATATTCAAGAGGCGCAGCAATATTTCCGCGGCATTGAGAGCGTGCAGCAGATTAATTTTGATTTGCTGCAGAATGCGTATTAATCCATTCGGCGAAAGGCTTTACATAGTCGGAGAAGTGTTAAAAAGTAGTACAAGAGCGTAGGGCAAGACGAGTCAAGTTCGTCATACTTTTTCAATTCTTCGGCTATAGCATCTGCAATCTTTTTCATCGAAGACCTTTACACAAACCCCAATGCAAGTCTTGTTTTCAGTCAAAAAACTGAAAAAGCACTAGGACTTGGCTAAGCTTACTTGTACGCACAGTCAATTCATGACAAAGACGCATACTTGAAACATTAGGTCTTTTCAAATAATGCTCTGTTTTGAGACATGAATTAAATTAACGGCAGCTCGGGCACTTATGCCCGACAAAGGCAGACTTTTTACATCGAATGCTGCAAAGAGCTCGATTCTTATTGCAATAAGGATGCCGCGCTACCTTGCGAAATAAAGCCGTCCGGTACTTGTCCGTTTGCCGCCTGCCACAAAGCAAAAGCATTGCGCGTATTATTGCCTAAAATCCCGTCGCTGCCTTTCGTATCATAGCCTATTTGCGTTAAACGGTTTTGCAATTGCTGCACTTGCGCGCGCGATAAAGCTTTTTCATGACGCGGCCAAGCACTTTGTAGACCTGCGCGTCCGGCAATCCCGTCGCCCAATAAAGCCACCGCCAAAGCATAGCTGCTTGAATTGTTATATACGCGAATCACGCGAAAATTTTTCGTCAGCAACAAGGCAGGACCATTCACCCCTGCCGGCAGCCATAATTCCGCCGCTTGATTAAGTGCAGCAAAATTCTCTCCGCTCAGACTGACCAAGCCCATTCGCGCCCAATCGCTCAGCGGCAAGGATTGCCCGATTAATTGGGCGTCAAAACCTTGCGGCAACTGTACTTCATAACCCCAAGGCAGACCGCGTATCCAACCGCTGGAGCCGAGATAATGCGCCGTCGAAGCCAAAGCATCGGCTTTCTGCCAAGGATTGCGTCTGCCGTCGCCGTCGCCGTCGCTGCCGTATTGCCGCCATGTGGCGGGAATAAACTGGGTATGCCCCATGCCGCCCGCCCAAGAGCCCTGCAATTGCGACCATTCCACATCGTCGCGCTGCAATAAATCCAAGAGGGCTAATAATTGCTGCTCGGCAAATTCGCGCCGCCGCCCCTCAAAAGCCAAAGTCGCCAATGCATTGACCAAATCCGCATTACCCGTATTTGCCCCGAAGCCGCTTTCTATCCCCCAAATGGCGGTAATGATTTCTGCCGGCACACCGCTTTGCTGTGCAAAACGATTCAATAAATCGGCATTTGCCTGATAATGTTCGCGTCCTTTTTGAATCCGTCCTGCCGTTACCGCCGAATCGAGATATTCCCAAGGCATTTTGGCAAATTCAGGCTGTTTTCTGTCCTGCGCCACAATCCGCGGATTTTCCTGCGCCGCATCAATCAGTCTTGCCAACATGTGCGGCTGATAACCTGCGGCAATCGCACGCTGTTTAAATTGCGCCTTCCAATCCTCAAAATCTCGGACAGTTTGTGCCGTCTGCGCAACAGCTGTCGTTTTTTCCTTAAGATCTACCGCCTGTGCAATATTGCCTGATTGTCCGCTTTGGCAGGCATTTAAGAGCAAAACGGCTGTCGCCGCTACCATGAATCCTCGCATATCATTCCCCTATGAAAAAAGCACTTCAGTATAAAGCCTCTTGCATCAATGTTCAGGCATTAATCGCATATCATTGCAATTTTAATCGACTATAAAACAAAAACCCGACTTCCCATAAAAGAAAGTCGGGCTGTGTTCGGAATAATCGCTTAACGTTTTGAGAATTGCGTTGCGCGACGGGCTTTGTGCAAGCCGACTTTTTTCCGCTCTACTTCACGCGCATCACGAGTCAAGAAGCCCGCACAGCGCAAAGGTTCACGCAAGTTTTCATCATAAGCACGCAAAGCACGCGCGATGCCGTGACGAATCGCACCGGCTTGACCGCTTGAGCCGCCGCCTGAAACGGTAATGTAGAAATCAAAGTTTTCTTTCATATCCACGGTTTCTAATGGCTGACGAACGACCATGCGTGAGGTTTCGCGACCAAAATACTCATCTAACGGTTTTTGGTTCACAACGATATTGCCGCTGCCGCGACGAAGGAATACGCGCGCTGATGAGGTTTTGCGGCGTCCTGTGGCGTAATATTGCTCTGACATTGTTAATCCTTAAATTTCAAGCGCGATTGGTTGCTGAGCCGCATGTTCATGTGTTGCACCGGCATAAATTTTCAATTTTTTCAATTGGGCACGACCTAAGGGACCATTAGGCATCATACCTTTAACCGCCAATTCGAGGACTTTGCCGGGGCGGCGTTCTTGCATTTGGTCAAAATTGGCGCTTTTCATATTACCCACGAATCCTGTGTGTCTGTAATACATTTTGTCTTGGCCTTTTTTGCCTGTTACTGCAATTTTATCTGCATTGACAACGATGATGTAGTCGCCGGTGTCGATATGCGGGGTGAATTCCGGCTTGTGTTTGCCGCGTAAACGGCGGGCAACTTCAGTTGCTAAACGACCTAGGGTTTTCCCCTCAGCATCAACCACATACCAATCGCGGCTTACGCTGCTTGGCGTAGCGCTAAAAGTTTTAAACATGATAAGTTTCTCCGAACACGAAAAATAAGGGCGCAAATGCTACATGTTTTTTGCCTTAATAGCAAGATTTATCACACGTCTTTTCTATTTTTGCGCCGTTTGAATAATTGAAAAAGCGTAAGCAATGCAATGCTGCGGCGGCAGACGCTGTTTTAAATGTCTTCTCAGCTGCGATTGAGCGGATTTTTACCCCCCCCTGCTTTGCATAATTATGCGCACTCCTTTGCTATTGATTCTCTAATAAACGAGCAAGATTTTGCGGTGCAACATAGCCTCGGATGAGGCTGCCGTTTTCAAGCACGAAGGTCGGGGTGGCGTTAACGCCCATTTTCATCCCCACAACATGCGGTTTTTTAATATATTCCTGACAATTAACGGCTGATAAAGCCAATCCTTGATTGACTTGCTGCATGGCTTGCTTGCGATCGGATGCACACCATACCGCCGATAATTGCCCATATGCTGTAGAATTCGGCCCGTTACGCGGGAAGGGCGCAAAGTGCATTTCTATATCCAATTCATTATATTGATCGGCTTTGTCATAGATGACACGGCAATAAGGACAGTCCACATCAATAAAAACCGTAACTTGATGCTGTGCTTTTTTAGGTGCGAAAGCGATGACGTCGATTTCGTTAAGTTCTGACAGCAATTGCCTGCGCATTTGATTGCGACGGTGATCGGATAAATTTTCCCTGCTGCTCAAATCCAATAGGTTGCCCTCAAATAGATAACGTCCGTCGCGGCTGAGATAATAAACGTCATTAGCGATAACTACCTGATACAAACCGGCAATCGGACTCAGGCTGATTTCCTCCAATTCTTCAGGGTTATGCATCAGAGCTTGCAAATGAGTCAAATCCGGCAATAAGGTATGAAATTCAGCTTGATTGGTAAACTCAGGCCAAATATGTGCCGGCACTTCTGTTTGTCTATCATTTTGTTTTTCTTGCTTAGGAACGGCAGGCACCGGCGTGAGATTGCTATTGCGACCTAAAAAGGGCAAATCGACACCGTAATTGAGTAAATTTTCCACTCGTTGATTCGGCGGCGAGAGCGTATGATTTTGGGCAAAGGCTTGCGCAGAAAAGCTTAAGCTCAAGATACTTAATAGGATATTGGCAGCGATATTACTAGATGTTTTCATTGGCGCATGATAACGCTTTCCGCCGCTGAAAAAGCGGCTTTTTATGCAAAATTAAGAGAACGTCATTTTGCGGCGTATTTCCCTTTTAAGCACGGGGATGATGCTGTTGAAAAATTTGCTTTAATCTGGCGTCTGCAATATGGGTGTAAATCTGCGTGGTCGAGAGACTGCTATGCCCCAATAGCAGTTGTATGCTGCGCAAATCCGCGCCATGCGCCAATAAATGACTGGCAAAGGCATGGCGCAGGGTATGCGGCGACAAATTTTCCGCATCCAGTCCGGCGTTTGCGGCATGTAATTTAATCCGATGCCAGAAGGCATGCCTTGTCAGCGCCGTGCCTCTTGCCGTGACAAAGACCGCTTCGCTTTTGCGTCCGTTAAGCAATGACGGACGCGCGCGGCGCAAATATTCCTGCAATGCCGCCAATGCCATTTCGCCCATCGGTACCAAGCGTTCTTTGCTGCCTTTACCGATAATGTGCAGATACCCCGCGTCCATGGCGACTTGCCGCAATTGCAGCCCGACCAATTCGCTTACGCGCAAACCGCAGGCATAGAGGATTTCCAACATCGCGCGGTCGCGCAGACCCAAGGCTTCATTCGCATCGGGCGCGGCTAATAAGGCTTCCACATGCGCCTCCGTTAATAAAGGCGGCAATTGGCGGCGGATTTTCGCCCGCCCCAATTCTGTGACGGGATTATCCTCGCGCCAATTCTGCGCAAGGGCGAAGCGATAAAAACGCATTAAGGCGGCACGCATGCGCGCGCGCGTTGCCGCCGATTTGCCGCTTTCCTGCATCGCCGCCAGCCATTGCGCCAATTCTTCCCGACTCGCCTCGCGCAAAGGCACGCTCAAATACGCCTGCGCCAATTGCAAATCGCTGCGGTAGCTGTGCAAACTGCTATCCGCCAAACCTTCTTGCAGCCATAAATAATCCAATAAAGCGGCAATATCCTCCGCCCCTTGCGGCGCTTTTTCCATTACAATATCCTTTTTTGCTTCAGTATAACTGCTCATGCGCTTGCTTTCCCGTTCTCTGCTTTTTGTATTGATGTTGGCTGTTTTGCTTGGCGGCGGCTATTTATCGCTGAATTTGCGCAGCAGCATCACGCTGCGCGAACAACCCCTGCTCACGCTCAATACGCGGCAAAGCGCCCAATTGGCGGCAATTGAGGCGCCGATTGAGATTTATGCCTATATCGACCGCAATCCCCGCCTCATCCGCGCCATTGAAGACAGCCTGATTCCGCTGCGCCAACATCTACCGCAATTGCAATTGCGCATTATCGATCCCAACACCGACCCCGTCGCCGTAAAAAATCACGACATCAGCCGCATCGGGCAAATTTATGTGCAAGTCGGCGATAAGGGAGAACGTTTGGAATTCGCCTCGCCCGAAGGCATTGCGCGCAGCATCTTAACATTGCAAGGCGCAGAAACGCGGCAAATCGTGCATCTGCAAGGCAACGGCGAACGCGCACCCTTTGCCGACATCGGCGGTTCGTGGCGGGACTTATATGCCGTCTTGCAAAGCCCGCAGCTGAATATCGTCAGCATCGATTTAAAACGCCATATCAACCTGCCCGAAAACGCCGATCTTGCCTTTATCGCCGACCCCGATGCGCATAATAGCGCGCATCTCAACGCCGCCATCGACACCTACCTCCGCCAAGGCGGAAATCTCGTCTTTAGCACCGATACCCAACAACATTTCCTGCCTTCCGTCTTGCAGGCCATCAGCGGACTGCGCGTCCTGCCCGGCGTAGTCGTCGATACGGCAGGACAAGAAATCGGGCTTGCCGATCCGCGTGTCATCCCTGCCGCCACGAACAATCAACATCCCATTACCGCCGAACTCACGCAATTGCCCTTGCTTGCGGGCAGCGTCGCCTTTGCGGACGAGGCAGGCAGCGCCGAAGGCTGGCAACGCCATCTTCTGCTCCAATCCTCGCCGCGCAGCTGGAACGAAACTGCCCCCATCACAGGACATATCGAACACAATGCGGATGCGGACGAACAGGCAGGACCGCTGGGACTTGCTTATCTGCTCAGCCGCGACATCAACGGCAAAACCCAAACCCTGCTCATACTGGGCGATAGCGACCTATTCACCGCTGCCGCCTTACATCGCGGCGGCAACCTAGCCCTCGCCCAAGCCATCGTCTCGCACATCGCCGACACCGGCGGCAGCGAAACCATCGCCCGCCCCCTACTGGGCGACCAATTCATTAACCTCAAGCGCAGCGAAGAATTCCTCTGGGCAGGCTTGCTCCTCGGTTTCCCATGTCTTGTGTTACTCCTCGACCTGTATCTACGCCGCCGCTTTATCCGCCGCTACCGTCTCTCATGACATGAAAAGCATCACCGCTCTTTGGCTCTTTTGGCTCGGCGCCGCCCTGCTCTGCGCAGGACTCTATCGCTATGAAACACAGCTCCGCGATACCGCTCTGCCCCTGCCCGAGCCGCTGCACAGTCTGGAAATCATCCGTGCCGACACCCGCTTGAGCTTCCAAGCTCAAAACGATTGGCAGCATCAAGGACAAACCGCGCCCAAACTCGCCGCATGGCTGGAACAACTTCGCCACGGCTGCCCGCAATCCTATCCTGCAACGGCGGCCAAACTACCGCCCGAAGAAGCGGCGATTACCCTGCGTTTTAACGGCGGGGACGACTGGATATTCGGCGCCTACAACCCCTTTAACCGCAGTCATTATCTGCAACATCAAGACCGCGTTTACCTCTGCCACGAGCAACTCAAACCGCGTCTATCCCTGCCTCTATCCTATTGGCTTGACCAACACTGAGAATCATCATGCCCGAACTGCCAGAAGTCGAAACCACCCGCGCCGGACTCGAACCCCATCTCATCGGACACCGCATCGCCCAAATTGAAAGCCGCGTAGCGAAACTGCGCCAAGCCGTAGACAAGCAAGCTCTGCAACAACTGATTGCGCGCCAATTCACCGCCATTCGTCGCCGAGGTAAATACCTCATCATCGACAGCGACAAAGCCGACACCAGCCTGCTGATCCATCTCGGCATGAGCGGCAGCCTACGCATCGTACCGCTGACCGCGCCGCGCAAAACCCATGACCATATCCTGATCACCCTCGACAACACCCAACAATTGCGCTTTCACGACCCTCGCAGATTCGGCAGCTTCGCTGTTATCGACCCGCGTCAAACCCCGCCACAACTCGCCCGCCTCGGGCCGGAACCCTTAAGCCAAGACTTCACGGGCGACTACTTCTACCAAAGCAGCCGCAAACGCAGAAGCGCCGTCAAAACCCATCTCATGAACCAAGAAACCGTGGTCGGCGTCGGCAATATTTACGCCAGCGAAGCCCTCTTTTTAGCCCGCATCCACCCTAACCGTCCTGCAAACAGCATCAGTCCCAGCGAAGCCGAACGACTCGTGCAACAAGTCAAAGCCGAACTGCAACGCGCCATCGCCCTTGGCGGCACCACATTGCGCGACTTTGTGCAACCCGACGGCACCAACGGCTACTTCCAACAAAGCCTGAACGTTTACGGACGCGCCGGAGAAGCCTGCCCGAACTGCGCCGCCGTTATCGAAAAACAAAGCATTGGGCAACGCAACAGCTTCTTCTGCCCGCATTGTCAGCGCTAATGCGGCAGCCGCATAAGACTTTGCTATAATGCCGCGTTTATTTACAAGGAGAAACTATGAAAAAAACTTTATTAAGCTTAAGTTTAGCCCTTAGCGCCTTCGCCCATGCGGCGGATTTGGACAACAAACCCGACGTCACGCAGTTTGACGTCGCCGGCGTACGTCTGGGCATGAGCGTGGAAGAAGCGCAAGCCGCCTTAGCGGCAAAATATCCCAACGGAGAAATGGGCAAATTAGAAACCGGCGGCAGCCCCTTTGACTACAAAACCAAAATCGCTAAAAACCTCAGACTCAAAGACGGCAAGCAAAGCATAAACGTCTATTTCAGCACCGACACACTCAACGGCAAACGCGACAGCATTGTCGTCAGCCGCATCATGTACTCCCTGCCGCGCACCGATGAAAACCTCGCCGCTCTGCAAGCCGCCGCCAAAGAAAAATACGGCGAACCTACCTTGGGCGGCAGCGACAGCAATTATTGGCGCTGGTGCCAAGAACCTGAAAAAGTCTTTGCTTACGAATGCTCTTCGCATAAAAAACCCACGCTTACCCTTGCCAGCATGATGGATACACATCTGGATTTACAAAATCCCGAATACAAACAAGCCGAACGCGATGCTCTGGAAGCGGAGAAAAACACCAAACCCAGCATTTAAGACAAAACAAAAAGGCTGCCTCTATGCAGCCTTTTTGCCTGAATATCCACTTAAAGAGTTACAGATTCGACTCACCTTGCTTTAATTTCTGTAATGCTTGCCACTCATCACCTTGTGTCATTTTTTCAATTCTTCAACTATAGTGGCTGAACTTCTATTCTCAATACCGCCGCCATGCTGCATTTTCTGATTCCGCTCGCCATCTTTGCTACGACCAACATCGCCAAACATTTTGTTACCGAACAAGAAGAAGAAGGCATTGCCGCCGGCATCGCCCGCGGCAGCGAAGAAGCGGTGCAAGAAGTGCAAAGTCTACTCAGCCGGCAATTTAAACATGCACTCATCAGGCTAAGTATCAATAGCTTGCTGCTGATTGCCGCAGTTTTGCTCATTCCCGTATTATTCAGCCACGCTGCGGCCGTATTTTTAATTGCTCTAAGCTATTTCATCTCGCTCTTGCAGGGCATTTGGCAATCTCTGCACTATCTGCGCTTTTTCAAAGATATTTACCGCAGCCATCGCCTCAATCTCAAAATCTATCTGGAAGCGCGCATTTACGAACGCGTTTATGAAATCGCCGCCGCAGAAGCAGCGCAGAAAACCGATAACCTTTGGCATCAGTTCTTCGGTTCGCGCAGTGCGCAAGACATCGCACAGACCATTGCCCGCCACAGCGCCGTCAATGCCAGTACTCTTATTTGGGCTTATTTGTGGAAAAAGGGGCTCTTATGGATCATCGTACTCATCACCTATTACCTGCTCGCCCGTTTTCTCGTGATTCCCTTTCTTATCAGCCAAGAAACGCAACTCAGCTTATTAGATACCCTGATATATCCGATAGTCTTCACGCTGAATTATTTCGTGCATGGGCTTTATCACCCCTGATATCTATCTCCTGTTTTTCGGCTATAAACCTTTAATATCACTGTGATCATGCACCCACAACCCTAAGCCGATAGCTCGCGGACCGATATGCGCACCCACAACCGGTGTAATCGGATAAGCAGGCACTTTTACCCCGTAGCTGCGCTGCAATTGATCTTCCAGCCTTTTGTATAAAGCACTATCGCCGCTATACATGCCGATAATTTGCGCGCGCCGCCCTTCCTGCGTTTCTTTCGCCAATTTCATTAAATGCTCAATCGCATTTTCAATTTTAGCGATTTTGCCGGCCTGCTTGAGCGAACCGTTATGGAAATGCAAAATAGGCTTGATATTGAAAATCGTACTTAAAGCGCCTTTCATCGTGGAAATACGCCCGTTTTTCACCAAATATTGCGTGGAATCCAAAACAAAGAAAATGTGCATCTGCCGCGCCATCACCGTTAAACGCCGCACAATCTCCAAAGGCGTGTAATGCTCATTAAGCATTTGATTGGCTTTTAGAGAAAACAAGCCTTCCATAATGCCGACAGTGCCGGTATCTACCACATGGACGGTAACCTGCTTGCGCATCAAACGCGCAATATCGCTCACATCGGCATAAGTGCGGCTCAAGGTAGAAGAAATCGTCGGCACGATAATATCGGTATAGCCTTTTTTGGCCAAATATTCAAACGTTTCTACAATAGATTCCATATCAGGCGGCTGTGTGCTAGGCAATAATTTAGGGTTATTTTGCATCCAACGGTAAAAGCTTTGCGCGCGCAGATTTTGTCCGTCTAAATAATCATTATTAGGCGGCGTGTGGACATGTAAACGCAAGACCTGAATATTTTTAGGCTTACCTTCAAAATCATCTAAAGAAGAAGTGGACGCGCAGACAATCGCACATTGGTGTTTTTTGCTTTGCATAGAAATAAAAGAATGAAAATCAGCGTATTTTATCTAAATTTTGAAATTTTGCACGGATGTTTTTTGCATGAGCAAAAAAACTGCACGATGAAAAAATTTCACTACTCCTGCAGTCTTGCCAACGATTGCACGACCACATAATTCTGCTGCTGCCATTGTAAAATCTCTTCGTTTTCCAATTGGCGAATCAGCCGCGACAAGGTTTCTGGCCGAATAGCCAAATACTGCGCCAAATCTTTTTTCGGCATAGGGATATACAAACGATAGCCGTCGCCGGCATTGACGGGCAATTGCTGACGGATATATTGCACAAAACGGCTGCGTGCATCTAAAACGCTCAGCATCTCAATCTGCTGACTGAGCAAATGAATATGCTCGCAGCATTTTGCCAATAAGGCGACCGCCAAATCCGCATGTTGGCTAATCATCTTGCGGTAAAAATGGCTATTAACCACTAATAATTTGCTCGGCATCACTGCCATCGCATTGGCGGGATAGCTATCGCGCGCCATAAACATCAGGGCTTCGGCAAAGCTGCTGCCCTTTTCAAAAATCCTGACGGTTTTCTCCTTGCCATCTGGTGCACTGAAATACAGACGCACCGCCCCTTCCAAAATAAAGAAAAAAGCAGAAGTCGCTTCATTCTTATTAAAAATAAGCGCATCTTCTTGGTACTGCTGCACACGGCTATTGGCAAGCAGGCTTTTCCTTTGCTCGGCATTTAAGGGAGCAAATAAATGGTGATTCTCAATCTGCGCAAGGATTTCTAATTCCCGCATGCATTTCCCTCAATTTACTGAAATTATAATAAAAATAGTAATCCCACTATTTCTGTCGCTATTATAGAACATACTTAGCATATTCGTTAAGCACTCTTTAATTGATAACTATACTCGGGAAAGGTGACAATCAGTATAAAGCGACAAGTCGCAGAGAGTACGGCAAGATGAGCCAAGGGCATAATTTTTTCAAGTCTTCGACTATATGATTCTATAGTCAATTCATGACAAATACGAACATTATATTTTTAACCTTAGCTTAGGCGTTTATGCCAGAAAGCACTCGCATGACAAATTGTGTTGGATATAAATATCTAAACTACTAATTTATAAGGAATTAGGTCGGATTCTTGAATCCGACAAATTTATATTTTAAGTAATATCGGATACAAGTATCCGACCTACCCGATTGAAAAAAATGATTAATTTTTTCATGAATTGACTATATATTTCTATAGTACCTTAACTTCAAAATGAGACTTAGAGATACACATTTTGTCAGGAGAAGCGCTTAGAATAATCTCATTTTGAAGTTAAGAGACTATATTTGGCAAAAGCAAAACTCTTATACAGATATTTAAGCCGTTATAGCAATAAAAAACGCTGCCGAAGCAGCGTCTTAACTCAGTTTAGCGCGGTCTGCTATTTGCTACGCGCGCTTTGAGTTTTTGTCCGGCTTTAAAGCTCACGACGCGGCGGGCGGTAATGGGAATTTCTTCGCCGGTTTTCGGATTACGACCGGGGCGTTGGCTTTTTTCGCGCAGTTCGAAATTGCCGAAACCCGATAATTTGACTTCTTCGCCGGAAGCCAAGCAGGTGCGGATTTCTTCGAATAGTTCGTCGACCATTTCGCGCGCATCAGGACGCGCCAAGCCGACTTGAGTAATAATGGATTCAACGATATCTGCTTTTGTAAGTGTCATATTTTTCTACCTTAATTCAGCACCATAGGTGCGGTTTACTGCTTGCACAAGGCGCGTAATAATACCTTCAACTTCTTCATCTTGCAAGGTTTTTTCTTGGTCTTGCAAAATAAGTCCCAAAGCCAGGCTTTTCTTGTTTTCCGCCAGATTACCGCCTGTGAAGACATCAAAAACAAAGGCTTCTTGTAAGAGTCCTGCGGCTTCTTTGCGTAAACAGTCCAATATATCCGCCGCATCGACCGTTTTATCCAGCACCAATGCCAAATCGCGGCGCAGCGCAGGATATTTGCTAATTGCGCGGAATTGCGGCGTATATTGCGTAGGCAATGCCTGCATATCCAGCTCAAAGACCGCGAAATCGCCGCCTTTTGTTCCCAGTGTTTTCAGCATCTGCGGATGCAAAATTCCCACTTGCCCGATTAACTGTCCTGCCAAATAAATATCGGCGCTTTGCCCCGGATGCAGGTAGGCGGCTTGGCTGCGTTGATATTGCACCGGCAAATCGCCCAGCAATTGCTCCACCACGCCTTTAACATCAAAGAAATCCACCGCACGCGCTTTTTCGCCCCATTGCTCCGGACGTACCAGCCCGCTCATCACGCCCGCTACGCGATAAATTTGCGCGCATTCCACCGCCTTGTCGCCGCGCGGATGAAAAACGTTGCCCAGCTCGAACAAACGCAGCTCGTTTTGCTGACGGTTGCGGTTATAAACGGCGGTATTGAGCAAACCCGGCAGAAGACTTAAGCGCATTTCCGCCATTTCCGCGGAAATCGGATTGAACAGATTCACGGTCGGCGCATCGGCAAAAAACGCCGCATGTGAAGCGCGATCGATAAAGCTGTAGGTAATCGCTTCTTGGAAACCTAAGAACAACAATTGCGTACTGACATGCGTATCAGGGCGCGGCGGCTGGCGGTCTTTTTGATAATCGACCTGCGGCAGACGGTTTGGAACATCATCATAGCCATCAACTCGCGCAATTTCTTCAATCAAATCCGCCTCAATCGCCAAATCAAAACGCCAAGTAGGCGGCGTAATCAGCCAGCCTTCTGCCGCTTGTGCAATTTGACAACCCAAAGCCGTAAAAATTTTCTCTACCGTCGCCGTCTCATAGCTGCGGCCGATACGGCGAGCAATCACCTTTTCTCTTAATGTAATCGGCTGACGCTGAGGCAAATACTGCGGATGCACATCCATAGCCACTTCCCCTGCCCGACCGCCGCAAATCTCGATAATCAGACGGCTTGTCAATTCCATTGCCGCGCGCTGCAAAGCATAATCCACGCCGCGCTCAAAACGCTGGGCGCTATCGCTTGACAATGCAAACTGCCGCGCTTTGCCGGCAATGCTTACCGGCTCAAACCATGCCGCTTCCAAGACGATTTTCTGCGTGTTTGGCGAACAGGCGCTGTCAAGTCCGCCCATCACGCCGGCAATTGCTAGAGGCTTTTCCGCATCGGCAATTAAGAGAACTTTCTCGTCCAATACCGCTTCATTACCGTTAATCAGCATCAATTTCTCGCCTGCCTGCGCCTGACGAATCACAATGCCGCCGCTGATTTTCGCCGCATCAAAAGCATGCAGCGGCGTACCCAAGAGTAGCATCACATAATTCGTCACATCTACCAGAGGATCATGCGTACGCAAACCCGCGCGGCGCAGACGTTCTTGCAGCCATAGCGGTGTCGGGCGCGTATTATCCACGCCCTCAATCACGCGGGCGAAATACTGCGGACAAGACTGCGGCGCTTGATTGCCAATCGCCACCGTCTCTCCGCTTTCCACTGCCACAGGCTGTACGCCAAGCTGCTCGGCGGCAAAATCCGCCGGCAAATCCTGTCCCAGCAGCATCGCCGCCTCTCGCGCCACGCCGCGCATCGAAAAACAATCAGCACGGTTCGGCGTTAAATCTACATCGATAATCACATCTTCCAGCGACAAATAGCGGCGCAAATCTTCGCCCACCGGTGCATCGGCAGGCAAAATCAGCAAACCGCTATGGTCTTCGCTCATGCCCAATTCGCGCGCCGAACACAACATACCGAAAGACTCTACGCCGCGCAGTTTGGATTTTTTAATCGCCAATCCCGGCAACTGCGCACCAATCAAAGCCACCGGTACTTTCACGCCTTTCGCCACATTCGGCGCCCCGCAGACAATCTGCAAAGGCTCCCCGCCGGCATTCACCGTTGCCACACGCAATTTATCCGCATCAGGATGCGCGACCAAATCCAGCACCTCGCCGACCACCACACCGCTGAATTCAGCAGCGACAGGCAATAAACCATCGACTTCCAATCCCGCCATCGTCAAGCGCTTGCTCAATTCCTGCGCCTCTGCGGCAATAGCGAAATCCGCTTGTAGCCAATCCTTACTTATTTTCATTTTAACCCTCAGAATTCATTTTGGAATTGACGCAAAAAGCGCACATCGTTTTCAAAAAACATCCGCAAATCTTTCACGCCGTAGCGCAGCATCGCCAAACGCTCGATACCCATGCCGAAGGCATAGCCCTGATATTGCTCAATATCAATGCCCATATTCTGCAAGACATCGGGATGCACCATGCCGCAGCCCAAGACCTCCAGCCATTTTGCCTCCGCCTCGCTGCCCTCATCGAAAAAAGCAATATCTACTTCCGCGGAAGGCTCGGTAAAAGGGAAAAAAGAAGGACGGAAACGCACCTGCAAATCCTCGCGCTCGAAGAAATCGCGCAAAAAATGCACCAGCAAACCTTTTAAATCGGCAAAAGTAGAATGCGTATCGACCACCAAGCCCTCGCATTGATGAAACATCGGCGTATGCGTCATATCCGAATCACTGCGATACACGCGCCCCGGCGCAATAATGCGCAGCGGCAGCGGCTCGTTTTCCAAAGTGTGAATTTGCACATTTGAAGTCTGCGTGCGCAAGACCGTCTGTGCATCAAAATAAAAAGTATCCTGCATCGCGCGCGCCGGATGGTGCTCGGGAATATTCAAAGCAGTAAAATTATGATAATCATCGTCAATTTCCGGACCGGTACGCACCGTAAAACCAAGCTTGGCAAACCAATCCTCAATCCTTTGCCGCGTCAGCGTCACCGGATGCAAACCGCCGCTAAAGCCGCGCCGCCCCGCCAAAGTAATATCCACCTGCTGCGCGGCAAAACGCGCCTGCAACTCCTGCGCCTGCAAGAGCTCTTGCCTGTCATTCAAAGCGTTGCTGAAAGACTCGCGCGCTTCATTGATGATTTTCCCCATCTGCGGACGCACAGCCGCATCCGCTTTGCCCATTGCCTGCGACTGCTGGCTGAAATACCCTTTTTTAGACAAATAAGTATTTTTTACCGCCTCAAGCGCCGCCATATCCGCCGCTTCTGCCACCGCCTGCAAAGCCTTTTGCAGATTAAGCTGCAAACCCGCTTCTAATTCAGCTAATTCACTCACAAGAATTTCCGTTTGTTATTGTAAAGGCGCGGATTGTAGCAAATCTCCAATCAAATCTGTAGTCAAAGTCCTGTTCAAAAGCGCCAACAAATCTCCGCCTAAAAACCTATAGTTATCTGTCCATACAAAACAAAAAGGCTAAATCCCATAATGGAATTTAGCCTTAAGACTACTCAGTCAAGCAATCGCTTATAAAGCCGCTTTTGCTTTTTCTGCCAAAGCGCTGAAAATCGCTTTGTCATATACCGCTAATTCAGAAAGAATTTTACGATCTACTGCAATGCCTGCTTTTTTCAAACCATTGATAAAACGGCTGTAAGACAAGCCATGAATACGGGCAGCCGCGTTAATACGCACAATCCACAATTGACGGAATTCGCGTTTTTTCGCTTTGCGGTCACGGTAAGCGTATTGACGCGCTTTAATTACCGCTTGATTGGCAACGCGAAATACCTTACGGCGAGCGTTGTAATAACCTTTTGCTGCTTTTAATACTTTTTTATGACGAGCGCGCGCCTGCACACCACGTTTAACTCTTGCCATCTAAATTCTCCTTAACCAATCATTTGTTTAACTGCTTTCACATCGCTTTCGTGGATTTGCATCGTGCCACGCAATTGACGCTTACGCTTGGTTGATTTCTTGGTCAGGATATGACGGACATGAGCATGACCGACTTTGTAACCGTTTTTGGTTCTTTTGATGCGCTTAGCCGCACCTCGATGGGTTTTTAATTTTGGCATTATTGACTCCGCATTGTTTGCCGTAAAAATATATTGCACAAAACGTGCAGCCTTTTATAAAGCGAGCCGTTATTTTTTCGGAGCAAGCACCATCACCATTTGGCGACCTTCCATGCCTACTTTCTGCTCCACCGTGCCGACTTCGGATAAATCCGCTTCAATACGGCTGAGCAAATCACGACCGAGATCCTGATGCGCCATTTCACGACCGCGAAAACGCACCGTTACTTTGGCTTTATCACCGCTTTCGAGGAAACGGGTCAGGTTGCGTAGTTTGACCTGATAGTCTCCCTCGTCTGTTCCGGGACGGAACTTGACCTCTTTAACTTGAATGCGCTTTTGATTTTTGCGCGCTTCTTGTTGCTTTTTCTGCTGTTCAAAGCGGTATTTGCCATAATCCATGATACGGCAGACTACGGGTTTGGCGCTTGCCGCCACTTCCACTAAGTCTAAATCCTGCTCATAAGCAGCGTCCAAAGCCTCTTCGATAGAAACGACGCCGCGTTGTTCTCCGTCGGCGTCGATTAAACGAACCTCTGATTCGCGAATCTCTTCATTAACTCGCGTTTCGTTTTGCTTAGCTATTGCTAATCTCCTGTGATTTGCTGTCGATTAGCCGGCGAATCATGGCGATAACGTCCTGCACCGCCATAGAACCCAAGTCTTTGCCTTCGCGCGTACGCACGGAAAGCGTGCCGGCTTCCTTTTCTCTCTCGCCTGCGACCAATAAAAAAGGCACGCGTGCGAGCGTGTGTTCGCGGATTTTATAGCTAATCTTCTCATTACGCAAATCTTTTTCAATGCGCAAATTTTGCTCGAACATTTGACTTGCAACATCAGCCACATAATCGGCATGCGCGTCGGTAATCGGCATCAAGACGGCCTGCACAGGCGACAGCCATACCGGCAGCCAGCCGGCGTATTGCTCGATTAAAATACCGATAAAGCGTTCCAATGAACCCAATACCGCACGATGTATCATCACCGGCGTTTGTTTTTCGCCGTTTTCATCCACATATTGCGCGCCCAGACGCTCCGGCATGGAGAAATCAAGCTGCACGGTGCCGCATTGCCAACGCCGCCCGATGCTGTCTTTTAAAGTGAATTCGATTTTCGGACCGTAGAACGCGCCTTCGCCCGGTTGTAGGCGGTAATCCAAGCCCTGTGCTTCCAAGGCTAATTTAAGCGCGGTTTCCGCTTCGTCCCAAATCTCATCGCTGCCTACGCGTTTTTCAGGACGGGTGGATAGCGCCAACTCTACTTCCGTGAAGCCGAAATCTTGATAGACTTCATAAACCATGCGGCAGGTGTTTTCGATTTCGCTGCGGATTTGGGCGCGGGAACAGAAAATATGTCCGTCATCCTGCACAAAGCGGCGCACGCGCATAATGCCGTGCAAAGTGCCGGAAGGCTCATTGCGATGACAAATGCCGAATTCCGCATAGCGCAGCGGCAATTCGCGGTAGCTGCGCAAGCCCTGATTGAAAATCTGCACATGCCCCGGGCAGTTCATCGGCTTAATCGCATAGTCGTGTTCGTCAATGCAGCAAGTAAACATATTGCCGCCGAATTTATCCCAGTGCCCCGATTTTTCCCACAAACTGCGGTCAAGAATTTGCGGCCCCTGCACTTCCTGATAGCCGTATTTGCGCAATTTCTGCCGCATGTAGTTTTCGATTTCGCGGTAAATCGTCCAGCCCTTGGCATGCCAGAAGACCATGCCCGGCGCCTCTTCCTGCAAATGGAATAAATCCTGCGCTTTGCCGATTTTGCGGTGATCGCGTTTTTCCGCTTCGGCTAATTGCGCCAAATAGGCATCGAGTTCTTTTTTATTGCGAAAAGCGACGCCGTAAATTCTTTGCAAAGGCTCGCCTTTGGCATCGCCGCGCCAGTAAGAGCCTGATAATTTAGTGAGTTTAAAGGCTTTGATTTTGCCCATATCCGGCACATGCGGCCCGCGGCACATATCGATATATTCCTGATGATGATAGAGTCCGACCTGCTTAACGCCGTCGTCAAAATCATCAATCAGACGGATTTTAAAATCTTCGTCGCGCGCGGCAAAAATTTCGCGCGCTTCTTTCACGGGCGTCCATACTTTTTGCACGCCGTAACCTGTGGCGGCAAGGCTTTGCATACGTTCTTCCAAAGCGATCAAATCTTCGGGGCTAAAACGATGTTCGCTGTCGATGTCATAGTAAAAGCCGTTTTCAATCACCGGCCCGATGACCATTTTTGCCTGCGGATACAGTTGCTTTAAGGCATGCCCCAATAAATGGGCGGTAGAATGACGGATAATTTCCACACCGGCTTCATCTTTATCGGTAATGACGGATACGGCGGCATCTTCGCGGATGTCATCGCTCAAATCGCGCAATTCGCCGTTCACTTGCACGGCAATCGCCGCTTTTGCCAAACCCGCACCGATGGAAGCGGCAATCGCCGCGCCCGTTGTCGCCCCTTCAAATGACTTAATACTGCCGTCAGGGAGAGTAATCGCCACCATATATTTATCCTTTCTTACTGCGCCGCGCGCAAAATCCAAAGCGGTTATTGTACTGCGTTTGCCGATTTAGGCAATTGCTTATTTGGCGGGTTTTTGAGGTTTTGACGGAGAATTTTGCTTTGACGACGGTACAAATGCCTGCACCGTTTTGCTTGCAGTGCAGGCATTGCCCTTCCTCTTTATCACTTGGCAATTATTGGCCTTGAGAAATGCCGCTTTATTGTTTTTATTGTTGCTCAAGCATTGCTCTAATTTCATCTTGCAATAAGTTCAGTGAATATTCAATACGGCTTAGCAATTTTGCATCAATTTATTTTTACTTATATTTTGTGCAAACGCACAAAATATAAAACCATTTATTTTCATGATGTTAAATAAATCTTGTTTTATTGTGCAAATGCAGCATTTCTTCTTCAGCGACTAATGACTTAGCCACGAATCTCACCGCATTTTTAAGCACGGCGATTCTTTACAAATCCTTCATCCTCATCTTACAATCGCGCCGCTTAAAACGTGAACAATTTATAGGAGCACAGATGAACGCCCTGAATTTCATTAAAGAATATTTACAGCAACATCATGATTATTTTACAGAAGTCAGCGAATATATTTTCCGGCATCCTGAAACACGTTTTGAAGAATATCAGTCTACCGCCTATTTGGCGGCGCAATGCGAACACATGGGTTTTGAAGTCGAGCGGCAGGCGGGCGGCATCGAGACGGCTTTTGTCGCCACTTGGGGCAGCGGCGCGCCCGTCATCGGTTTTCTCGGCGAGTTCGACGCCTTATCCGGCTTAGGACAGGTGCCGAATCAAACGACTTACCAAGCCACCCCCGAATGCAGTATCGGACACGGCTGCGGACACAATCTCTTAGGCACGGGCGCCTTTGCCGCCGCCTGCGCCGCCAAAGCCTATTTGGAAGCCAATCAACTCTCCGGCACGGTCAAATTCTTCGGCTGCCCCGGCGAAGAAGGCGGCTCCGGCAAAACCTTTATGGTGCGCGAAGGCGTGTTTGAAGGCACGCATCTCGCCCTCACTTGGCATCCTTCGCCCGCCAACTGCATTATGAGCCTGAGTTCGCTGGCAAATTATCAAGTTTATTTCCGCTTTAAGGGCATCACTTCCCATGCCGCCAACTCGCCGCATTTAGGGCGCAGCGCCTTGGATGCGGTGGAGTTGATGAATGTCGGCGTACAGTATTTGCGCGAACACATCATTCCGACGGCGCGCATTCATTACGCCGTAACCAATACCGGCGGTATTTCGCCGAATGTGGTGCAGGCGGATGCGGAAGTCTTATATCTGATTCGCGCACCGCAAGTGGCGCAAGTAGAAGAGATTTATCAGCGCGTGATTAAGGTTGCTCAAGGCGCGGCATTGATGACCGAAACCGAGCTCAGCATCCGTTTCGACAAAGCCTGTTCCAATTATATCGGCAACCGCGCTTTAGAAGCTCTGCTGTTCGAGAGTTTGCACGGCATCGGCGTCGAAGCGCCCAATGCGGAAGAAATTGCTTTCGCTAAAGGAATTTACGACTCCCTCACGGAAGGCGAGCGCCGGAATTATCTCGGACTCATGCGCAGCTTCGGCTATGTGGGCGACGGCAGCGAATTCGCCGGCAAATACCTCTCCGACAGCATCTCGCCCTATGTCGCCTCTGAAGAAGCGATGGCAGGCTCGACCGATGTGGCGGACGTGAGCTGGGTCGTACCGACGGCGCAACTGACCACTTCCACCGCCGCACTCGGCACCGCTTTGCACACTTGGCAAATGACCAGCCAAGGCATTTCTTTCAATGCGCACAAAGCCATGCTGCGTGCTGCCGGGGCTATGGCATTGGCAAGCGTACAAGCCGTACAGAATGCCGCCGTCCTTGAAAAAATTCAGGCGGAATTTGCCTGCTTCCAAGCGGCAAATCCTTACCGCAACCCGATTCCCGCCGATATACGTCCCTCAACCTTAAATAAATAGGAGATTCCTCGATGACAGAAACTAAAACCAAACAAGGGTTTTTCAACCGCTTTCTCAATGCGGTGGAATTTATAGGCAATAAACTGCCCAACCCTTTCATGCTCTTTGTCTATTTGACCTTAATCGTCATGCTCGCCTCATGGTTGATGAGCAGTCAGGGCTTATCCGTCGTCCACCCCGGCAAAGGCGAAGTGCTGCCGATTAAAAACCTCATTTCCGGCGAAGGCGTGGAATACATGCTGACCTCGCTGCTGAAAAACTTCACCGGTTTTGCCCCCCTAGGCTTGGTGCTGGTTATGATGATGGGTATCGGGCTGACGGAAAAAGTCGGCTTGTTCGACTACGCCATCCGCCGTTCCATCATGCGTTCTCCGCCTGCCCTGCTGACCTATTCGATAGCCTTTGTCGGCATTATGGGCAATATCGCCTCGGATGCCGCTATGCTCCTGATTCCGCCGATTGCGGCAATGGTTTTTTATAAAGTCGGGCGTCATCCTTTGGCAGGCTTGGCAGTCGGCTATGCCGCCTCCAGCGCCGGCTTTACCGCCAACCTTTTCATTGCCGGCACCGATGCGCTCTTGGCGGGCATATCTACCCAAGCGGCAAAAATCGTGGATACCAATATTGAAGTCACACCTGTTGCCAACTGGTATTTCAACATCGCCTCCGTCTTTATGCTGACCTTATTGGCAGGCTTTATTACCACCCGCATTATCGAGCCGCGCTTAGGGCGCTATGAAGGCGAAGAAGTGCACGTGGAAATGGAAGAAGACTCGCCCAAAGCACCTAAAGCCCTGCGCAATGCCTGCATTGCCGGCTTGATGTACATTGTCTTTTTCACGGTAGCGATTGTGATGGAAGGCAGCATTCTGCGCAATCCCGACTTCAGCCTGACCCCGCAACCGCTCTTCCTCAAAGGCATTATTCCGATTCTGTTCGGCTTCTTTCTGATTGTCGGCGTTACCTACGGTATTACCATCGGCAAAATCAAATCCAGCAATGACATGGTCAATTACATGAGCGAAAGCGTGCGCGATTTGGCAGGCTACATCGTCTTGATTTTCGTCATCGCGCAATTTATCGCCTTCTTCACCTGGTCGAACATCGGCACATGGATTGCGGTCAACGGCGCCAGCTTCCTCAAAGACATCAACTTCACCGGCATCGAGCTGATTATCGCCTACATCATCTTTACCGCTTCCCTGAACTTTATGATTACCTCGGGTTCGGCGAAATGGGCATTGGAAGCGCCGGTCTTCATTCCGATGTTTATGGCATTGGGCTACAACCCCGGCTTCGTGCAAGCTGCCTATCGGATTGCCGACTCCTCCACCAACATCATCACGCCGCTGATGCCTTACATGGTCATTATCCTGACCTTTATGCAGAAATACGACAAACGCGCGGGCATCGGCACCCTCATCTCCCTGATGCTGCCCTACTCGCTGATCTTCCTCGCCAGCTGGATTGTGCTGATACTCATCTTCTTCTATCTCGGCATTCCCTTCGGGCCCGGCGTCGGCGCGCACCTCTAAAATCATTCCCCTCTGCGGAGGGGAATCTTATTTGTAAGGAATCAATATGTTTCAACACACAGAGCGACACATAAAGCATCGCTCTGTGTGTTGCCCTGAATTGGAAGAGGTTACACCTCTTCCACAAGATTATAGTCTCTTAACTTCAAAATGAGATTATTCTAAGCGCTTCTCCTGACAAAATATGTATCTCTAAGTCTCATTTTGAAGTTAAGGTACTATATCCTCCCTAAAGGGAGGGGTTTCAACCAGTAAGGAAATTTTGATGAACGATAATCTCAAACAACAACTCATCGCTTGGCGGCGCGATTTTCACCGCCACCCCGAACAAGGCTTTTTGGAAATGCGCACCGCCTCCCGCATCGCGGCAGAACTACATCAACTCGGCTACGCATTGCGCCTCGGGCGCGAAGTGATGCGCGAAGACGCCATCATGGGCAAACCTGATGCCGCTACCACCGCCGCCCATGCCGAATGGGCATTGGCAAACGGCGCACAGCCTGAATTTTTTGCCCATTTCAAAGACGGCTTTACCGCCGTCGTCGCCGAACTGGATACCGGCAAAAGCGGACCGACAACCGCTTTCCGCGTCGATATGGACGCCCTACCGATTCTCGAAAGCAGCGAAGCGGCACACCGTCCGCAGCAACTGGGCTTCCGCTCGATTAAGGAAGGCTCGATGCACGCCTGCGCCCATGACGGACACAGTGCCATGGGGCTGGCGCTGGCGCATCTCATCATGCAAAACAAAGACCGCCTCTGCGGCAAACTGCGCCTAATTTTCCAACCCGCCGAAGAAGGCGTGCGCGGCGCAAAATCCATGGTCGAGGCAGGCGTTGTCGATGATGCCGACTACTTCATCGCCGTCCATCTCGGCACGGGCGTTGCCCACCGGCATTTTGTCGCCGCCTCCAGCGGCTTCCTCGCCACCTCTAAATTGGACGTGCAATTCAAAGGCGTCGCCGCCCATGCCGGTGCCGCGCCGCAGGAAGGCAAAAACGCCCTGCTCGCCGCCGCGACCGCCGCGCTGAATCTGCACGCCATCTCGCGCCACAGCGCGGGTGCATCGCGCATCAACGTCGGCGAACTGCATGCCGGCAACGGACGCAACATCATCGCCAACCATGCCAGTCTAAAAATCGAAACCCGCGGCGCCGATGCCGAAGTCAATGACTATGTGGAAGCCCAAGCACGGCGCATCATCGCCGCCGCCGCGGATATGTACGCGCTGGAATACGACATCCGACTGGTCGGCAGCAGCATTCATTGCCAACCCAGCCCCGCACTGGCAAAACGTCTCGCCGCCCTTGCCACCCAATCGCCCCATTTCAGCCATGTGATTGAAGAAGAAAGCAGCTCGCTGGGCTCGGAAGACGCCGCTTACTTCGTGCAACGCGTGCAAGACCGAGGCGGCGAAGCCAGCTACTGCATCGTCGGCACCGAACTCGCCGCCGGACACCATCACGAACGCTTCGACATCCATGAAGACTCGCTGATTGCCGGCGTCGACATCCTCTTCCGCGCCGCCTGCGACATCAACGCACTCAAATATAGTACCTTAACTTCAAAATGAGACTTAGAGATACACATTTTGTCAGGAGAAGCGCTTAGAATAATCTCATTTTGAAGTTAAGAGACTATAAAAAAGCCCATGCGCAAGCATGAGTGAAAAAGCGCAACAGCACCGCCGCATTCACTGCCGCGGTGCTTTTTACGCCTTGAATTGTCAAACCAATAAAAAAAGCGACTTAAATAAGTCGCTTTTTGGGTATAGTGGAGGCTGGGGCCGGAATCGAACCGGCGTCCGCGGATTTGCAATCCGATGCATGGCCACTTTGCTACCCAGCCAATGTGAGTTGATTAAAAAAGCCGCATCTCTGCGGCTTTTTGGAATTTGGAGCGGGAAACGAGGCTCGAACTCGCGACCCCAACCTTGGCAAGGTTGTGCTCTACCACTGAGCTATTCCCGCGTTGTGGGGGCGCATTTTAAGCAGCTTGCCGCAGACTGTCAAACTTTTTTTTACACCCCGACAAAGAAATTAGATAAACCCATGATATTTCTTAGCCAGAAATGAAAAAAAACCTTTGCGACAAGTCCAAAAAACATAAGACATACGGAGATTTTGCCAGTCCGGATTCCGCATCGCAGCAAATACCGCCCTTTGAGATCGTGATTCTCGAGAAGAAAGACGGCGGGGCGCAGCAGTTTTCCAGCCTCGAAGTGCTGCAGCGTTTACGGCTACAGATGTTTATAGTCGAAGAATTGAAAAAGTATTACGGACTTGGCTCACCGCCTTGTATTACTTTTCCACTTCTCCGTCTATATTCGGAAAAATGTAGTCAATAAAAGGAAAATTGGCTGCCATGAGGCCTTGCAAATAGGCATCAAAACTATCCGCCAATACCCTGATTTCTTCGTCATAGTAAAAATATACGAATACTTGCCCGACACTTCCCTTCTCAGAGGGGGAAAAATCAATGAATAAATCCGCAGGTTTGTCTTGGCTAAAAACGGCAGCAAAGTATAAGCAATTTAATTCTTCTGCTTTATCAGTGACTTTATCATCAATATCGCGTCCCCAAGGCGGAACGACGTCGCCGTTTATATATAATTTCAAATTATTCAGCATACCGTTATTGAGCATTTCATCGCTGCTGTTTAAATAACAGGCACTATCAAAATGTTCAAATTTATCATATGGATCCCACAAAGGATAGCCGAACAAATAGCCGTCAAGATATTCGTCGTTTTTTGAGCCGTCGCAGAATCTCAGCAATTCAATTAAGGATGCCGGTATCAGCGGAAATGTATTCCGCAATTGCTGTATCCGACGCTCATCTGCGCCTTTGGCATGACGAATAAAATTCTGCCAATAATCCGCATAATCACTGTTTATATAGCGCTGCTCTATATGCGCCAAATAGCGTTGCACGATAGACATGGGCATTTCCTCAGAACAATAGTGGACACAGCGCTGCCGTGATCATGCGGCAGCGCTACGGTTTTCAGATTAAATATCCAAGCAGTATCGGCTACCGCTTGGCACATCCGCGATTTCTAGCGGCCATTCGGGCAGATAGGCGATGCCTCTGCCTTGGCAGCATAGGGCGGCATGGCTGCTGCTGTTGCCTTCGCGCAGGCAAACGGCTTTAACGTGCGCAGGCAGTTCCAGCACTTGCGAGACCAGCAGTTCTTCCAAGACCCAAATCGCATCTTCGCTGCTGTCCGCCGTATAGTGCGGACGGGCAATGCCCGCCAAGGCGAATGCCATTTCCACGGCAAGATCGACGATATCGGCGTCGCGCGCGCGCAGATAGGGGTCGCTGAGCGATTGGAAATCCGCCTGCGCGGCGGCGCAGCTGGATTGCCATGCCTGCGCCAGATGCGTGCCTTGCTCGAGCAGGTCTTGCGCCTGCATGACAAGGTCTTCCAGTAAAAAGGCGTGGGCGGCAAAGATTTCCGCCAGTTCGGCATTAAGGATTTGCTCGGCTTGGCTTTGTCGCGCCTGTAGAGCAGCTTTGCTGTGGGCGGCGGCTTGGGCCAGTTTGTCCTGCGCCGCCTTGCCTTCAAGGGCGGGAATTTCCGGCAAGGCAATGGCGGCTTTGCGCTCGATGATGCCGCAAATGCGGCGTTTATCTGCCGCGGGCGACGGATTGGCGGGCGCGCTTGCGCTGCTCTCTATTTTGTCGCCGAAATGCTGCGCGGCAAGTTCGGCAAAGCAAGCAAGGGCGGCGGCGGCGTCTTTGCCGTCGGCATGCAGGATGACGTCTTCGCCGTGGCGCACTTGCAAGGCGGCGATTTCATTCAGGCTGCGGGCATCGGCAAAGCGTCCGTTTTTCTCCAAAATCAGTTTGGCATCAAAATCGCGCAGAGCAGCAACGATGCGTGCGGCAGGGCGGGCGTGCAAGCCCTGTGCCGGTTCGACGCGCACGCTGATGCGCTGCGCCTGTTCGACGAGCGCGGCATTGTCGGCGGTGCTTTGCGTCGCTTCGGCGGCGGTGTATCCGAGTTCGCTTTCTTTGCTTTTGAGGGCGCCGGCGGCTTCGCTCAATACGCTGTCGCGGTCGGCACCGTTGGCGGCGGCAATCGCGGCGCTAATCGCCCCTTCGACTAAGGGCGCGGCGGCGATGCTCGTTTTGGCGGCAATTTCCGGTTCAAGTAAATCCAGCGCAGTTTGCGCGCTTAAGATGGCGCTGCCCAAGTCCACGAGAATGACGACGCCTTCGTCGCTCATCAGGCTTTCGACCGCGCTCATGATTTTGACGGCGTCCGTGCCGATGGGGTGCTCGGGGTCGTCCACGCCGGCGGCAAGCGCAAGCGGGCAATTCGGCGCCATTTCGCGGATTAAATCGCCCAAGCCTTCGGCGATTTTAGGGCTGTGCGAGACTAAGACAATGCCGATCATGCCTGCACCGCTTTGGCTAATGCCGCAATGATGATGGCGGTGGAAGCGGCGCCGGGGTCTTTGTGTCCGATGCTGCGTTCGTTGAGATAGCTGGCGCGTCCTTTTTTGGCGAGCAGGGGAATGGTGGCTTCGGCGGCGGCTTCGGCGCGTTGCTGCGCTTGTTTTAGGGCTTCTGTGAGGTCGCCCTCAGCAGGCAGTCCGCTTAAATAGTCGCTGACCGGCAGCCAGACGTCGCACATGGTTTTGTCGCCCGCTTCGGCGCGTCCGCGGCTGATGATGCCTTGTGTACCGGCTTGGAAGAGGGCGGCGAGATCGCCTAGGGCGAGGCTGCTTTTATCGCCGACGGCTTGCGCGGCTTTGATGAAGAAGGTGCCGTAGAGCGGGCCGCTGGCGCCGCCGACGCTGGAGAGCAGGGTCATGCCTGTGGTTTTCAGAACGTCGGCAAGACCGAGTTCGCCTGCGCTTGCTAGTTTTTCCGAAACTTTGCCGAAGCCGCGCGCCATGTTCAAGCCGTGATCCGCATCGCCGATTTCGCGGTCGAGATCGGTTAAGAGATCTTGGGCGGCGTGCAGGTCTTGGTCGCAATGGTTCAGCCAGTCGCGTAATACTTGAGCAGTAATCATGAGGTTCTCCATAGTGTGAAAAGTGAAAGTATAGATATTGTGCCGTTTAAGGCGCATATTCTCGGCATGATTTTTTACATCTTATTGTTTTTCATTGCTTATAAACGACTAAAATGTTGCTGACAGACTTGAAAAACCTCTTGATAGACTCGCGCGCCGTTCGTAATGACAGACACATACTCAATACCTGCGCTGCCGAGCGCCGATTGTTTAATCTGATCGCGCTGCTCCGCATGATTGCCATAATGCCCTGAGCCGTGGATTTCAATTGCCATGACAGGATTAAATTGCGCATCCGTCAGCAGAAAATCCACGCGTTTGGACATAATATCTTTGTAAAGCCGATAATCTTGGTGTCTAAGAATTTCGCCAAGCGATACCTGTGCAAAAACACGCAGTTTTCTCTCGGCTCCGGCATCTAAAATGGCTTTATAGGCTTGTTTTTCCGTTTCATTTAATAAAGACTGTTTCCGATAACCGCCGCCTTGCACGCGTTGTGCTTGCAAGGCATAGAAATCCTTCTTCCCTTTTAGGGATTTAGCAATAAAAACCATACACAAAACAATAGCAATCAACAGCACCGCCATCGTTTTGATATTCATAAATGCGTCCATAGTACTTCTTCGGTGATAAAGAATGATTTCAAAGTATCAGCTCGCACATGGCAAAATCCATTTGCAGTTCTTCCTCATCGGCTTGCAATCTTAATATTTCGCCCTGCGGCCGCCAGTCGCCCAAAACAATGCGCTGTCGCCCCTTTTCAAGCGCATGCACGCAAGGGCGGTGCGTATGTCCGTGAATCAAAACATCCGCCTGATAACGCTGCATCATTTCCTGCAGGGCGGCAGCGTTTACGTCCATAATCTCTGCGCTTTTTGCCGCGGTACGCTCACGGCTTTGGCGGCGCAAAAAGGCGGCAATCCGCCGCGCTAATGCTCGCGGCACGCAAGCCGCAAAGCGGTAAAAATAACGATGACGCAGAATGCGGCGCATTTTCTGATAGGCGATATCGTCCGTGCATAGCAAATCGCCGTGCATGAGCAAAAGTGTTTTTCCTGCGTATTCAAAACAATACACATCAGGCAATAAATTCATGCCCGAACGCGTGCAATATGCTGCCGCCAAAAGAAAATCACGGTTGCCGCGTTGGAAAAAGACCGGACAGAGAAGACTCAAAGCGCGAATTTCCTCGGCAATGCGACAAGCCAATTCATCTGCCAGCGCATCGCCTAACCAAGCATCAAATAAATCGCCCAAAATAAACACCGCCTCAGGCTTATCTGCTTTGAGGCGGTGCAGGCAGGCTTGAAAAGCCGCCGTGATGTCCGGTGTTTTTTCGCTCAAATGCACATCGGCAAGAAAAAACACCGCCATATTTACAGCACTTCTGCGCGTTCGATGATGATATCTTCTGTCGGCACATCGCTGTGATAGCCCATGCGCCCTGTTTTCACGGTCGCAATCGCATCAACTACGTCCATGCCTGCCACGACTTTGCCGAACACCGCATAGCCCCAGCCTTGCAGAGATTTGTCGCTATGATTTAAAAAATCATTGTCTTTCAGATTGATAAAAAATTGCGCACTGGCAGAATGCGGGTCTTGGGTACGCGCCATAGCAATGGTACCGCGGTCATTTTTCAGCCCGTTATCCGCCTCATTTTCAATCGAAGGACGCGTAGCTTTCTCTTTCAATCCCGGCTCCATACCACCGCCCTGAATCATAAAATTGGGAATCACGCGGTGGAAAATCACGCCGTTATAAAAACCTTCTTCTACATATTGTTGGAAGTTTTGCGCGGTTTTCGGCGCCTGCTCGAAATCAAGCTCGATATCGATAATGCCTTTGTTGGTATGAAAACGAATCATATATGCTCCTTTAAAAAATTACGGTGTTTTGCTGCTGTCTGCGGCGCTTGCTTCCTCAGCGTTCAATTGTTCGATGATGCTGACCGATTCAATCACTATCGGCTTGGTCGGCACATCTTGCGCAAAAGGTCCTGCCGCCACCGTGGCGGTATTGGCGATTTTATCCACGACTTCCATGCCTTCCACGACTTGTCCGAAGACGGTATAGCCGTAATTATCCGTGCCGCCGGCATTCAAGAAATGATTATCCACTTGATTGATAAAGAATTGCGAAGTGGCGGAATGTGGGTCCTGCGTACGCGCCATAGCAATCGTGCCGCGCAGGTTTTTCAAACCGTTCTGCGCTTCATTGGCAATCGGGCCGCGCGTAGGACGTTTGGCATAATCGCTGTCGTAGCCGCCGCCCTGAATCATAAAACCTTTAATCACGCGATGAAAAATCGTGCCGGCATAATAGTCGTCTTTGACATATTGCAGAAAATTCGCCACCGTCTTCGGCGCTTCATTCTCATTTAATTCCAAAAGGATAGTCCCTTCCGTGGTGCGCATTTCCACCCAAGGCGCGGCATGCGCCGCCGCCGATAAAGCCAATACCAATAAGCAAACCTTACGCATAATCGAACCTGTCTTTGTTAAAATGACCGCTTATACTATCAAAATCGCTTAAGAACAGGAATGAATATGCACGCTGCGCTGCGCTTATATAATAGTCTCACTCGAGAAAAAGAACTCTATCAACCGCTGGTTGCAGGCAAAACCGGCATGTATGTCTGCGGCATGACGGTGTATGACTTCTGCCATATCGGGCATGCGCGTGTGATGGTCGTCTTCGATACCCTCGCCCGCCATCTGCGCGCCAGCGGTTACGATTTACGCTATGTGCGCAATATCACCGATATCGACGACAAAATTATCGCACGTGCGGCGGAAAACGGCGAAAGCATCGAGCAATTAACTGCCCGCTTTATTGCCGCCATGCATGAGGACGAAGCCGCGCTCGGCTGCCAACGTCCCGATCTTGAACCCAAAGCCACCGAGAGCATTGCCGCCATGCAGACATTAATCGCTACGCTGATTGAAAAAGGCTATGCCTATGCGGCGGAAAACGGCGACGTGTATTACCGCGTCCGCCAATTTGCCGATTACGGCAAACTTGCCAACCGCAGCCTTGAAGATTTACGCGCCGGCGAACGCATCGCCATCAACGAAGCCAAAGAAGATCCGCTGGATTTCGTGCTGTGGAAAGCCGCCAAAGCCGGCGAACCCAGTTGGGACAGCCCTTGGGGAGCAGGTCGCCCCGGCTGGCATATCGAATGCAGCGCCATGAGCAACCAAAGTCTCGGCGAACATTTCGACATTCACGGCGGCGGCATGGATTTGAAATTCCCGCACCACGAATGCGAAATCGCGCAAAGCGAAGGGGCTTGCGGACACCGCCACGTCAACTATTGGGTTCACAACGGCTTTGTGCAAATCGACAATGAAAAAATGAGCAAATCGCTGGGCAATTTCTTTACCGTGCGCGACGTATTAAAGCAATACAAAGGCGAAGTCATCCGCTTTTTCATGCTGCAAACCCACTACCGCGCACCGCTCAACTATTCCGATGCCGGCTTGAACGAAGCCAAAAAAGCCCTGACGCGCCTGTATTCCGCCTTAGACGGCAAAACTTGCGAAGCGGAAATCGATGCGCAAAGCCTGAACGCCTTCTGCGCCGCGATGAACGACGACCTCAACACCGTCAAAGCCCTTTCTGTCCTCTTTGAACTGGCGCGCCGCATCAACAGCGGCGAAAACGCGCTTGCCGCCACCCTAAAACACTTGGGCGCAAGACTGGGCATTTTGCAAGAAGACGCCGCCGTCTTTTTAAAAGGCGAAGCGAGTAGCTGCGCATTAGATGCCGCCGCCATCGAAGCATTGATTGCCGAGCGTGCCGCCGCCAAAGCCGCTAAAAACTATGTCCGCGCGGACGAAATCCGTCAGCAGCTTGCCGAACAGGGCGTGATACTCAAAGACAGCCCGACAGGCTGCGAATGGTCTTATCAATAAGGAAAGCCGCTGATACAGCGGCTTTTTTCTTGTCAGGAAAAATCATTTAAAAATAATTTCCAAGATAGGTTTTACTTGCTTTAGATAATGCGAGCCAATATCATTAGCTCTCTTTTTTAGACCGATAAGAGGTTACTATGTTGCGTAAAAGCCTTGCCGCCGTCATCTTAGCGGCAGCCATTCCGAGCTTTGCCCTGCCTGTACATACCGCGCGCGGCGACGTTGAGATTAGCGAAATGCCGAAAGTCATTGCCGCCTACGATCCCGGCATTATCGATACCTTGACCGCCTTGGGCGTGAAAGTCGATGCCATGCCCGACATGAAAGAAGACACCCTCAAAGACGCCAAAACCGTCGGCACATTATTCGAGCCGGATTTGGAAGCCTTGGCGGCAGTCAAGCCGGATTTGATTTTTGTCGGCGTGCGCAGCGCTAAAAAATTCGACGACGTCAGCCGCGTCGCCCCGACCGTGGATTTAACCTTAGATAATAAAAACGCTTACGAACAAGCGATTGCACGGATGCAGAATTTGGGCGAATTGTTCGGCAAACAGGAAGAAGCCCAAGCCCTGACGGAAAAACTCCATGCCCTGCGTGATGAAACCAAAGCATTGGCGAAAGGTCAGGGTAAAGTTTTAGCGGTATTAGTCAACGGTCCGAAACTTTCCATTTACGGCAAAGATTCACGTATCGGCTGGATTGAACCGACTTTGGGCTTGGAACTTTTAGATAAAGTTAAAACCACCGAAGGGCACGGCAATCCTATTTCCTTTGAATACATCGCCGAAAACAATCCCGATTGGATTTTCGTGATTGACCGCGCGGCAGCAATCGGCGCGCAAGACCTTGAACCGGCACAAAAAGTTTTAGACACGCCTTTGGTTAAGAATACCAATGCCGGCAAAAACGACCGTATCGTGTATTTAAATCCGCGCAACATCTATATTTCCGTCGGTGGCATCAGCGCATTAGAACAAAGCCTGACTGAAATCCGTGATGCCCTGAAAGCCAAAGGCGGCAAATAAGGCATTGCCCATCGATGCGTAAATTTATCGCCGCTCCGCGAGCCGCCGTCGCTTCAGCGATTGTCGCTTTAGCGGTGCTGGTTTATCTGTCTGTGCATACAGGCGTGGTTCAAGACAGCCGTTTCGGCGACGAAGTCTTTTTCATCAGCCGCCTACCGCGCACCCTTGCCGTATTATTAAGCGGCGCGGGCTTGGCGGTGGGCGGTTTAGTGATGCAAATGATTGTGCACAACCGCTTTGTCGAACCCAATACCACTGGCACGAGCGAGGGCGCGGCAATCGGACTATTGATTAGCATGATCTTCTTTAATCAATGGCCTTTATTCGCGCGCATGGGCTTTGCCAGCCTCTGCGCCATGCTCAGCATGTTTGCCTTTATTCGCCTTGCCCGCGCCCTACCTTTTAAAGACCCGCTGCTGCTGCCGCTGGTCGGCATGATTTACGCCGGCATTCTCGAAGCTGGCATGACTTTTTTTGCTTATCAATACGAACTCTTGCAAGTCCTGCAAGTCTGGACGAACGGCGATTTTTCCGCCGTCTTAAACGGACGCTATGAATGGCTGTGGGGCTGCGCCCTGCTCATCGCATTGCTCTATTTGCTTGCCGATCAACTCAGTATCATCGGCATGGGCGAAAAAGCCAGCCATTCCCTCGGTTTGAATTACCGCCAATTAGTAGTCATCGGCATCTTACTGGTTGCCATGATGACCGCTTTCATCGTCTCCACCGTCGGCATGATTGCCTTTTTGGGTTTACTTGTACCTAATATCGTGCGGCGTTTTTGCGGCGACCATCTGCGCCAAGCCCTGCCTTGGGTGGCATGGACGGGCGCGGCTTTATTATTACTATGCGACTTACTGGCGCGCACCGTCAATGCGCCCTATGAAATCCCCGTCAGCCTGATTTACGGCACCCTCGGCTCGGGCTTATTCCTGTTCCTACTCTTAAAGCGAGGCGCATAATGCCGGCATCACACCGTCGCCTATGGATTTGCGCCGCGATAGCCCTGCTGCTCGCCCTGCTGTTTTGGCTTTATCCTAAAAATCTCAGCCTCTTTGCCCTGCAAATCCGCGCGGAAAAACTCGCCGTGATTGCCCTACTCTCGATTTGCGGCGGCGTATCCACCTTAGTTTTCCAAACCCTCAGCGGCAACCGCCTGCTCACGCCGCAACTCATGGGCATCGACGGCATTTACCGCCTCCTGCAAGCCTCGCTAATCCTGTTGGTCGGCGCACCGCTGTACACGCAACTCTCGCCCTATGCCAAATTCGGACTCAGCGCTATCATCTCCATGCTCGTTTCCAGCTTTTTCTTCATTTATCTACTGGACAGACTGCGCGGCGACCTGTTCCGTCTCCTGCTTATCGGCGTGATTTTTTCCGGCTTCTGCCGCGCCATGAGCGGCTTTATCGGGCGCATGCTCGACCCGCTTGCCTATGCCGTCTATCAAAGCGCCAGTTTCGCCCAACTCAGCCAAGCCCGCGTCGAACTCATCGGCATTGCCGCCCTGCCCTGCCTGCTCAGCTGCGCCTTTCTCTGGAAAATGCGCCATGAATTGGACGTGCTGGCATTAGGCCGCGACAGTGCCATCAATCTCGGTCTGCCCTATTTACGCTGCGTCATGTTCGCCATGTTGGCGCTCTCGCTCCTCGTTGCCATTGCCACCGCACTCGTCGGACCAATGCTCTTTTTCGGACTGCTTGCCAGCGCCCTGACCTACCGCCTCTTCCCCTGCGTACAACACGGCATACTCATTCCTGCCGTCGCCCTTATCTCCTTCTGCATCTTACTCGGCGGACAACTGGTTTTCGAACGTCTGCTCAATATGGCAGGCACACTCAGCATCGCCGTGGAATTTATCGGCGGACTGCTCTTCTTAGTCCTCATTCTGCGCAAGGCGAAACAAACATGATTGAAATCCGCAACGTCGATTACCACATCGACAAAAAACCCATTTTACAGCCCATTTCCCTCGACCTGCCCGAGCGCCAACTCATCGCCCTCATCGGGCCGAACGGCGCCGGCAAAAGCACCCTGCTCTCGCTCATTGCCCGCCTCAATACGCTACAAAACGGCGACATCATCATTGACGGCAAAAACATCCGCCACACCGACACGTGCGAACTCGCCAAACACATCGCCATCTTCCAGCAACACACGCAAATCATGAGCCGCCTGCGCGTACGCGAACTCCTCATCATGGCACGCTTTCCCTACCATCGCGGCTGGCCCAAAGCCCAAGATCGCGACATCTGCGCGCGCATCTTGCAAGAATTCAGCCTTGAAAACATCGCCGACCGCTTTTTAGACACCCTCTCGGGCGGACAACGCCAACGCACCCTCGCCGCTATGGTCTTCGCCCAAGACACCCCCACCATCCTGCTGGACGAACCGCTGAACAACCTCGACATGCGCCATGCCAGAGAACTCATGCTCATCTTGCGCCGCGCCGTCGACGAACAAGGCAAACGCGTCGTACTCGTCCTGCATGATGTGAACTACGCCGCCCGCTACGCCGATTACGTCGTCGCCATGGCGAAAGGACAAATCCGTCACCACGGCAGCACCGCCGAAGTCCTGACCGCAGAGCGGCTCTCGGCGCTCTACCAAATCCCCGTTGACACGCTTGAACACCAAGCGCAACGCCTTTGTCTTTACTACTAATAGGAAAAGCCATGAACTTTCACAATGTAAACTACTTCGACTTCCTAAAAACCCACATCGACCACATCATCTTCGCCATTCTCGGCCTAATGAGCTTCATCATGCTATGGAAAACCTTAGAACGCGCCATCTTCTACTGGCGCATGAACCTCAAAGACTATGCCGACGAACACCAACTCGACATCGCCCTTGAAAAAGGACTGACCCCCATCTATACCGTCGGCTCCAACGCCCCCTACGTCGGACTCCTCGGCACCGTCGTCGGTATCCTGCTGACCTTCTACGAAATCGGACAACAAGGCGGACAAATCGACATCGCCCAAATCATGGTCGGACTCGCCCTCGCCCTCAAAGCCACCGCCCTCGGCATCTTAGTCGCCATCCCCGCCATCGTCTTTTACAACATCCTCACGCGCAAAGCCCAAGTCCGCCGCCTGCAATGGCTCTCCCTGCAGGCGCAGCAATCCTGATTGCCTAGGGAAAGACCATGAAAAAATTCGACCAAATCAACGTCATCCCTTTTATCGACATCATGCTGGTGCTGCTCGCCATCGTCCTGCTCACCGCCAGCTTCAGCAAAAACGGCAAAATCGACGTTAGTCTGCCGGCGGCGGACAATGCCGAAGAAGTCGCCACCGACAGCCTGCCACGCATCATCAGCGTTAGCGAAAACGGTCAACTATATTTAGACGACAGCGAAAGCAATTTAGACAGCATCGAAAAAAACATGGCGGACTGGCCAAAAGACCAGCCTATCCTGCTAAAAATCGACCGCAATGCATCATTTGATTTCTTTGTGCAGCTCAGCAGCCGGCTAAAAGAATACGACCTCAAAAATATTAGCGTACTGACCGAAAATCACTAATTATGCGTAACTTTCTAACTTTTTCTTTTGCTTTAACCTTACATTTTGGAATTTTTTATTATTTTTTTATCAATACAAAACCCATTGTTGTCATTATTCCCTCGCCGCCCAGCCTCATAGATTGGGATCAAGTCGCGCAAATCCAATTTACCTCCGTCGATCCGGTCGCCGCCGCCCGCGAAAAAGCAGCAGCCGAAGCCGCCGCTGCGGCAGCGGCACAGGCTGCCGCCGAACAAGCCGCACGCGAACAGGCGGCAAGAGAAAAAGCCGCCGCAGAAGCCGCAGCACAAGCCGCAAGAGAAAAAGCGGCGGCGGAAGAAGCGGCACGCCAAAAAGCCGCTGCCGAAAAACAGCGCCAAGAACAGATTGCACGCGAAAAACGCATTGCCGAAAAACAGCGCCAAGAACAGATTGCACGCGAAAAACGCATTGCCGAACAAAGAGAAAAAGAACGCCGCCAACGCCAAGCCGAAGCGCAAGCCCAACGCAAACGCGAACAAGCCGAAGCCAGAAAACGCGAACGTGCCGAACAAGCGGCTAAAGAACAAGCCGCCGCAGAGCGCCGCCGCATTGAAGCCGCACAACGTGCCGCAGCGCAAGCAGCTGCCGAAGCCGCCGCACGCGCTCAAGCAGAAGCAAATGCAAGAGCCGCTGCCGCAGCAGCAGCCAAAGCCGCACAAGCAAGCAACGGCGGCGGTAATCATGGCGGCAAAAGCAGCGGTGGCGGACAAAGCATGGGCTCATGGCAAGGCGGACTGCAAGCCGCCATCGAACGCAAAAAACGCTATCCGCGCAACGCCCAAAGAGCCGGCAAAACCGGCACCGCTCGCGTCGCCTTTACCGTGCAAGCCAACGGCGCCATCAACAACGTACGCATCAGCAGCAGCTCGGGCAACAGCGACCTTGACCAAGCCGCCGTGCAAGCCGTACAAGCCGTCGGCAGCTACAAAGCCCCACCGAGCGGACAAGCCGTTGCCATCACCGTACCGATTAACTTCCATCTGCGCTAAAAAACGACCGCCCAAACGGCGGTCGCACATCATTTACAGCCAGAGAAGCGGAATAATCACACAAAGTATAGTCTCTTAACTTCAAAATGAGATTATTCTAAGCGCTTCTCCTGACAAAATGTGTATCTCTAAGTCTCATTTTGAAGTTAAGGTACTATAATAGCTTCTTCAGATTAAAATGAGACAATAAAATTTTTCAACATATTGAAAAATATTTCAATTTATTGTTTTAAGGCGTATCATTTTAATCTGAAGAGACTATAAGATGAGCAAATCCTTACCCAACCTAGGCTTGCTATATTGACATCCCAAATAAATAAATAATAGGATTGAATTGCATTAGGGTTTTGATTTAAAATTCACTTCTCATTTCCAAACCATTAAAGGACTGCCATGTTTCGCCCTTCTTTATTGACCGCCGCTGTGTGCGCAGCACTCTATACACCTGCTTTTTCTCAACAAACTAATACTACCACCTCCATCGAGCTGAATCCGATTACCGTCAGTTCTTCGCGGGAATATTCGCCGCTGAACAAATTGGCCAATAACATTACGGTGATCAACGACAAAACGCTGGAGAATCATCTGGCATTAAGCGTGGAAGATGCCTTGGAAAGCGTGCCGGGGGTGTCTTTTGACGGACAAGGTCGCTACGGTTTAAGCGATGTGACGATTCGCGGCGTGAGCGGCAACCGCGTCAAACTCTTGGTTGACGGTCAGGAAATCGCCAATTATTTCAGCTTCGGGCCTTTTCAAACCGCCGGTCGCCAATATTTGGACTTAAACAATATGAAGCAGGTGGAAATCATCAAAGGCCCCGCTTCTTCTTTGCACGGCTCTGATGCCGTGGGCGGCGTAGTAAGTTTTATAAGCAAGACGCCGGATGATTATCTGCAAGCAGACAAACGTTTCGGCGGCAGCGTCGGGGCAAGCTATCACGGCGACAGCAATACTTTCGCCCAAGACGCAACCTTGGCTTTCGCCCTATCGCCGCAATGGGACGGCTTGGTGAGTCTCGGTTTTTCGCAGGGACATGAACGCGAGAATCATCATGGTAATGACGCCATCGGCGCCAGCCGCAGCAGCCCGAATCCTGAAGACAATAAAAGCCGCAATATTCAAGGACAATTGCGCTTTAAACCCAATGAAAATCATACCTTCAGCCTCAAAGTCTCGGATTACCGCTTTGAGCATGATAGCAATCTCCTGAAAGATACGGGCAATCCTGTCAATATGGCGACGTTTAATCTGTATAACTACAACAGCAATCGCGCAGAAGACGAACAAAAACGCCAATCACTGGCTTTGCGCCATGATTTTACAATTCATCAAGCATGGGCGGATAGCGGACATTGGCAGATTTTCGCCCAAAAACAAGCATCGCAGCAAAACAGTATTATGAACGGCAGAAATGCGGGCAATATTTTAGGCGACCGTTTCCGTCAATCCGATTATGAAGTCAAAGAAATCGGCGGCGAATTGCAATTGCATAAACATATTGCAGGCAATATCAGCCAAGATTGGGTGTACGGCATGAATATCAATCGAAAAGACGTTTCGATGCTGCGTTACGGCTACGACAAATTTGGTGCAACACCCCCCTCTATTAAACATGATAAAAACGCGCCTGATAGCGAGATTAGCCAAATCGGCGTCTTTGCCCAAAACCGCCTGAGTTTCGGCGACAGCGGCTTTTCTTTAATCCCCGGCATCCGCTACGACTATTACCGCCTCAAAACCAAGCCCGATGCGATTTTCTGGAATAGCGCGGGCAGCAATTTCAAGCTGAAAGAATTTAACGAAGGAGAATTTTCCTTCCGCTTAGGCGCTTTATATGACATTAACGAGCAACACAGCCTGTATGCCAACTATGCCGAGGGCTTTCGCGTACCTAGTTTCAAAGAAACCAATCTTGGCTTTGAAAACTTACGCCAAAAATATTCCTACATTGCCAATCCTTCTTTACAACCTGAAAAAAGCCGCGGTATCGAGCTGGGCTGGCGCAGCGACAACGGCATTTTCCATCATGATTTAAGCCTATTTTACAACCGCTATAAAAACTTCATCAAAACCGAGCATTTCAAAGGCAGAAATAAAGCCGGCTTGGGCGAATATGAGAGCATCAATCTGCCCAGCACGGAAATTTACGGTGCCGAGCTTGCCGCAGGAATGGATTTCGGCGCCATCAGCGAAGCTTTAAACGGACTGTCCACCCAATTGGCGCTGGCTTATGCCAAAGGCAAAGACCGTCAAAGCGGCGAAGCGCTGGCGAATATCGAACCGCTTTCCGGTCATCTCGGTCTGCAATACGATGCGCCTAGCGATATCTGGGGCGTGGCAGGCAAATGGCATTTCGCTAGTGCGAAAAAAAGTAAAGATTTGCCAAGCAGCGGCTATCTACCCACAGGCGGCTACGGCGTCTTTGACCTCACAGGCTACTACCGCCCGATTCCGGACCTGACTGTCCGCGCCGGCATCTTCAATGCCTTTGACAAAGCCTACATCCCTTGGAGCGATGCCAAAACCTTGAGCAACAGCCGCGATCAGCAAATCTACTCCGCCCCCGGTCGCTGGTTCGGTGCTTCGATTCGCTATGATTTCTAAGCAAACAACTATTATTTGAACTCAATGGCAAAAAGTTTCGGCTTTTTGCCATGATTTATCATAAACAACTTAGCAATAATCTTTTTCAGGCAGTTATCTATATAGTACCTTAACGTCAAAATGAAATTTAGAAATGCGCATTTCATCAGGAGAAGTGCTTGGCATAATCTCATGTTGACCTTAAGAGGCTATACATCTCCAATTAGCAAAGAAACAAGCAAGAACAAGTAAACGAAATGATTTCACGAAGCCTCCCACATCCCCTTTGCGGCGCTGAGACAATGCAGAATTTTTCGGGAATCAGCGTACCATGTTTGAGCCAGCGAGTCTGGCACGCGCCGAAAAATTCAAATTGGCGAAGGCAGTTCGCAAAGCGAACCGCCGCAACGGGGTTGCTTTTTTTGGTTACTTTTTTGGCAAGGCAAAAATTTACAAAGAAAGAAGTTAAGCTTATGAAATAATAGGATTTTTAATTTACTTAATTATATTTTGGAGAATCTCATGAGAAACTTAATATTTTCCTTATTGGCGGCAGCCGTTTTTGCCGCCCAAGCCGAGATGCCGCAGCGCGTCGTCTCCACCGCCGGCAATGCCTCGGAAGTGGTCGCCTTATTAGGCAAAGCCGATGTATTGGTCGGCGTGGATACTACTTCCATGCGTCCGCTCGATGTCATGGAAGACAAGCCCAAAATCGGCTACCGCCGCCAATTATCCGCCGAGGGCATCTTATCCTTGCAGCCGGATTTAATTCTGATGGCGCCCGATGCCGGCCCGCCGGCGGTAGCCGAGCAAATCAAAGCCAGCGGCGTACGCCTATTAGCCCTGAAAGACGAGCAAAGTCTTGAAGGGATTCGCACCGATATTGCCCTGATTGCCGAAGCCTTAGACGCACAAGCTGCCGGCGAAGAATTGATTGCCGAGATTCTTGCCGATGAAACAGCGCTTGCCGCCATTGCCGCACAATATGCGGGAAACAGTGCATTGGTGCTTATCGACACTGGCACGCAAGGCGTATTCGGGCAAGGTCGCAACAGTGCAGGTGCGCATCTTTTAGAGATTTTGCGGCTAGAAAACCGCTTTGATGCCGAAGGCAACAAACCTTTGGCAAACGAAGCATTAGTCGCCTTAGATGCTGATGTGATTTTCCTTGCCAGCCGCGAAGGGGCGCGCAAATCCATCACGATTGAGCCGCTTGCCGTTGAGCATCCGCAATATGCCCTACTCAGCAACACGGCGGCAGGGCGCAAAGGCTGCGTGTTTGCGGTCAATATCTTAGATGCGCTGGGCTTTAGCGCTTATACTGCCCGCTATGCCGCCGCCATGTTGAAAACCGCCGCACCTTGTTTGCGCACCGACATCACACATTAAAGGATAAGCCTATGAACGACCGTTTTTTTACCCATAGCCCGCAGGCGCAAGCCAAAGCCGCACAAGGCATCAAACGTGCGCCCGAAGACCGCTACACCACACTCAAAGCCATGCAGGATTTACGCAACATCTGGTTTTCGCAATTTGCCGGCACCCTTTCCACCATTTACCGCGACGAACTGCCGCTGGCGAGCTATCCTGCCGCTTCGGTCGTGCCCTATGTTTTAGACGATGCCTACCGCCCTGTGCTACTCATCGGGCATATCGCCGAGCATACGCAAAACGCCCTGCACAATCCTAAAGCCTGTCTGTTTATGCGCGAACATCGTCCGCATGGCGATGTGCAAAACCAGTGGCGCTTAAGCGCCATCGGCGATTTACTGCCCGTGCCTGAAGCGGAAATCCCCGCCATTAGCGCGCGCTATTTCGCCCACTATCCGCAGGCACAGGATTACGATGCCACGCACCATTTCAGCTTCTTCCGTCTGCACAGCAAAAAATTCCGCATCATCATGGGATTCGGCGATATTCGCTGGGTCAGCGCCGATGCACCTTTCAGCCACCCCGCCTTAGCGCCCGATATTTGCGAACGCATCATCACGCATATGAACGAAGACCATCACGATGCCATGCGCGGCTATCTCCGCCATCTGCCTGATGCGCCGCAAAATATTCCCGACGATGCGCAGGTGCTGATGACGGCGGTCAATCCTTACGGCTGCACCCTCAAATACGGCGACGGACTGTATTTCCAGCCCTTTGAGCAGCCTGCCACCGATGCCAATGCCGTGCGCGATGCACTGGTCGCCTTGGCACAAGCGCATCGCGACTAAGCCGAAAAGCAAAACCATGCGGTATTTGCCGCGTGATGTTTCGCCATGCCGCCGCTTATCCTCGCCAGCATTTTTGCCCTTGCCGCCCTTTTGCACGGCGCGGCGGGCATCGGTTTTCCCCTTGTCTTGACCGCCATACTCAGCCTGTCCCTCAGTATGAAAGAGACGGTGGTACTCAGCGCCCTGCCGATCCTGCTCGTCAATCTCATCAGCATGTTCAGCGGCGGCGCGCTGCTTCCCATACTGCGCCGCTATGCGCCGCTGGCAGCGGCAGCCACGCTGGGCAGTTTCGCCGGCGTCAAATTACTGCTGATTCTGCCTTCCGCATGGCTGCAATGCCTGCTCTCGCTGCTGATTGCGCTCTACATCTTCTGCGCGCGGCGCAACATCGTCTTGGCAATGCCGAATACGCAGTCATTTACCCTTGCCTACGGCTTGTTTGCCGGCATCATCGGCGGCGCGACCAATGCCATGTCCTCGGTATTGATGATGTATCTGCTCGCCCTCAGTCAGGATAAAAACGAAATCGCGCAGGCGGCGAATCTCTGTTTCGGACTGGCGAAAATCGTGCAAATCGCCCTCTTATGGCACGAGATTATCGCGCTGCCGCATATCGCCGCGACCCTGCTTCTGCCCACCCTCGCCGCCGTTGCCGCCTTGCTCTGCGGCATCCGCCTGCGCAAACGCATGCCCTTTACCCTGTTCCGCCGCTTAAGCCTAGGCATACTTGCCCTTCTCGCCCTGATGATGTTCGGCAAAAGCCTAGCGCATTTACTATGAGAAAACGCCGTGAAATTCCTCTGTAGCCTGCTTGCTTTATTATTCATCAGCCTTGTGATTTGCGCCCATATCGGCGCCAGCCGACTGCCGCTTGAGGCGTGGTGGTGCGGCGAGGCATCCTGCCAAAACGCCGCCTATATCCTCTGGCAAATCCGCCTGCCGCGACTCTTGGCGGCCGTCTTAATCGGCGCCGCCCTAGCTATTAGCGGCGCGACCATGCAGGGACTGTTCCGCAATCCCTTAGTCGAGCCGGGCATTATCGGCGTATCCTCCGGCGCAGGACTGGCGGCGGCATTATATTTAGTCATCCTTCAACCGCTGATACCCAAATCCCTGATGCTGTACGCCTTACCGATCGCCGCTTTTGTCGGCGGTTGGGCGGTTACCTTTCTGCTCTATCAATTCTCGCGCCGCCAAGGGCAATTACATATCGCCATCATGCTGCTCATCGGCATCGCCATTGCCGCCTTCACGGGCGCCATGACCGGTATTTTGGTCTATATCGCCGACGACAACCAATTGCGCAGCTTCACATTTTGGAGCATGGGCTCACTGGCGGGCATTAACTGGTCGATGGTGGCGCTGCTTGCTGCCGCCCTCACCTTTTCCGCGCCCCTGATTTGGCGCGAACACCGCGCGCTTAATGCTTTCACGCTCGGCGAAGCCGATGCCGAACATATCGGCTTTGCCGTCAAACACATCAAACGCCGCCTCGTCTTCCATGTCGCCCTGCTGACCGCCTGCAGCGTCGCCTGCGTCGGCGCAATCGGCTTTATCGGCTTAGTCGTTCCGCATCTGATGCGCCTTGCCGGCGGTGGCAATCATCGCTACCTGCTGCCGAGCAGCCTGCTCGGCGGTGCTATCTTATTAGTGATTGCCGACACCCTCGCACGCAGTCTCGCCGCGCCTGCGGAAATACCGGTCGGCATCTTTACCGCCCTATTCGGCGCGCCCTTCCTCGCGCTCATGGTCTGGAAAAGCGGAAAACGCCTATGAACACTATCCTGAAACTTCATCATCTTCGCATCACACAAGGCAAACGCGAAGTGCTCTGCGTACCGCAACTACATATTGCACAAGGACAATTAACCGCCATCATCGGGCCGAACGGCGCCGGCAAAAGCACTCTGCTCAATGCCCTAAGCGGCAACCACAGCCACAGCGCCGCGCAGATTTTTCATCAAGAACACAGCCTTGCTCAATTCGGCGGACTGGCGCTGGCGCAAAAACGCGCCATGCTCAGCCAACACAGCAGCATCGCCTTTCCGCTCTCGGTTGCCGAACTGGTGCGCTTGGGACGCGAACCCTACCGCACACAGGCGGCACAGCAACAAGACCAAGCCGTCTGCGACTGGGCAATGAACGCCATGTCGCTCAATACATTGCGAGAGCGCAGCAGCGCCGAACTCTCGGGCGGCGAACAGCACCGCGCCCATATTGCGCGCGTCCTCGCACAACTGCTGCCCGTCCTCGATGCTGATTTAAGCGACAAATGGCTGCTTTTGGACGAACCCACCAACCATCTCGATATTCATCATCAATATCAATTCTTTGCCCTCTTACAACAATTGAAAATGCGCGGCTTAAGCATCATCGCCATTCTGCACGACCCTGCTTTGGCGATAAACCAAGCCGACCGCATTGTGATGCTCAAAGAAGGACAAGTCTTCGGCGAATGCCCTGCCGCCGAGCTGGCGCGCAGCCAAGCCTTGGACGCGCTTTACGGCATGCAGATGCGCTGCCGCTACTGCGACAGCACGCAGCAATACTATCTCGCCCCGCAATTATCTGCATAAACAGAAACAAAACAATGAACTAGAAAAAACATTAAAAAATTATATCCATTTTGTTATAGTTTTCCGCCACCATTTTTCAGGAGGAAAACAAATGGAACAGAAATCTCAGCGCGATTGGCTGCAAAAAATCGAATATATCGGCAACAAACTGCCCGACATTACGATACTCTTTGTCTATGCCCTCGCCATTTGCTGGCTCTTATCATGGGGCTTGTGGGTTCAAAGGTTTCAAGCTGCCTATTTATGCTGGTCATTTGTGTGAAACAGAATGTTTTTTGCTTGCCTGCTTCACAATCTATGCCGATGACATACCAAATGCCGTTGCGGTTGAGCAATGAATAAGGTTCCAGTGTGTAATATTTACCTTTTTCATGTCCTGCTTTGCGGTAGTGAAATTCAATGGTGTTTCGGTTTTCAATGGATTGGCGAATTAAATCAAATTCAGGCTGCCTGTTTTTAATATCTTCGTATTGGAAACCTTTGATTTGTATGCTTTGTGTTAAGTGTTCTTGGTAAAAGGTGCGGTCTATTTCAGGCAGCAGGTCTTGTATGCTGCAAAAGCGGGCAAAACGTTCAATGTCTTGCGGATAAAGATGCCCGAGTTTGGCTTTGTCCAAGCTGTAATAGCGTCCGCCGTGTTCGTTCCATGCTAAAAAATCCAGCCGTTCATTGAGGTCGCGCTGAATGGTGCGGATGTTGATTTGAAATTCTTCGGCAAGTTGGTGTAGTCTAAACGTTCGCCTGTATTCAGACGGCATAGAATGATGGATAGACGGTAGGCAAGTTTTTCGTGTTTGCTCATGATGTTCCAATTGCTTATTAAGGTAACAACAGTATATTCAGGCAGCTTGCGCGGTTGTGTCGCATTCCAAACTTATTTTGTAAAAAAAATGTCATTATGATACACGATTTTTAGGCTTTATGTTCTTTTAAAAGAATATAAAGCCGTTCTTGTGGCGATTTGAATGTTGGATAGTAAGAGATTTAATAGAAGCAGAGGAATGGCTCGTGAAATCCACTATCAAACAAAGCATTGGTCAAGCGGTTGCCAAGCAACGCAAAGCGGTCGGTTTGACGCAAGCGCAGTTGGCAGAACGTTTGAATTTAAGCCTTGATGCCATATCACGTTTGGAGCGTGGCAATATTGGTTTGACGGTGGAACGAATGGTTGAGCTAGCGGAAATTTTTGGTTGTGAAACGGTAGATTTATTGCATGAAGGCAGCACTCGGGTGCGCGACCAAGCTAGGGAATTGGAAGATTTGTTGCAGGAATTGGCAGAAGAAGAACGAATTGAGTTGCTAAGCTTGGTAAGACAAATGATTGAATGGAAAAGGGGAGAATGATGATTGCCCGCATAGTTAGGAACTTAAAAATAAAAAACAAGTTACTTTTTATTTTTGATAAATATAAAGAACAATTTTCAAAAACAGATTTACCTTATTTCATCAATGATGAAATAGAATTGGTTGAGTATGGTGAATATGCAATAGCATTGGAAAATTTCTGTTCAAATTTATATGAATTTAATGTAAAAATTTTTCAAGAAGATTTAGAAATCATTAAAGAATGTGCAACTCTGATGAAACTAAAAGAAGAAACTTGGAATTTTATTGAAACAATATAGCAAGCAAGGTAGCGTGGGCAACTTGTTGCCCACGCGTTTAATCAATTTCAGGCAGCCTGAAATCAGTTTATTGAGTTTGTCAATAAACTATTTTATGTGGCGAAAATTTATCCAAGTTAGTTAAGGAAAACAACAATGCACTTAAAACCCAAATTAAAACGCGTGGGCAACAAAGTTGCCCACCCTACGCTTGCTGTTTATAAAACATGTTTAACAGAAAGTCCAATTGCTTAATTGAATGACAACCGTAATGTTCTAGCCATGTTCTCAATATTGAACTAATTTAAGTTATTTAAGGAGTTTCATCATGAATAAAACCCTTTATCGCGTTATCTTCAACCGCAAACGCGGCTGTATGATGGTTGTTGCCGAAACCGCCAAGCGCAAGGGTAAAAGCTGTGCTGATAGCGATTCAAGCAGCGTTCATATTGAAACCAATCCTATTGGCAGTATTGCCCTTCGTTCTCGCGCATTCTCTATTTCCCTATTGAGCTTTTCCCTATTTTTGGCTTTAGGTACAGCAAGCATCACCCATGCGCAAGGCATTGTTGCTGATAAACATGCGCCCAAAACCCAACAAGCCACGATTTTGCAAACAGGCAACGGCACACCGCAAATCAATATTCAAACCCCTACTTCGGCAGGGGTTTCTGTCAATCAGTACCAGCAGTTTGATGTGAACGGCAAAGGGGCGATTTTAAACAACAGTCGTGGCAATGTACAAACAAAACTGGGCGGTTGGATACAAGGTAATCCTTGGTTGGCAACCGGCGAGGCTCGGGTGATTGTCAATCAAATCAACAGCAGCCATCCTTCGCAATTGAATGGTTATATTGAAGTCGGCGGTAAACGTGCTGAAGTGGTGATGGCCAATCCTGCCGGTATTGCGGTCAATGGCGGCGGTTTTATCAATGCGTCTCGTGCGACTTTGACGACAGGTGTACCGCAATATCAAGCAGGTGCATTAACAGGCTTTCAAGTCCGTTCGGGCGAAGTGGCCGTTCATGGGCAAGGTTTGGATACACGGGATACGGATTACACACGCATACTCAGTGAACATGCCAAAATTGATGCGCCCGTATGGGGACAAGATATTCGTGTTATTGCGGGACAAAATGATGTGGCGGCAACGGGTGATACGCATACAGTTGTATCACATGCGCCAACTGGTTCAGCATCTCAAACCTCTCCCGTATTTGCCATTGATACCAGCGCATTGGGCGGGATGTATGCCAACAAAATCACTTTAATCAGTACGGCTGAACAAGCTGGTATTCGCAATCAAGGGCAATTGTTTGCCACAGCAGGCAATGTGGCGATAGATGCCAAAGGGCAGTTGGTTAATAGCGGTACGATTGCCGCCAATAATGCCGATAACCCAAACGGCGAACATCAAATCCATCTCAACAGTCAAACACTGCACAACAGCGGTACGATTGCTTCACAACAACGCACACAAATTCAAAGCCAATCCATTCAAAACACCGGCACAGTATTATCTTCTGGTGAATTAGACATTCACAATGCAGGCAGCCTGAAAAACGAAACATCAGGCCATATTCAGGCAGCGCGTTTGGCTGTTTATACCGATACACTGAATAATCAAGGGACGATTGCACAAACAGGTTCGCAAAAACTTCATATTCAAGCCAATGGTCAATTAAGCAACAGCGGCAAAATCGGTTTGCCGGATACAACACCGACTGCATCAAATGGCTCAAGCAACCATACAGGCAATCACCACAATACACCTTCTCACTCATCCGCTACCGCACCGACAACGGCAACAGGTACGGGTAGCGCAAGCATTTCTACTTCTTCAACTATAAATACACCTATCTTTGCTGATGGGGCAATCCAAACTCGTGGTGCATTGAATAATTCAGGCAGCATCATTGCCAATGGTCAAACAAATGTTACCGCTCAGCAAGATTTGCACAATGCAGGGCAAATAGATATTCATCAGTTAAACGCCAAAGGTTCGGCATTTAACAATCACAATGGGACGATTCTCAGTGATAAAGCCCATATTCAAACCGACAATCTCAATAATCAAAACGGCAACATCACAACACGCCAACAATTAGCGATTGAAACCGCTCAGCTGAATAATGCCAATGGTCAATTGTTGTCGGCAGGAAAAGCAGATTTAGCGGTTTCAGGTAGCCTGAATAATACGCAGAAAGCAGAAATTCAAGCCAAGCATTTAAATCTTGATGTCGGTCATTTAGATAATGCAGGTCATATTCTTAGCGAAAGTGGTCGTATTGCCAGTCAAAACAGCTTACGCAACTCGGGCAATATTGCTGTTGGAGAACTGGCAACAAAAGGGCAGATTTTAGACAATACCCAAGGTCAAATTGCCGTAGATAAAGCCGATATCCAAAGTCAGCAACTGCTCAATCAAAACGGCAATATTACAAGCACAGAACAACTGACTGTCCGTAGCCAAAAGGTAGAAAACCAACAAGGCAAACTTTTGTCTGTTGAAAATGCGCAATTAACCGTATCAGGCAGCCTGAATAACCAAAATGGCGAAATCGCAAGCAATCAACAACTGAGCATTAACGATAACCAGCAGCATACCCTTGCCATTGATAATACGAATGGCAAGATTCAATCAGGTCGTGATGTTGCTATTCAGGCAAAATCTTTATCCAACAATGGCACGCTTGCAGCGGATAATAAGCTCGATATTGCGCTAAAAGATGATTTCCATGTAGAGCGCAACATCATAGCGGGCAATGAACTTTCATTCAGCACACAAGGCAGCCTGAAAAATTTACACACCTTACAAGCTGGCAAACGCATTCAGATTCAAGCAAATAACCTTGATAATACAGCGCAAAGCAGCATCCAATCAGGCGGTACAACAGACATCGCCGCGCAGCACAATTTAACCAACCGCGGCTTGATTGACGGACAACAAACCAAAATCCAAACTGGACAAGTACATAATCTCGGCACAGGTCGGATTTATGGCGACAATATTGCCATTACTGCCACGCGTTTAGACAATCAAGATGAAAACGGCACAGGTGCCACCATTGCTGCACGAGAAAACCTGAATTTAGGCATCCGTCAATTAAATAACCGTGAAAACAGCCTGATTTACAGCGGTAATGACATGGCAATTGGCGGTGCATTGGATGCTCAAGGTCAAGCCACAGGGAAAGCCCAAAGCATACACAATGCCAGCGCAACCATTGAATCAGCAGGCAAAATGCGATTAGGCGTAGCAACACTGCGCAATACCAATGAACACTTGCAAACGCAATTGGTAGAAACAGGGCGTGAGCATATTGTGGATTACGAAGCATTTGGACGACACGAATTATTGCGCGAAGGCACGCAACATGAATTAGGCTGGTTTGTTTATAACGATGAATCAGACCACTTGCGCACCCCCGATGGGGCAACACATGAAAATTGGCACAAATACGATTATGAAAAAGTAACCCAAGAAACCCAAGTTACCCAAACTGCACCTGCCAAAATCATTTCAGGCAGCGACTTAACCATTGACAGTAAAGAAGTCTTCAATACCGACAGCCAAATCATTTCAGGCGGCAATCTGCTGGTACAAACAGATAAAGACGGTTTGCACAATGAGCAAACTTTTGGCGAAAAGAAAGTCTTCAGTGAAAACGGCAAATTGCACAACTACTGGCGTGCGCGTCGTAAAGGACGGGATAGAACAGGCCATAGCGTACAAAATTACACTTTACCAGAAGAAATCACCCGCAACATTTCACTGGGTTCGTTTGCCTATGAATCGCACAGCAAAGCATTAAGCCATCATGCGCCCAGCCAAGGTACAGCTCTGCCGAAAAGCAACTGGAATAATATCCGTACCGCACAAAACAACGGTATTTCGCTACCTCATTCGCCCAATCCTTTTACCCAATTGCCCAGCAGCAGTCTGTACATCATTAACCCAGCCAATAAAGGTTACCTTGTTGAAACCGACCCACGCTTTGCCAACTACCGTCAATGGTTAGGGAGCGACTACATGTTGGGTAGTCTTAAACTGGACCCCAACAACCTGCATAAACGTTTGGGTGATGGTTATTACGAGCAACGCTTAATCAATGAACAAATCACAGAGCTAACAGGACATCGTCGTTTAGATGGTTATCAAAACGACGAAGAACAATTCAAAGCCTTAATGGATAAGGGCTTAAGCGCTGCACGTTCCATGAATCTCACGGTTGGCATTGCACTAAGTGCCGAGCAAGTCGCACAGCTAACCAGCGACATCGTTTGGTTGGTACACAAAGAAGTTAAGCTCCCTGATGGCAGTACGCAAACCGTATTGGTGCCACAGGTTTATGTGCGTGTGAAAAATGGCGACATAGACGGTAAAGGTGCATTGCTCTCGGGCAACAATGCACAAATAGACGTTGCAGGCAACCTGAAAAACTCAGGCACGATTGCAGGGCGCAATGCGCTTATCATCAACACCGATACACTGGACAATATCGCTGGGCATGTTCATGCACAAAAAGCAGCCATTTCTGCCACACAAGACATCAACAATATTGGCGGTAACCTTTCTGCTGAACAGGCATTATGGTTAAAAGCAGGCAACAACATCAACAGCCAAAGCACCACCGCCGGCAGTCAAAATACACAAGGCAGCAGCACCCACCTAGACCGAATAGCAGGTATTTACATCACAGGCACAGAAAAAGGTGTTTTAGCAGCACAAGCTGGTAAGGACATCAACATCATTGCCAGTCAAATCAGCAATCAATCAGAGCAAGGACAAACCCAGCTGCAAGCAGGGCGCAACATCAATCTGGATACCGTACAAACCGGCAAACATCAAGAAACCCATTTTGATGCTGATAACCATGTTATTCGCGGTTCAACTAACGAAATTGGTAGCAATATTCAAACGCAAGGTGATGTTACCCTGTTAGCAGGCAACAACCTCAATGCCAAAGCTGCCCAAGTCAGCAGCGCAAACGGTACACTCGCTGTGTCTGCCAAAAATGACATCAACATCAGCGCAGGCATCAATACGACCCATGTTGATGATGCGTCCAAACACAAAGGCAGAAGTGGCGGTGGCAATAAATTGGTTATTACCGACAAAGCCCAGAGCCACAACGAAACCGCTCAAAGCAGCACTTTTGACGGCAAACAAGTTGTATTGCAGGCAGGAAACGACGCCAACATAAAGGGCAGCAATGTCATTTCTGACAGTGGCACCCATATCCAAGCAGGCAATCATGTTCACATTGGCACAACCCTAACCCATAATCAAAGCGAAACCTATCATCAAACCAAAAAATCAGGATTGATGAGTGCAGGTATCGGCTTCACGATTGGCAGCAAGACAAACACACAAGAAAACCAATCCCAAAGCACCGAACATACAGGTAGTACCGTAGGCAGCATCAAAGGCGATACCGCCATTGTTGCAGGCAAACAATTCACCCAAATCGGCAGTACCGTTTCCAGCCCGGAAGGCAACAACACCATCCATGCCCAAAGCATAGACATTCAAGCAGCACACAACCAATTAAACAGCAATACCACCCAGACCTATGAACAAAAAGGCTTAACGGTGGCATTCAGTTCGCCCGTTACCGATTTGGCACAACAAGCTATTGCCGTCGCACAAAGCAGCAAACAAGTCGGACAAAGCAAAAATGGTCGTGTCAATGCCATGGCAGCTGCCAATGCAGGTTGGCAAGCCTATCAAACAGGTAAGAGTGCACAAAACTTAGCCAACGAGACAACCAATGCCAACCAAGTCAGCATCTCCATTACCTATGGCGAGCAAAAAAACCAACAAACCACCCAAATTCAAGCAAGCCAAGCCCAAGCAAGTCAAATTCAAGCAGGCGGTAAAACCACACTCATCGCCGCAGGTGCAGCAGAACAATCCAACATCAACATAACAGGTTCAGATGTAGCGGGTAAAGCAGGTACCACCCTGATTGCCGATAACAACATCACACTCCAATCCGCCGAACAAAGCAGCAGAGAACGCAGCAACAACAAAAGCAGCGGCTGGAATGCAGGTGTCGCCGTATCATTCGGACAAGACGGTTGGTCATTAGGCATTACCGCAGGTGGCAATGTCGGCAAAGGCTACGGCAATGGCGACAGCATCACCCACCACCATAGCCATATTGGCGACAAAGGCAGCCAAACCGTTCTCCAAAGCGGCGGCGATACCGCACTCAAAGGCGCGCAAGTCATCGGCAAAGGCGTACAAGTTCATGCCCAAAACCTAAGCATTCAAAGCGTACAAGATAGCGAAACCTATCAAAGCAAACAACAAAACGCCAGCGCACAAGTGACCGTAGGTTATGGATTCAGTGCCGGCGGCAATTACAGCCAAAGCAAAATCAACGCAAGCCACCAAAGCGTAAGCGAACAAAGCGGTATTTATGCAGGAGAAGACGGTTATCAAATCAATGTGCAGAACCACACCGATTTGAAAGGCGGTTTGATTACTTCCACCCAAAAATCGGAAGACGATGGCAAAAACCGTTTTACAACGGGTACGCTCACCTTTGAAGACTTGGCGAATAAGTCGGAATATAGCGGCAGTGGCTTTGGTATTGGCGTTTCAGGCAGCGTTAAAGGCAATGCACCTGATAATAGCCATATTATGCAAGTGTCGAATAAAACAGGCGTATCGCACAACGGTATTGGCTATGCAAGCGATTCTGATAGCCAATCTTCCGTAACCAAATCAGGGATTAACACCGCTAATATTGTGATTACCGATACAGCCAAACAACAACAAATCACAGGCAAAACAGCGGAAGAAACGCTTAAAGCGGTTAAAACCGACATTACAACCGACAACTACGCCGAACATTCAGGCAGCCTGAAAAACAATTTCGATAAAGACAAAGTGCAATCAGAGATTGATTTGCAGGTTGAAGTAACCAAACAAGCCGCACCGATGATTGCACAAGGTGTTGCTTTTGCGTCTGATTATTTGGGTAAAGTTAAACAGTATGAAAACAAATTACTGCAAAAGGATTTGTTAGAACAAGCAATTAACCAAAGCAATGACCCAGAAGAAATTCTTCGCTTAAATCAAGCCTTAAACGAAGTGGATAGTTATTTAACGGAAAACAAAGCCCGTTATGATTTATTCAAAGAAGGCGGTTTAGACAGAGCGGGCTTACACGCTGTGGGCGGTGGTGTTTTAACGGGCGATATAAGCGGAGCGGTGGGTGCTGGGGTAACTTCGCTATCTGCTCCGATTATTGCCCAAGTTGCCGATAATTCAGGCAGCCTGAAACCTGTTGTGGATACCGTTAGCGGTTTAGCGATTGGCTACACCACAGGCGGCACTGCTGGTGCTTTTACTGGGGCTAATGCGGATTGGAATAATCGGCAGTTGCACCCTGATGAACGGCGTTGGATTAAACAAAATGCAGAAAAATTTGCCGAACAACAAGGTATTAGCACCGAAGAAGCAACGGAATGCTTGGCACAACAAGCGGCACGGCAAACGGACGCTTTATGGTTCTTGGCTTTATCAGGTGGTGAAGACCAAGTTGCAAGGGATTTTTTAGCAACAGCCAATCAAACATTCAGCAACGAGAGCGGTAAGCAACAACAATTCTTTACCACGCAAGGCAAAGATTTCACAATGCCACAACGCTATGCACCTGACGCAAGAATGGACTTGGATTATTACGATAAGTATTTAATCAAAGGCGACAACAACAAAATCAACGACAGAGCCAAACAAATTGTTGCGGACAAAGCGAAATCGGCGGCGGATACGCTGATAAATGACCCGAAACAAGCGGCGAAAAACACAGGGAAATTTGCGTATAACACTGGTAAAGCGGTTGTTACTGGCACAGTGGATTGTGTTTTACACCCAATAAATTGTGCTGTTGGCGTGAAAGACGGTTTTGTAGAGAATGCAACGGCAATCGGCACAGGTGCGGCTTCGATGAAAGAAAACGACTTGCAACGCTTGTATGGTCAAGATACTCGAACCGCACAAGGATTTATTCTTGCTGGCAATTTAACCGAAGCAGGTTTAACCGCCACAGGTGCAGGTAAATTAGGCGGTGCGACGGTTAAAACTGCCAAGAAAGCCGTTGTTGAACAAGCCGAGAAAAAAGCCGCACAAGAAGCCGCTGAAAATGCAAGAAAAGCCAAACAGGCGGAAATCAATTTTGGCAAAGATGCTGAAATGGTAGGGCAACCTGAAATTACAACTGGTAGTAATTCGGCAGGAAAAGCGAACAATCCGCAAAGTGCGGCAACTACGCAGCCTGTGATTGGTCAGGGGGCTGTTGCTACTCGTATCAATGTTAGAAATGGGGACGGTTCAAATAGTAGTGGATTGAATTATGCTTGGAAAAATCATGGTAATGATTCGACAAGAAATAAATCAAAATTTACCATTTCAAAAGATGAAGTTATCGGTATATTAAGTGATAAAAATACCGTTAGAACTCCTGCTTATTTTGAACCAAGTTCTGGTAACTATATTCGGAATGTTGATACAGGCAGAACTATTGGTATAGATAGATACGCACAAGGTGGTCCTGCTCTGACAACTACCTTAACTGTTATTACTGATAGTAAAGGTAATTTGGTAAATACCTATCCAGGTCGCACAAAAGTTAGATAGGAGAATAACGGTGTCTTCGTATTCAATAATCGTTTCTAATCCATACGGAATTTTTAATTCTGATAATGGTTCTATGCGTATAGATATTCCTTTGGATGTTTTTAAAAGGATTATGTATGATGACGAAATAGATGATGTATTACTATCTCAATTAAGTCTTGTTGATCAAGATGAATATTCAAATGACGAGTTATCAAAGATTCAAAAGGAAATTAATGAACTAATTGAAAAACAATTAGTTACTCAAAAAGATATGCAAGAACTTTTGAATTTATTGCAATTTGCTATTGATAACAATCGTTCAGTGTTATTTACTCCTTTTAATTGGGATCATATACCATTAGGAAAATTCAATTAAATTAAAAACAAACAGCGAAAACCTAAAAACTTTCGCTGTTTTACTCTTTCAGGTAGCCTGAAAGAGTAAAAGCAATAAAGACACGACTTGCAACGCTTGTATGGTCAAGATACTCGAACTGCACAAGGATTTATTCTTGCTGGCAATTTAACCGAAGGTGCTTTAACTGCAACAGGTGCAGGTAAATTAGGCGGTGCGACGGTTAAAACTGCCAAGAAAGCCGTTGTTGAACAAGCCGAGAAAAAAGCCGCACAAGAAGCCGCTGAAAATGCAAGAAAAGCCAAACAGGCGGAAATCAATGCAGGGCTTGACGGGGAAATGGTAGGGCAACCTGAAATTACAACTGGTAGTCATTCGGCAGGAAAAGCGAACAATTCGCAAAGTGTGGCAACTACGCCGCCTGTAACTTCAAACGGTGCGGCGAATATTGCTACTGGGGCAAAATTGAACCTTGACCTGAAAACTACACAAGCGGCAAATGAAGTGGTGGAAAGTTTGCGAACAACTGGACAGTTGCCGAATTATTATATTACGAAACAACAAGCAATCACGAATGGTTGGTCTGGTGGCAAAGCATTAAATAACACGAACCCAGGCAAAGCAATCGGCGGTGATCTTTTTCATAATAACGAAAATATTTTACCAAATGCGGCAGGACGAGTTTGGTATGAAGCTGATATTGGTGTTGATTATAGTCGTTCTCGTAAAAATCAATCTTCAAGAATCTTGTATTCCAATGATGGATTGTTGTATGTTACTTCTGACCATTATCAATCCGCTCCACTTTTTATTGGTAAATGGAAATAATGATGAAAATAGAAATTTTTGGTAAAGAAATTAAAGATGAAATGGATTTTCATCGTCAATTTAATAAATATGCAGATTGTTCATTTTATGGACATAATTTAGATGCTCTGTGGGATGTTTTAACTGGTATGTTGGATATGCCAGTACATTTGATTTGGTATGATTCTGATATATCTGCAAAAATATTAGAAAGATATAAAATGATTATTGAAATTTTTGAAAGAACACGAATTTTCTTTGAAGAAATTTGCAAAAATAATCCACAATATCCTTCTGACAAAAAATTCACTTATGAATTGAGATGAAAATAGCAATTTTTGTTTAACGGGCGATATAAGCGGAGCAGTGGGTGCTGGGGTAACTTCGCTATCTGCTCCGATTATTGCCCAAGTTGCCGATAATTCAGGCAGCCTGAAACCTGTTGTGGATACCGTTAGCGGTTTAGCGATTGGCTACACCACAGGCGGCACTGCTGGTGCTTTTACTGGGGCTAATGCGGATTGGAATAATCGGCAGTTGCACCCTGATGAACGGCGTTGGATTAAACAAAATGCAGAAAAATTTGCCGAACAACAAGGTATTAGCACCGAAGAAGCAACGGAACGCTTGGCACAACAAGCGGCACGGCAAACGGACGCTTTATGGTTCTTGGCTTTATCAGCAAGGTAGGGTGGGCAACTTGTTGCCCACGCGTTTAATCAATTTCAGGCAGCCTGAAATCAGTTTATTGGGTTTGTCAATAAACTATTTTATGTGGCGAAAATTTATCCAAGTTGGTTAAGGAAAACAACAATGCACTTAAAACCCAAATTAAAACGCGTGGGCAACAAGTTGCCCACCCTACGCTTGCTTTGCCAACTACCGTCAATGGTTAGGGAGCGACTACATGTTGGGTAGTCTTAAACTGGACCCCAACAACCTACATAAACGTTTGGGTGATGGTTATTACGAGCAACGCTTAATCAATGAACAAATCACAGAGCTAACAGGACATCGTCGTTTAGACGGTTATCAAAACGACGAAGAACAATTCAAATCCCTGATGGATAACAGTGTCACTGCTGCTCAAACAATGAACCTCACGGTTGGCATTGCATTAAGTGCCGAGCAAGTTGCACAGCTGACCAGCGACATCGTTTGGTTGGTACACAAAGAAGTTAAGCTCCCTGATGGCAGTACGCAAACCGTATTGGTGCCACAGGTTTATGTGCGTGTGAAAAATGGCGACATAGACGGTAAAGGTGCATTGCTCTCGGGCAACAATGCACAAATAGACGTTGCAGGCAACCTGAAAAACTCAGGCACGATTGCAGGGCGCAATGCGCTTATCATCAACACCGATACACTGGACAATATCGCTGGGCATGTTCATGCACAAAAAGCAGCCATTTCTGCCACACAAGACATCAACAATATTGGCGGTAACCTTTCTGCTGAACAGGCATTATGGTTAAAAGCAGGCAACAACATCAACAGCCAAAGCACCACCGCCGGCAGTCAAAATACACAAGGCAGCAGCACCCACCTAGACCGAATAGCAGGTATTTACATCACAGGCACAGAAAAAGGTGTTTTAGCAGCACAAGCTGGTAAGGACATCAACATCATTGCCAGTCAAATCAGCAATCAATCAGAGCAAGGACAAACCCAGCTGCAAGCAGGGCGCAACATCAATCTGGATACCGTACAAACCGGCAAACATCAAGAAACCCATTTTGATGCTGATAACCATGTTATTCGCGGTTCAACTAACGAAATTGGTAGCAATATTCAAACGCAAGGTGATGTTACCCTGTTAGCAGGCAACAACCTCAATGCCAAAGCTGCCCAAGTCAGCAGCGCAAACGGTACACTCGCTGTGTCTGCCAAAAATGACATCAACATCAGCGCAGGCATCAATACGACCCATGTTGATGATGCGTCCAAACACAAAGGCAGAAGTGGCGGTGGCAATAAATTGGTTATTACCGACAAAGCCCAGAGCCACAACGAAACCGCTCAAAGCAGCACTTTTGACGGCAAACAAGTTGTATTGCAGGCAGGAAACGACGCCAACATAAAGGGCAGCAATGTCATTTCTGACAGTGGCACCCATATCCAAGCAGGCAATCATGTTCACATTGGCACAACCCTAACCCATAATCAAAGCGAAACCTATCATCAAACCAAAAAATCAGGATTGATGAGTGCAGGTATCGGCTTCACGATTGGCAGCAAGACAAACACACAAGAAAACCAATCCCAAAGCACCGAACATACAGGTAGTACCGTAGGCAGCATCAAAGGCGATACCGCCATTATGGCAGGTAAACACTATCAACAAATCGGCAGTACCGTTTCCAGCCCGGAAGGCAACAACACCATCCATGCCCAAAGCATAGACATTCAAGCAGCACACAACCAATTAAACAGCAATACCACCCAAACCTATGAACAAAAAGGCTTAACGGTGGCATTCAGTTCGCCCGTTACCGATTTGGCACAACAAGCTATTGCCGTCGCACAAAGCAGCAAACAAGTCGGACAAAGCAAAAATGGTCGTGTCAATGCCATGGCAGCTGCCAATGCAGGCTGGCAAGCCTATCAAACAGGTAAGAGTGCACAAAACTTAGCCAACGGGACAACCAATGCCAACCAAGTCAGCATCTCCATTACCTATGGCGAGCAAAAAAACCAACAAACCACCCAAATTCAAGCAAGCCAAGCCCAAGCAAGTCAAATTCAAGCAGGCGGTAAAACCACATTAATCGCCGCAGGTGCAGCAGAACAATCCAACATCAACATAACAGGTTCAGATGTAGCGGGTAAAGCAGGTACCACCCTGATTGCCGATAACAACATCACACTCCAATCCGCCGAACAAAGCAGCAGAGAACGCAGCAACAACAAAAGCAGCGGCTGGAATGCAGGTGTCGCCGTATCATTCGGACAAGGAGGCTGGTCATTAGGCATTACCGCAGGTGGCAATGTCGGCAAAGGCTACGGCAATGGCGACAGCGTAACACACCACCATAGCCATATTGGCGACAAAGGCAGCCAAACCATTATCCAAAGCGGTGGCGATACCACACTAAAAGGCGCGCAAGTCATCGGCAAAGGCGTACAAGTTCATGCCAAAAACCTAAGTATTCAAAGCGTACAAGATAGCGAAACCTATCAAAGCAAACAACAAAACGCCAGTGCCCAAGTGACCGTAGGCTACGGCGCCAGTGCTGGCGGCAGTTATGGCAAAAGCAAAATCCGAGCCGATCATGCTTCGGTAACCGAGCAAAGCGGTATTTATGCAGGAGAAGACGGCTATCAAATCAACATCGCCCAACACACCGACCTCAAAGGCGGCATTGTTACCAGTACCCAAAGCGCAGAAAACAAAGGCAAAAATCGATTCAGCACCGGCACACTCGCCCACAGCGACATCAAAAACCACAGCCAATACCAAGGCAAAAGTTTCGGATTGGGTGCCAGCGTTGCCGTAAGCGGCAAAACATTGGGGCAAGGAGAACAAAACACCCAAAGCAGCCTGAAAACCGTAGCCGATAAAAACGGCACCGGTTCGTCTGTCGGTTACGGCAAAGACAGCGACAACCAAAGCAGTGTTACCCGCAGCGGCATCAACACCCGAAACATTCACATTACCGATGAAGCCGAACAAATCCGGCTGACGGGCAAAACGGCAGAGCAAAGCAAAGTCGATATTTATACCGACACCAATACAGACACCGCCGAACAACTTTCAGGCAGCCTGAAAAACGTCTTTGATAAAGACAAAGTGCAAAGCGAGCTGGATTTACAAAGAACAGTCAGCCAAGACTTCAACCGCAATGTTCAGGCAGCCAATACCGCAATCAACCGCCACCTTGACCAACTCAAAACACAACTGGAAAAAGGCGAAATCAGCCAAACGGAATACGACAGCAAAGTAGCCAACTGGCAACGAGGGCAAGTGTTGCTCAACAGCATTGCCTCAGGCTTAACTGCGCCGACCCAAAGTGCAACAGGTATTGTGGCAGCGACCGCATCGCCAGCGTTGTCGTATGAAATTGGGCAACACTTTAAAGGAAAAAACGCAGAAGGAACGAGCGCACATATTCTTGCCCATGCGGTATTGGGAGCGGCGGTTGCAGCAGCAGGAGACAATAACGCCCTAGCAGGAGCGATTAGCGCAGGTGGGGCAGAAGTGGCTGCACCGAGAATAAGTCAATTTTTATATGGAACAGGCAAAGCCAATGAATTGACAGCCGAGCAGAAAGAGACTGTTTCAGCGATTACAAATTTGCTGGGGGCGGCAACAGGGGCAGTTGTTGGCAACTCAACAGTCAATGCGGTGCAAGGTGGACTGAATGCGGAAAATGCGGTGGAGAATAATGCAGTCAATCAAAAACAAACAGGTACAATTAATACATTCATCAATGTATTCAACAATACCCCTTCAAAAATGGGACAGACCAAAGGAGAAGCTGCTCATAATGCTATGTTACGATTAAGTAATACTGATTGGGACTATACTCCCAATGTTACTCCTTATTTTAACTTATTAGAAGGCAGATATATATATACAAGTGAAGGTGGGTGGATTGATATGGTACATTTCCTATTTTATGCATCTGTGGCATATAAAGAAAAAATCAACTTACAAAGAAAGAATGACATAGATTGGACATTACCATCTAATTATGGACAAGTAAGACGCATATCATCAGAAGAAATCCAAAATAAAGCCATTAACGAGGCAATCCAATATGGATATATTCAGGAAAAAATGGATTCTTTTAAATCACAACACTCTGCTTATTCATATGAAGATTTACCATCAGATAAGTATGGTGCAATTTTTGGAGCAAAATATTTTAATCCTAAAACACAACAAACTTTTGGAGAACAAATAAATCATTACTTCACCCATATACTAAAAGCACAAGACCCTAAAACAGCACCTAATTATTCATCATTACCAACAGAAGATTTAGGTGTACATTCAGGCATAGTCAATAAAACAACTAAACCTCTATTCATTGGGAAATGAAATGATATATTTTAAAATAATAACCATTAGTATGGTTTTATACATCTCACTATTGCAAATTAATCTGAAAATGTTAGAAAAAAGGATTGATTTCTTAATATGGAACATGGATAAATATTACCTTGCATATGGATATTACCCAAATAATTTTGACTTCATATCAAAAAAAACTGATTTTACTACTGAATCATATTGTGATTTTTGGGATAAAAACATTGCAGGATATGGTAATTGCTACTTCATAAATAATGATAAGGAATATACTATATTAGTCATGGGTTTTTCATCAAAAATACTATTTTCATCCAACAACAGAATAAAAGAATTCAATTCAAATAAATATGATTAGACTTCCTGCGAAACTTAAAATCCCGCTTCCCAATTTACAATGGAAGCAATCAAATTAAGCCGTAACCCTAAACGTTTACAATGATTGCGGTAACGGCAAGCAAGCGTAGGGTGGGTGCTCGCACCCACGCATTCTTATTAAATTTCATTTCAGGCTGCCTAAAATACTTTTTCATTCAAATCAACTTTTGTTACATTGAATTCTTCATGATAAAAAGTAATCAAAAGCTGCCTGAAACAATCCCATTAAGTAAGCATTCCACTTAATGAATAAAACGTCCGTTTGCTAACCACTTGTTTTAATAAAATTTACCCAATAGGAACAAAGCCATGAGCCAACTCCAAACCTATCCGAAACAACCCACTTCCATGCAAAGCAGTTATGCATTGGCAAGACGAGCCGAGCAAAATTACCGCGATATGATTAACCAACAATTAATCCACTCGCTAGAACGCATGGCAAACCCAAACTACCAAGCCCAAGATATGCCCCATGACTTCCATGCTTCGGTTTTGAACAGAATTGCCCAACAAATGGAACAAGCTGATGTACAAGCAAGCGTAGGGTGGGCAACTTGTTGCCCACGCGTTAATGATAACTTTCAGGCAGCCTGAAAGCCTAAAACCACAAGGAAAGCTCCAAAAATGAACAACCGCTTACACAAAGTCATCTTCAACCGCAACACAGGCTTAATGGCTGTTGTTGCAGAAAATTCCCATAACAACGGCAAATCAAGTGCTACGGATAATGGTATAGCGGTTAGTTTATGCGGATTATTCAATCAATATGATTGCATAAAAATAGCCGCAACAAACGCCCTTAAAGTGGCTTATGCACTACAATCCCAAACCACAGCCATTACAGTGTTGGCAGTGAAATTCAAGCCGCAGGCAAGTTGAATATCCAATCAGAAGAAGATATTACCGTTTCAGGCAGCCTATTGCTGATATAGTCGATCATGATTTTATCCAAGCGATTATGAAAATTACTGGTCATTGATTATCTATATATTGGTAGTTGTTATGAAATGCTATATTAAAGTTGTCATTATTGTTTTTATAATGGTAATGACAACTTCTTGTAATCCTTGCTTTTTTGCAACTTCGTATTGTTATTATCCGTTTGATAAATATTCTATAAATAGCGATATTGAATATTATGTAAAAGATAACACAACTGATAAACAAAGAATTGAAGATTTTAGAAGTTGCCTTGCTGTTACTTGCCCTGAAATACATAAGTTGTATAAATTACCTGATGAAAAAGGTAATTATCTGTATGTTATAGAAAAAACGAATAACATAGAATATATAAACTGTATTGGTGCAAATTCAAGATGTATGCTTAACAATAAAGGATATTCAACAAAATGGTAATAATGAAAAAATTATTGGTCATTGATATGTGTTGTTATCGGTTGAGTGTCATCATTGTTTTAATGATGACACTGACTTCTTGCGGTAGGTGCGGACTAATGCCAGTAGTCTCGTGTTCAAAATATATAGGTTCTGACTTGGAAATGTTTAGCCATAAGGGAAAATCAGAGATGGAAAAAAGAAGAGATTTTGAAAGTTGTATTTCACAATCTATATGTCCTGATGAAATTAAAAATGGCAATTTATTAGATGATACTGGTCATTTTGCACAGTATGTTAATGAACGGCAAAAATTAATTATAGAAAAACAAAAAATATGATGATGCAATGAATAATTGCGTGCAATCTGTTTATAATTGTATGGTAGAAAATAAAGGATATAAGTGTTGTTTTTTGGATAAAGGTTATTAGATTAACAGTTATGTTTGTGCGTTGTTTTAAAGTTGTCATTATTGTTTTTATAATGGTAATGACAACTTCTTGTAATCCTTGTTTATTTGCAACTTCGTCTTGTAATTATCCTTTTGATGATATGACGATAAGAGCAAACAACGATATTGAATATTTTGTTAAAAATAATACGACTACGAACAACGAATTGATGATTTCAGAAGTTGCCTTTCCGTTGCTTGTCCTGAAATATATAAATTATATCAATTACCTGATGAAAAGGGTAATTATCAATATATTATAAAAAAATATTATGATAATAAATACAATGATAATGCAGTCAAATCGACAAATTGTATTGGGGATAATGCAAGATGTATGCTTAATAATAAAGGATATTCAACAAAATGGTAATAATGGGTTACGGCGTTTCAGGCAGTGCGAGTTATAGCAAGTCGAAAGTCAACGCCGATTATGCGTCTGTGAATGAACAAAGCGGCATATTTGCGGGTGAAGACGGTTATCAAATCAATGACCACACCGACTTGAAAGGCGGTTTGATTACTTCCACCCAAAAATCGGAAGACGATGGCAAAAACCGTTTTACAACGGGTACGCTCACCTTTGAAGACTTGGCGAATCACGCCGAATATAAGGGTGAAGCGATTGGTTTGGGTGTTTCAGGCAGCGTTGCGGGCGATAATCCAAATCAAAACAGCCGTATTTATACCGTTAATCAAAGCGGTATGAGTAGCACAATGGGCTATGGCAAAGACAGCGACAAACAATACGCCACAACCCATTCAGGCATTAACACTGCCAATATCACCATTCGTGATAACGAAAAACAACAGCAAATCACAGGAATATCGGCGGAAGAAGCGAAACGGGCTGTTAAAGCCGATGTAACAACCGACAACTACGCCGAACATTCAGGCAGCCTGAAAAACAATTTCGATAAAGACAAAGTGCAATCAGAGATTGATTTGCAGGTTAAGGTTACACAGGAGTTTGATAGTAATCGCAAAGCCTTGCGTGCAGAAATCAACAAAGCAGCAGATGAAAAAAGACAAAAAGCCGAAGATATAAGAAGAGAAAATTATATTGACGGCAAAAACGGTTATAACACCGCAGAATCTTTGGCTTTGGATAAGTCTGCCGACAAATTGGAAAAAGTCGCTTTTTACACTGATTTGGCATTAGGTGGATTGTATGGAATTGGCGATAGCACGGCTTTAACTTATGTAACAGGTAGTGCAGTGGCTAATCCAGCCATTCGAGCGGGTACAAGACCAAGACAGTTTTGGTTTGAGAAATGTGACGGCGATAGTTTGTATTGTTCTAATAGAAATTATGACGATACGGCGGATAGAAAAATTTATGATAAAAACGGGCAAGAAATTGACACTAAAGATCCAAATTACACTGGAATGGTTGAGATTGGTGATAAACGGCAAATCTCTGATTTAAATGAGATTGAACCTAACAAAGTAACTGGAAGCATCGTTACTACAAATGACGGTATATTGAACCCACGAAATGACGCTCTAAAAAATGGGATTAAGCAACAAAAATGGGAAGTAGATAAGGAAGGTATTTTGCTTATCTACAATCCGCCAACAGGCAATTCTATTTCTGAACTTTTGTATGCCGCTTATGATAAAACTAACGATTTGTTAGGCGGTCGTTTGCCTTTAACTTCTGCACAAAAAGCGAACCTTGAATTAAATCAATATGCAGAAAGTAAAGGTTATAAGATTGATAGTAACAATCATAGTCGTGGCGGTTTAACTCGAAGTGTTTCTGATAAATATTCAGTCAGACATAATCTGCCTTTACCGTATAACAATGTTCAATTCTTCGGTAGTGCGGCAAATGTAGATGATTATACAAACTACATGAACGAATATGGTAGGAAAGATTTTAATATTTCTGCCACAACACATTACACAGATTTTGTTGGTAGAACTCCATTAGTTGCATTGCGTAGTAAGCATATTGTTGGTGGAAATGAACCAACAGGCGGAGTTGAAGATAAATGGTTCTTATATTCGCACAGCAGTTATTTTGCAGAAAAACCAACCCCATACCTTGTAAATGAACACGGTTTTTATATGGATAAAAATGGCGACCTGATAAAAGATAATTCAGGAAATCCTATAAAAATGACGGAAGAAAATAAATTGGAATATTCAACAAAAGTTCCAAATCCATATTTAGATGATTTTGAACAGAAATGGATAAAAGGACAAACTCATAACAAGGTGTCAGGTGATAATCCGTCTCTTCCAGTTCCAGTTAGAACAAAAAAACAACAGGGAGAGCGATAATGAAAAAATACTTCTTTTCAGTCTGCTTGTTATTAACAGGCTGTGGGGTTTTGTTTGATGACCCACTAACAAGATTTTGGAATGGCGGTTATTTTTTGTTTCCAGACAAAGAAATAGCAAGTGATGGAATTTATAAAACTTCGGATACTGACTTGCATTATTACGAAAGTTTGTCGCTTGAACAAAGAAAACGCTATCTAAAATTTAAGCCTATTAAGGATAAATGCGAACATAAGTATTCAGATAGAACAAAATATGATTACGCTACACAAATGGCAAATATCGTTAGGTGTTTTAATGAACAAGGCTATCAATCTGAAACTGCTTTTATATTGAATGGACATACAATAACTCAAAAAGGTAGTATTTGCACAAAAGATGAACCCAAACAATGCGATAATGTTATGCGTAGTTATATCGTTTTATTTTAATTGAAATGTAACTTGAAAATTGACAATACAGGAGCAACAAAATGAAATCGATTTATTTTATTATTTTTTCTTTTTTATTAACTGCTTGCGTGGTTAATAATGATGATTATTTTGCTGAACCGCCTACACCATACTTAATTAACGAACACGGTTTTTATATGAATAAAAAAGGTGATTTAATTAGAGATAGTCACGGTAACGCAATTAAAATGACAGAAGAAAATAAACACAATTTCCCCAAAGAATCCGCTAATCCTTATTACGAAAAATGGATAAAACAAAAACGAAAATAAATAACAAAGCAAACATAGTGTAGGCAACTTGTTGCCCACGCGTTAATGATAACTTTCAGGCAGCCTGAAAGCCTAAAACCACAAGGAAAGCTCCAAAAATGAACAACCGCTTACACAAAGTCATCTTCAACCGCAACACAGCAAGCGTAGGGTGGGCAACTTGTTGCCCACGCAGTTCAATCAGATACACATAAAATGATGTTTTAATGTGAAATATTTGATTTCAGGCTGCCTGAAAAATAAAATGATGTGGTGTGCATCAAACCGCGTGGGCAACAAGTTGCCCACCCTACGCTTGCTAGACCGAATAGCAGGTATTTACATCACGGGCACAGAAAAAGGTGTTTTAGCAGCACAAGCTGGTAAGGACATCAACATCATTGCCAGTCAAATCAGCAATCAATCAGAGCAAGGACAAACCCAGCTGCAAGCAGGGCGCAACATCAATCTGGATACCGTACAAACCGGCAAACATCAAGAAACCCATTTTGATGCTGATAACCATGTTATTCGCGGTTCAACTAACGAAATTGGTAGCAATATTCAAACGCAAGGTGATGTTACCCTGTTAGCAGGCAACAACCTCAATGCCAAAGCTGCCCAAGTCAGCAGCGCAAACGGTACACTCGCTGTGTCTGCCAAAAATGACATCAACATCAGCGCAGGCATCAATACGACCCATGTTGATGATGCGTCCAAACACAAAGGCAGAAGTGGCGGTGGCAATAAATTGGTTATTACCGACAAAGCCCAGAGCCACAACGAAACCGCTCAAAGCAGCACTTTTGACGGCAAACAAGTTGTATTGCAGGCAGGAAACGACGCCAACATAAAGGGCAGCAATGTCATTTCTGACAGTGGCACCCATATCCAAGCAGGCAATCATGTTCACATTGGCACAACCCTAACCCATAATCAAAGCGAAACCTATCATCAAACCAAAAAATCAGGATTGATGAGTGCAGGTATCGGCTTCACGATTGGCAGCAAGACAAACACACAAGAAAACCAATCCCAAAGCACCGAACATACAGGCAGCACCATAGGCAGCATCAAAGGCGATACCGCCATTATGGCAGGTAAACACTATCAACAAATCGGCAGTACCGTTTCCAGCCCGGAAGGCAACAACACCATCCATGCCCAAAGCATAGACATTCAAGCAGCACACAACCAATTAAACAGCAATACCACCCAAACCTATGAACAAAAAGGCTTAACGGTGGCATTCAGTTCGCCCGTTACCGATTTGGCACAACAAGCTATTGCCGTCGCACAAAGCAGCAAACAAGTCGGACAAAGCAAAAATGGTCGTGTCAATGCCATGGCAGCTGCCAATGCAGGCTGGCAAGCCTATCAAACAGGTAAGAGTGCACAAAACTTAGCCAACGGGACAACCAATGCCAACCAAGTCAGCATCTCCATTACCTATGGCGAGCAAAAAAACCAACAAACCACCCAAATTCAAGCAAGCCAAGCCCAAGCAAGTCAAATTCAAGCAGGCGGTAAAACCACATTAATCGCCGCAGGTGCAGCAGAACAATCCAACATCAACATAACAGGTTCAGATGTAGCGGGTAAAGCAGGTACCACCCTGATTGCCGATAACAACATCACACTCCAATCCGCCGAACAAAGCAGCAGAGAACGCAGCAACAACAAAAGCAGCGGCTGGAATGCAGGTGTCGCCGTATCATTCGGACAAGGAGGCTGGTCATTAGGCATTACCGCAGGTGGCAATGTCGGCAAAGGCTACGGCAATGGCGACAGCGTAACACACCACCATAGCCATATTGGCGACAAAGGCAGCCAAACCATTATCCAAAGCGGTGGCGATACCACACTAAAAGGCGCGCAAGTCATCGGCAAAGGCGTACAAGTTCATGCCAAAAACCTAAGTATTCAAAGCGTACAAGATAGCGAAACCTATCAAAGCAAACAACAAAACGCCAGTGCCCAAGTGACCGTAGGCTACGGCTTCAGTGCCGGCGGCAATTACAGCCAAAGCAAAATCAACGCCGACCACGCTTCCGTCACCGAACAAAGCGGTATTTATGCCGGAGAAGACGGTTATCAAATCAATGTGCAGAACCACACCGATTTGAAAGGCGGTTTGATTACTTCCACCCAAAAATCGGAAGACGATGGCAAAAACCGTTTTACAACGGGTACGCTCACCTTTGAAGACTTGGCGAATAAGTCGGAATATTCGGGCAGTTCGTTTGGCGTTGGTTTAAGCGGCTCAATGGGCGGCGGTGAGAGTATGCCCAAAGAAATTGGCGGACAAAAACTGATGACTTTGGGTAGCAATAAAACTTTTGACCTAACCGAACCTGATGGCACGCCGACTGGCGAAAGCAAAACCGTTGCTATGGGTTCGCTGAAAACTCAAACAGGTATCGGACACGACAGTGAAAGCCAGCATTCAGTAACACATTCAGGCATTAACACCGCCAATATTGTGATTGCTGATGAGAATAAGCAAAAAGAACTCACAGGCAAAACTGCCGATGAAACAATCGGTGCAATCAAAACCGATGTAACTGTGGAAAACTACGCAGAGCATATAGGCAGCCTGAAAAATAACTTCGACAAAGAAAAAGTTTTGAAAGAACTGAACATTCAAGTCGAAGTTACCAAAGATTTCAGCGAAAACGCCAAAGCCACGATTGCCCAAGTTTATGAACCCAAGCAAGCGAAATTGCGAGAAGAAATCAAAGAATTGGAGAAGAAAAAAGACTTTTCTGACCCTAATTCAAAAGAATGGGAAATTTATCAGGCGGAACAAGATAAACTTTATGACAAAATTTATAACCTGCAATATCAAAAACGGATTTTGGAAACCGTTGTTGGTATTGTGGCGTTAGACCCTGATACGGCGATTACGCAGGGCTTATTGCAAGGCGTTGCTACAAAATTACGCCGAGAAACTTTGGATAATTCACGCAAATTTCCTGGCATTGTCGATAAAAACGGCAAAGTCTTATTAAGCAATGTTTCTTACGATAGCGATTACTTTGACGGCGTGAAGTTGGGCGGTGTTCGAGTTGATTTAGATGTTATTTGTGGTGATACGAGATGTGTAAAAAACCCAAATGGAACATTAACCTATGTAGGTGATGAGAAGTTTCCAAAATTTGAAAATGTTATAAGTCCGACTGATAATCCAGACGGATTTAAAAAGATTTCTGGTGCAACTGGTGGTATTCAAGGAAAAAAAGGAACATTTTTCGGTGAATATAATATTGGAAGCATGAGAGATACAGTCGTAGAAGGTTTTGCTGGCACTCATGATTATATTGGCGGTCAAATGTGGGGCTTTTATGACAAAGACGGTAATACTACGCCAGGTCGAGATACATACAATAAAAAAGATGAATATTGGTCAAGTAAAATTACCGTTGCAGCAATTCCAGTTGCCGCTCCGTTTGCCATTAGCGATATAGTCGATAGCGACTTTATACAGGCAATTATGAAAATAAGCGGTCATTAAGGTTTAGCTTATGTATCGATTATTATCAACAGCCCTTGTATTGTTGATAATGCAGGGCTGTTATTACACAACTATTGATAATGAAAAATGCTTTGTTGCCCCACAAAGCGTTCATTGTCCTGTAAGTTCTGATATTGAAAATGTTATTAGAAAAAATCCTAATAAAAGCATAAATCAAGTTAGGAGTGATATTAAATATTGTGCTAATATGTATTTTTCCAATATACGGGAATTAAATATTCCGCAAGATTTTGATAATTACATTTTCATACTTAAAGAAAAAGGTATTCCAAGAAATGATAAGGAATTGGCTTATAATGCAGTTAGAAATATGCACATTATTTGTTTGAGTTCTTTGGGTGGTTATGATTATTATCAAAAAACCGCAGAATTTCAGAAAATAGATTATAAAAAAGAAATGGAGAAATTGTTAAATAAAAACCATTAAATTTGCTATTGCCGATATAGTTGATAGCGACTTTATCCAAGCAATTATGAAAATTAGTGGTCATTGATATGGACATAATTTTTTTTCGTTGGAATGTAATCATTTTTTCAATGATTACACTATGTTCTTGTGAAAGTTGCGGACCAATGCCAGTAGTCTCGTGTTCAAAATATGTGGGTTCTGACTTGGAAATGTTTAGCCATAATGAGAAAAATGAAATAGAAAAAAGAAAGGATTTTGAAAGTTGTATTGCACAATCTGTATGTCCTTATGAAATTAAAAATGGTAATTTATTAGATGATACTGGTCATTTTGCACAGTATGTTGATGAAAGACAAAAACTTAATTATAGAAAAACAAAAAAATATGATGATGCAATGAATAATTGCGTGCAATCTGTTTATAATTGTATGGTAGAAAATAAAGGATATAAGTGTTGTTTTTTGGATAAAGGTTATTAGATTAACAGTTATGTTTGTGCGTTGTTTTAAAGTTGTCATTATTGTTTTTATAATGGTAATGACAACTTCTTGTAATCCTTGTTTATTTGCAGTAACCAGTTGCACTCCGAAAGGATATACACACCATAAAGGATATGATGTTGATTTTTATATTAAAAACAATGTAGATGATAAAACAAAAATTGAAGACATTCGATACTGTCTTTCTATCTCCTGTCCAGAAGAAATAAAAAAATATAATTTTCCAAATGAAAAGGGAAACTATATACAAGAAATTAGAAAAATATTGAATAATTCACCTGTTGCTAACAATTGTTTAAGAAATAGTTATTTTTGTATGGAAAATAAAGGATATTCAAAAAGACCATTGGTAACGAAAGATAAAGATTATGAATAAGTTAGTAAAATCTAAAAATGATGAAACTATTTCCGACAAGGTAACTGCTGTCGCCATTCCTGTCGCTGCACCGTTTGCTATTGCTGATATAGTCGATCATGATTTTATCCAAGCAATTATGAAAATTAGTGGTCATTGATATGGACATAATTTTTTTTCGTTGGAGCAAGGTAGGGTGGGCAACAAGTTGCCCACCCTACCTTGCTATTCACACAGCAGTTATTTTGCGGAAGTGCCTGAACAGTATCAAAGGGATGAAAATGGAAATGTTGTTGAGAAAAATGGCGAACCTGTTTTAACGGAAGCTTGGAAAGATTATACGGAAAAGTGGGGAGTTCCTAAAATGGGTAATGATGGGAAATATATCAATCATGCAGTTCCCAAGTTAGTAGTTCCCAATAAACCAAATGGAGAAAAATATGAAGAAAAACATTTCTAATCTAATGTTAATATTATTTTGCTCAATAATCCTTTCTAGTTGCTTTTTTGGCAGTTGTGCAAATTGGAATTGCTCCAAACTTAATCCACGCTGGGTAAAAGCAGTTGATACATGCACAACTGAAAATCGCACCTTTGTTTTGCATGAATTAGGCAACCAATTAGGATATAAATCTATTACCGAAGTCTCATTTAGTGAAATTGGGCAACATATTTCTTCTCAATGTATTTACCATAGCGGTAAATATGATATTCATAAAGATAAACAGTATGGGCATTTGTTTGCAAAATGATTACGCCGATGTGTTATAGCCAGCGTAGCCTGTGCAATTAACACAAAATGGTAAATGGTAGATACTATCTTCCCAGTCAAGCCTATATTGTAAAAAAATTCACACAGTTTGGGCTTGATAAACGGTTTGATGTTTAAGTACACCAAAACAAATGTGTACCAATCGGCGCATACTCGCCCCAATCGCTTGCATTTTTGTTTTACCACGCGCCAACAAGCGCTCATAATGGGCTTGAATATCAGGATTGTAACGCTTGGCAACAATGGCTGGCATATACAGTAAAGCCCGCATTCTGCTGTTGCCACGTTTGCTCAACATGACTTTGCCTTTGAATTGACCCGATTGTTTTTCTTTGGGAATTAAGCCCCAAAAGACTGCCATTTGTGCTGCGCCGGTAAATTGTCGGCTGCGGTACAATACCGCCATATCTAAGGCAGTTGCTTTACCCACAGCAGGAATACTTTGCAATAGCTTAATATCGTTTTTTAAATCAGGGTGTTGGTCAATGTGATTATCCACATCGTTTTGCAAGTCGGCAATATTTTGTTCCAAAGCCGCAATCATTTGGTTCAATGACAACAACACTTTCTCGGGTGTATTGGCGATTTGGGCTGAATGTAAGCGATTATTTTCACGTTGTAAATCGGCTTTCAAAGCGTCCAAACGAGCCAATTTGGCTTTAAGCTGGCGAATGTGGGTCGCTTCAGGCTGCCACAGTTCAATATCTATGGTGGGCGTTGCACCGTATAAGGCAATCACTTTGCTGTCGCTTTTGTCAGTTTTGTGCACCGTACCCAGAGATTTGGCAAAATCAAGGATGTACTTGGGATTAACGATGCTGACTTTGATGCCTTTATCGTGTAAAAAATATGCCAACAACTCGTGATAAACGCCTGTTGCTTCCATAATCACATGAACGGTAGATAAATCAGTGGTGATGTTTTTCTCAATCCATTCAATGAATTTCAGGCAGCCATCGGGATTGTTGTCCAAAATTTTGCTGCGGATGCTGCGTTTGCGGATGTCTTTAAGGTAGGCAATGTCCCATTTTTGTTGAGAAACATCAACGCCTATGATATGTTGAATGCTGTCCACCATGGTGTCTTTCCTTGTTCATGCAGTGTCTGCGAGCCAAATCGCGCACTTGGATACTATTCAGATTAAACTGATGGGAAACAGAGCAGGTTCATCTACGTTACAGCGTCATTGCGCTTAGGTTGGACTCAATTTCCTGCTCTGTTTGGTTTTTGTGTGCATAATACGTTTTTATCCACACATTTGGAAAGATACAAGGATGGGCAACTCGTTGCTCACGCAGTTCAGTCTCATATGCTAAGGCTATGTTTTAACGTGAAATATTTCATCTCAGACTGCCTGAAACCATTTTTTGTTTTAACCAACACTAACCCTAACTTAAAATATGCCCATCACTCCACCCTTAAACATCATCTCCCCTAAACTCTACCCCAATGAACAATGGAACGAAAGCGAAGCACTTGGTGCCATCACTTGGTTATGGTATCAGTCGCCTACGCATCGCCAAGTGCCTATTGTGGAGATGATGACGTATGTGTTGCCTGTGTTAAAAAACGGGCAATTCGCTTTGTTTTGCAAGGGTTCTCAACCAATCGGTTATATTTCGTGGGCCTATTTTGATGAAGTGGCACAGGCGCATTATTTGCAATCCGACCGCCATTTGCGCGACAACAGCGATTGGAACTGTGGCGACAATATTTGGCTGATTCAATGGTTTGCGCCATTGGGACACAGTCATCAAATGCGCTTAGCGGTACGCCGGTTATTTCCCAATACGACTGTACGCGCCTTGTATCATAAAGGGAGCGATAAGGGTTTGAGAATTTTAACTTTTAAAACTTGATGCAATCGTGTATTGAATGCCCATTGATGATTTTATTGATTTTGCGACCATGCCATGAAACTTCCTTTATCCTATTTGCCTAATATTCGCTTTTTGTCTTGGTGCTGCTTATCGGCAGGCATGATGGCTCCTGCGGCTTTGTTGGCCGCCCCCAACCCCGCCGAAATCCGTATGCAGCAAGATATTCAGCAACGCCAACGCGAAGAGCAGTTGCGCCAAACCATGCAGCCTGAAACGGATGTGCGTTTGAATGGCGGACGCTTTAATGAATCAGTGAGTCAATCTATCGGCGATGCAGACGACCAACCATGTTTTGCCATTAATGAAGTGATTTTGGAAGGCGAACACCATGCTCGGTTTCAGTTTGCCCTAAAACGTGCCTTGCGCGAAACAGGTTTTCAGGCTGGCAAGTGTTTGAATGCGGGCGACATCAATCACATTATGACGGTTGCGCAAAATATTTTGATTGGACGGGGTTACACCACCACGCGCATTTTGGCTGCGCCACAGGATTTAAATAGCGGTAAGCTGGTTTTAACGGTGTTGGCAGGTTATCTTAAAAATATTGAAGTGGATATGTCGCAAGCGAATCAAACTCATGCTGGACGCATTGCGGCGTTTCAAAATGAATTTCCCACGCGTTCAGACGGCATCTTGAATTTGCGTGATTTGGAACAGGGTTTGGAGAATTTAAAACGCATTCCGACAGCAGAAGCGGATATTCAAATTGTGCCGGTGGACGGGGTACCCAATCAAAGTACGGTACTGGTGAAATGGCAGCAAAGATTGTTGCCTTATCGTTTGAGTGTGGGGATAGATGATTCGGGTACAAAGGCAACAGGTAAATATCAAGGCAATATTACTTTCTCGGCGGATAATCCATTGGGATTAAGCGATTTGTTTTATGTGAACTATGGACGTTCCATTGGTAATGTGCCCGATGCAGCAGACAGTTCAGGCAGCCTGAAAAAAGGTGGTACACATAATTATGCGCTGCATTACTCTGTTCCGTTTGGCAAATGGACATGGGCATTCAATCACAGCGGCTACCGTTATCATCAAGCCGTAGCAGGATTAAGCGCAGCGTATGATTACAACGGCAAAAGTTACAACACCGATTTGGGTTTCAACCGCCTAATCTACCGCGATGCCAAACGCAAAACACATGTTGGTGCGAAATTATGGACACGCGAAACACAAAGCTATATTGACGATGCGGAGATTACGGTGCAACGCCGTAGAACGGCAGGTTGGTTGACCGAGTTAAGCCATAAAGAATACATTGGTAACAGTACGGCTCAATTTAAGATTGCTTACAAACGCGGGACAGGTATGAGTGATGCTCTGCGTGCGCCTGAGGAATTATTTGGCGAAGGCACTTCGCGTATGAAGATTTGGACAGCCAACGCGGATGTGAATATCCCCTTTCAAATCGGCAAACAATCTTTTGCTTACGACACAACCATTCAAGCACAATGGAATAAAACGCCGTTAACACCACAAGATAAAATCGCCATTGGTGGGCGTTACACCGTGCGTGGTTTTGATGGTGAAATGAGTTTGGCTGCGGAACGTGGTTGGTATTGGCGCAATGATTTGAGTTGGCGGTTTAAACAAGGGCATCAACTGTATGTAGGCGCAGATGTGGGACATGTTTCGGGACAATCGGCAAAATGGTTGTTGGGACAAACTTTGGCCGGTGCAACGATTGGTGTGCGTGGGCAAATGAAAGTGGGTGGGAATTTACACTATGATTTATTTGCCAGTCGTGCAGTGAAGAAACCTGAATATTTTCAGACGAAGAAATGGGTAACGGGGTTTCAGGTGGGGTATTCGTTTTGATGAGTGTGCATTAAAGATAAACCAAAGCTACTGGTTTTGTGCCAGTAGCTTTGGTTTTGATGTTTTATGTTTTTTCAGGTAGTGTTCAAAAAACTGTGTCACTCCCATAAACTATCCAGAAAACAAGGAATGACATTATGCAACACTTTGACTTTAACGAAGCTTTAACAGCCATTCAATCAGGTAAGCCCATCACAGGCAGTGATGGGGTCCTAGCCCCGCTTATTAAACAACTTACTGAAGCAGCTTTATCAGCTGAAATAGAAAGTTATCTTGGGCAGAATCTCAATAGTAATAACCGCCGTAACGGTTACAGTAAAAAGACGGTCAAATCGGCACTTGGCAGCTTCGAACTTGAAACTCCTCGTGACCGCAATGGAGAATTTGAGCCTGTCTTAGTCAAGAAACACCAAACTAAGCTCAGCCCTGAAATAGACAATCGTATCGTATGGCTTGATGCTATTCACTATAAGGTCAAAGATGAGCGACGCTATGTCAATAAAGCAGTCTATACACTGTTAGCCCTCAATACTGAGGGGCATAAAGAGCTTATTGGACTTTACTGCTCTGAAAGTGAGGGCGCCAATTATTGGCTGTTTGTGCTGATGGATTTACACAATCGTGGCGTAGAAGATATTCTTATTGCCTGTGTTGATGGTTTAAAAGGCTTCCCTGAAGCCATTGAGGCGATATTTCCTAATACCGAGGTACAGTTGTGCGTGATTGATCAAATCCGTAACAGTATTCGTTACATAGCCAGCAAGGAGCAAAAAGCCTTTATGTGTGATTTAAAGCCTGTGTATAAGGCGGTTAATAAAGAATCTGCCGAATTGGCCCTTGATGAACTCGACAGACTCTGGGGCAGTAAATATCCTGCGGTGATAGCTTCTTGGCGAGAGAAATGGCATTTACTATCGGCTTATTTTAAGTACCCTGAGGCAGTCAGGAAACCCATTTATACCACCAATACGGTTGAAGCGCTGCATCGCCAGTTTCGTAAGTTGACTAAAACTAAAGGGGCTTTCCCCAATGAAAACAGCTTGCTTAGATTACTGTATGTGGCTATGCTAAATGCCGGTGAGAAATGGACATGACCTATCAACAATTGGGGACAAACTATGATGCAGTTGTCTATCCATTTCCCCGGGTGCTTAGATAAGGTGATGAGCCTTTGATTGAACTGACACAGATTTCTGAACGCCCTCTATTGTAAGTTGTTTAGAATAAAAAGTTGTTGATTATGCTTGTACCCCTAAGGCAATATTTGTTTTAGGGGTTTTTTTTATGGAGATAAAAGCAACGATTTAAGAGGCGCAGTATTGTTGCTCAAGATTTAGGAGTTGCTCTTTGGTATTTATTCCGCCAGCAAAACCTTGCAGCTGTCCGTTTTTAGCAATGATGCGATGACAAGGAATAATGATGGCAAGCGGATTGGCAGCAATAGCATTGGCAACAGCACGAATTGCATTGGGGCGCTCAATATTATAGGCAATTTGCTGATAATAACTGGTTTTCCCGTAGTCAATATAGCGTAGCGCTTGCCAGACTTGCTGTTGAAAAGCTGTGCCGATAGGGCGTAGAGGTAAAATGAATTTATGACGTTTGCCAGTAAAATATTCCTCTAATTGCTGTCTGACATGTTGTAAGAGCAGGGTGTCTTGATTAATGATGCTTTGCTGTGCGCGCTCGCTTAAACGCTTGATAAAGGCGTTATGCTTAGGGCGATTGTGCCAATCACATAAACAAAGCTGATAGTTATATTCCCCTAATAGAAGTTCGCCCACAGGGGAGGTATAGGTTTGGGTATAAATAGACATTTTAAAATTAAGATGAGCTGGAGGTTACCAGCTCATCTTTTCTATGGGTTTAATTAGAGTTTTTCTCTTGTTGCTGTTTGAGTAGCTCGGCAGCAATTTTATCCACTTCATCTTGATTTGGGCGCTGTGTGGGCATTTGAATTGGAATAACCATATCTGCTTCAAATTTTAACACCTTGATAATCGCCATAAGCATGATGATTAGAATGATGGTGAAAGGTAGCCCTGCAACAATCGCGGCAGATTGTAAGCTTTTGAGTCCGCCGGAAGCCAATAGAGCCAAAGAAATTAAAGCAAGCAATACGCCCCAAAACATTTTGATTTTAAATTTAGGCTGTAACGACCCACCACTGCTCATGCTCGCCAAAATATAGGTGGCGGAATCGGCAGAGGTAATCAAAAATGTTGCAATTAAAATGATAGTTGCTGTTGAGGTGATTAGCGGTATAGGTAAAGCATGCAAAAATGCATACATCGCTTGGGTGTTATCTTGAGCAACAATTTGTGCGATTTGTCCACTTTCATATAAATCCATGAAGATGGCGCTGCCGCCAAAAGCTGCAATCCAAATAAAGGAAATCATTGGCGGGACAATCAATACGCCTATAACAAACTCTCTAATGGTACGCCCGCGCGAGATACGTGCGATGAAAGCGCCAATAAAAGGACTCCAAGAAATAACCCATGCCCAATAAAATACGGTCCATTTTTCAACCCAGTTTTGTTTGATTTGGTATGGGTCTAGACGTAGGCTGTATTCGATAAAGTGGCTGAGGTAGTCTCCAATGCCTGTTACAAATGCTTTGAAGATAACTGTGGTTGGTCCAAGAATAACGACAAAAACGGTCAATCCAAAGGCGATAAAGATATTTAGATTAGATAGAAATTTGACGCCACGATGCAAGCCAGTGGTTGCAGAAATCATAAAAATAATAGCCAGCACAATGGTGATGATGATTTCAACCAAAGTATTTTTAGGGAGTCCAAACACTTGTGATAAACCACCATTAATTTGCAAAACGCCTAATCCTAGTGAAATGGCAATTCCGACAACTGTGGCGAAAATAGCTAAAATATCAATAAAATATCTTTTTTTACCGCCATAGTCTTTACCAAAAACAGATTCGAGCGAAGTGGATATCAAGCCATCTTGTTTCATGCGAAATTGAAACAGACCGATAATTAAACCTGCAATGGCAAAAATTGACCACTGGGAAACGCCCCAATGGAAAAAGGTATAGCCCATAGCAAGGCGCGCGCTTTCTATAGATTGAGGCTCAATGCCAACCATGGGTGGATTTAGATAATGGGTCATTGGTTCAGCGACGCCCCAAAAAACAATCCCCACACCAAGACCTCCTGAAAATAACATGCCAATCCATGAGATGGTGTCAAATTCTGGTTCTTCATCAAAGCGCCCGAGTTTGAGTTTGCCGTAGCGTGTAAAGATAATCGCAATTAAAAAGACATCAAATACGAATACCGATAGCATAAATACCCAGCCAAATGTGCTTGCAACCCAATCATAGGTGCTGGCAGCAACGTTGCCAAAGGCGGTAGGGAAGAAAAATCCAATAATGGTAAAGGCAATAATCAATGCCGCAGATAAAGTGAGAACGGGGGAAAAAGATTTCATAGTATTGAAGGCATATTGAAAATATGCGCGCTAGTATACCCAAACATTGCCAATCTACAAAGATAGAATTTAGATAAAGCGCTTTTGTTATTTTTCTAACGTAAATACTTGTCTGCAATTGGTATAAAATAGCGCGTTTTTGTGTTGTTGTTTAGTCTAGTAGAGGGTGATATGGCAATTAGACAATGACATCGACCCGCACAATACCCAAATCACGCCGCCGAGCGTGCAAGACATCAAAGCCTTCCGCTGCGCCTCGCTGACCCTCGGCATCATGCTGCTCTCCTGCCGCCTGACCTTGGCAACCATCGCTCTCGCGGCGCAATAAAAAACCATCTGCCACTGACGGTTACTATCAGAACCATCAGTGGCAGATGGGCAAGTTTCTAAAAATTGATTTTGAGATGTCTATTATATAAGCTAGACTTTTAAATTATTTGAAAAAGATGTTACAAAATGAAAATTGCAATTGTACAAAACAGCTTTATTCCTGCTCATCAATATGGCGGTACAGAGCGCGTTATTTGGGGCTTGGGAAAAGCTTTAGTCCAATTAGGACATGAAGTAGTTTTTATCGTCAAACAAGGTTCTCATTGTCCATTCGCACCAATTATTCCCTATGACAGCATTCACGATATCAGTCAAGATTTACCACAAGATATTGACATAGTGCATTTTCATAGCGGTGCAGTCGGTATGGAAAAATTAACTACGCCTTATGTGTTCACATTACACGGCAATATATACAACAATGATGCTAAATTGCAGCGCAACACCATTTTTATATCCCAAAATCATGCGCAACGCTTCGGCGGACAATGCTTTGTCCATAACGGTTTGGATTGGGAAGATTATGACAAACCCGATTTAAAGCAATCACAAAAATTTTTCCATTTTCTTGCAAAAGCTGCATGGAAAGTCAAAAACGTTCGCGGCGCAATTGATTTGGTTAAATCTTTGTCTGATGAAAAATTATATGTACTCGGCGGTTATCGATTTAACCTCAAAATGGGGTTGCGCTTTACCTTTACGCCTAAAGCCCGATTTTTTGGTATGGTCAGTAATGCGGAAAAATCGCGTTATTTACCACAATCTAAAGGCTTGCTATTTCCCGTTTTGTGGCATGAGCCTTTTGGTTTGGCTGTAGTGGAAAGCCTATATTACGGCGCACCTGTTTTTGCTACGCCCTATGGCTCACTACCTGAAATCGTATCTCCTGAAATGGGATTTTTATCTAACAGCCAAAGCGAATTACGCCATGCCATGCAATATTGGGGAGATTTTAATCGGCAACATTGCCATGACTATGCGCGAGAAAAATTCAGCGCCATGCGTATGACAAAAGACTATCTGGAAAAATATGAACGCGTATTAAGCGGCGAATGTTTAAACGCAGTACCTCCACGCGGCTCGGAAAATAAAAGAACATTATTAGATTGGCTGCCCTAAAACTTCAGACCATTCATAAACAGCTGAATTAGACTAATGATTTTTCTCCAAATCAAAAATCTCTGCCGCCAATTGCCATTTACCAGCCACACCATCAAAGCGCTGTTGATAGGTATCCATTAATTCTTCCCATGCTTGAACATCAGGATTATGCTCCGCCATTTGATGTAAACGCTCCCAAGTAAACGCCGGTTTCGCTGTGACAAGCATCACCAAACGATTTTGAAAGCGGTGAATGCTCATGCTTTCAATGCCTGCACTGCGTAAATGGGCATATACTTGTGCCCAAATTTTTTGATGATAATGCTCATATTCGGCGATTAATTGCGGATCGTTTTTTAAATCTAGTAATAAGACAAATTCTTGCATAGCTGTTTCCTAACCATAAAAAAAGCGCTTTGAGCATTCTCAAAGCGCTTAGCACATTAATCCTGCGGTTTGCCTGAAGCAATACGCGAAATAATCAATGCAAATAAGATAAATGTTCCCGTAATAAACTCAATCACCGTGCCTGAGACTTGCAATGATCGCAATAATTGGTCGATAAATTTAAGCAGTAAAATGCCTGTGACTGCGCCAAAGATTGAGCCTCGACCGCCGTTTAAAGAAATGCCGCCGATCACACATGCGGCAAAGACCGTGAAAATGTAGCCCGATCCTTGCGACTGCCCTACGGAAGCATATTGCGAGGTGTACAGTACGCCTGCCAATGCCGCCATGAGACTGGCGGCAATGAGTACGCCCATAATCACTTTTTCACTTTGAATGCCGGCGGCTTTTGCTGCCGGCGCATTGCCGCCGACGGCATAGAGTGCGCGACCGTGGCGCGTGAACTGCATAAACAAAATCAATACCACCGCCAAGCTCACAAATACCCAAAACGACAGCGACATGCCTAAAAAGCTAAAATGCGCCAAGCCTGCGATCGATTTGGGCAATTGGTATAAGCTTGCACCGCCAGTTAAGAAGGTTTGCAGACCACGTAAAGCGGTGAGCATACCCAATGTGACGATAAAACCGTTCAGGCGGAATTTGACAATCATCACTGCATTAATCAAGCCCACCGCTGCGCCGACCAATAATACGACCGGCAATGCCAAAAAATCCGGCAAAAAAGCACCGCTTACATTCGGCGCAAAGCCAATGCCGGCAACCGCCCAAACGGCAATCGCCGGCGCCAGTCCAAAGGTCGATTCCAGCGATAAATCCATACGCCCGATGATAATCACCATCGCCTGCGCCAATACTAAAATGCCAATTTGCGTGGCTTGTTCAATGGGAATTTTCAAAATACCCCATGTCAGAAAATTATCCGTGGTCAAATGCCCAATCAGCAAAATCAGCAAAATGGGCGGAACTAAGACAAAATCGCGCAAACTGCTCCAACGAAATCCGCTTGATGGACTGCTTTGATTCGGGGTTGTGGTACTCATACATTTTCCTCTATATGTGTTGTGCTTGTTCTTGCGCCGCCTGCGGCACAAATTGATAGGGTGCTTCGTCTGCTTCGAGCATGCCTTCCATCGCGGCAATCAGCATATTATCGTTCCAGCCTTGCTTGAATTCATGCGCCATTTTGCCATGCTGCATTACAATCACACGGTCGCAGCCGCGCACATCGTCTAAATCGTCAGAGACGATAATCACTGCCATCTCGCGCCGCTCCGCTTCCTGCGCCACATAGTCAAGCAGCGTATGTTTGCTTTTAATATCCACACCGGCGGTAGGATTAATCATCACAAGCAGCTGCGGTTCATTTGCCATGGCACGCGCCTGTACGACTTTCTGTTGATTGCCACCACTCAATCCTGCCACTTCCTGCTCAGCGCCATAAGTTTTCACATCAAGGGCTTTAATCCATTGCGAAGCCAAATTGAAGCGTTTTTGGCGGTCAATGATGCCCAATTTAGCACTGGAAAGCTCAGGCAAAATGGTCATGGTGGCATTTTCTTCAATACTCATTTCCGGCACAAAACCGCCGTGATGCCTGTCTTGCGGCACAAAACCAATACCCGCATCAAGCGCGGCACGCACGCTGTCACGCGCATATGTTTTGCCATTGATATAAATCTCGCCGCCGACCGCACTTTGCAAGCCGACAATAGTCTCCGCCAAGCCTACTTTGCCGCAGCCGCCCAAGCCGACCAAACCGACCATTTCGCGTTTTTTCACTGCAAAATTCAGATTGTTAAAACGGAACCGATGACTTAAATTCGACACTTCCAATACACGCTCATCAGGTAATTCGCGCGGCGTATACACTTTGTCTTCATAACGCTCACCCGTCATGGCTTCAATCATCTGTTTTTGCGGAAATTCGGCGACCGGTGCCGTCACAATATGCCTTGCATCGCGGTATACGGTCACATCGTGGCAGATGTCATATACTTCGGTTAAATGATGGGAAATAAATAAGAAAGTGACGCCCTGCTCCTGCAATTTGCGCATCCGCTCAAAAAGACGCGTAATGGCTTTGCCCTCGAGCATGGCGGTGGGTTCGTCCAAAATGATAAAACGCGCGCCATAAGAGAGAGAACGCGCGATTTCTACCAATTGCCGGTTTTCCACATCCAAGAGTCCTGCCTCCAAATGCACATCAACAGAAATATCCCAAGCATCAAGAATTTTTTGCGCTTCACGATTTACTTCACGCCAAGAAATCAGGCGTTTGCCCAAGTCTTGCCGATTAATAAGCAGATTCTCCGCTACCGTCAGATTAGGGAAAATGGTCGGTTTTTGATAGACACAAGCCACCCGCGATCGCCAAGCATTAACATCATTAAGTGCGGGTGCGGCTTCGCCGCTGAATTTCACCCAACCCTCATCGGGCGCATTCAGCCCCGTCAAAATGGAAACCAAGGTGGATTTGCCGGCTCCGTTGCGCCCGACAAGGGCATGAGTTCTGCCGGCATGAACCCTTAATTCTACGCCGTTTAAAGCCGTCGTTTTACCAAAGCGCTTGACCACCCCCTGCACTTCAACTAAAGGCACTGCGGCAGTTTGAGAGTTTTCCGTTGTCATATCGCTTCCTTTGTTATTGATTCAAAAAAGCGCTTTGCGTGAAAAGCACAAAGCGCTTGAACTTTAGGACTTAGTTATTACCCCACAGCGATTTATCATCAAACTTCACCGTCTGCAATTCACCCAAGGTCGCGCCATCTGCGCTCACCACAGGCGCGGCGATTTGGTCCTCCAACAAACCTTCACGCGGCTGCACGATATTGGAGCCGTGCTCGGTGGGACCTACTTGGAAGGTTTTGCCTTCAGCGGCGGCTTTGGCATAGAAAATCGCCCAATGCGCATAACCATCGGCAGGTTGGGAAATGGTGGCATCAATATCGCCGCGCGCAATCGCCTCCAGCTCCGATTTAATGCCGTCATTGGAAACAATCACAATATGCCCTGCCTGCCCTGCGGGTACGAGTTTGTTTTGCTGACGCAAAAATGCCAAAGTCGGCTGCAAATACACACCGCCCGCCTGCATATAAATGCCATTGACCTCGCCGCCTGCCAAAGCGGTTTGCAAACCTGCAATCGCAGGTTCGGCTTTCCAATCGGTCGGCACTTCAATCACTTTCATCTGCGGATATTTTTCTTTCATGCACGCAGCGAAGGCTTCGGAGCGGTCGCGCCCGTTGATGGAATTGAGCGCACCTTGAAACTCAACCACCGTGCCTTTACCACCTAATTTTTCACCCAAGACAATGCAGGCATTGCTGCCATAGGCTTTATTATCGGCGCGCACGACCATATACACTTTGCCCGCATCAGGACGGGTATCTACCGTCACCACCGGCACGCCTTTTTGCTCGGCGCTGTTCAAAGCGCTGATGGTGGCGGCGGTATCTTGCGGCGCCAGCACAATCGCATTCACATTGGATTGCAACATCTGCTGGGTATTGGCAATCATTTTTTGCGCATCATTGTTGGACGACGTATTAAACAATTTTACGCCCAATTCCTGTCCTTTTTGCGGCACATAATGTGCAAACGCCGTCCAGAAATCGGTATCGTTGCGCGGTTGGTCCAAGCCGATAGTGACCTCAGCCTGTGCCAAGCTGGCGACTAATGCCAATGCAAGAGCGGATTTTTTCATGATTATTCTCCTCTATTGTGGTTGAAATTACGTTAATGAGCGGTCGAGATGGGTATAACCGCCATCAACAAAAATCTGCTGCCCTGTGGTATGCGCTGAACGGCTAGAGAGTAAAAACACCGTCATTGCCGCAATCTCCTCAGGCGTGGTCATGCGTTTTTCCAGTGGGATTTTCGAGATAATGCTGTCTAACTTTTCTTGGGCATTCTCAAAGCTATCAATCCAGCGCCGATAAAGCGGCGTCATCACCTCGGCCGGCACCACCATATTCACCCGAATGCCGTCATCTAACAACGCCGCCGCCCATTCGCGCGTAAGCGCCGCGCGTGCGCCGTTGGCGGCACAGTAACCGCTGGTTTGCCCCTGCCCTGTCCATGCCGTTTTTGAGCCGATATTGACCACCGCGCCCTTGCTGGCACGCAAATGTGGCAAAGCGTGGTGCATCATGGCGAAATAATGGGTCAAATTTTTCTCCAATGAGGCGCGAAAGTCAGCCACCGAATGCTCAAGACTCACGTTATCATTCACCCCTGCGTTATTGACCAAACCGTCCAACCGCCCAAAGTGTTTAATACTTTTCGCAACCGCCCCTGCGCAGGCCTCATCATCGGATAACTCGGTAACAACATGAATGAAATGATTGCCAAAGCGCTTGGCAACGTCCTCATGAATCGCCGAACGCGCCACCACCGCCACCTTCGCGCCCTCATCAATCAAGGTTTGCGTAATCGCGCCGCCAATGCCGGCGCCGCCGCCCGTGACAATAAAAACCTTATCTTTTAAAAACAAATCCATCGCTAATCTCCCAGTCCGCCAATGCCATACCACCGTGCCGCCGTTTCTCCGCTCAAAGCGTTTTGCTCAGCAGCGCTCAAGCCTGCCAAAGCGCTATGCCAAAATTCAAGCACCTCGCCGCGCCTATGGCTTAACAAACACACAGGGTCATCACTGCCCAACATACAACGCGCCGCGCCAAACAATGTCAAAGCGCTTTCAACGTAAGGCTTGACCGTCTCCCAAGTCGAACCCGCACCCGCCTCTAGCAACAAACCCGAAATCTTCACGCCCACATGCGGCATTTGCGCCAATTCTTGCATCTGCCGATACCAAGCAGGGAAATCTTGGCGTAAATCTTGGCGTCCATTTGGAAACTGAGGTTTGCCAAGATGATCAAGCACCAAAAGCGCTTGGTCATGGCGCGCACAAAATGCCACCGCCGCCGCCAAATCCGCCTGTTTGACCAACACGTCATAAACAAAACCGCGCTGCTGAAGCGCACGCAGACCGCGATTAAAATCCGCCTGCGCCCAAAACGCGCTAGGATTGGCTTCATCTTGCACCAAATGACGAAAACCGCGTATTAACGGCTGGGCGCGGTAAACGTCCAAACGCTCGCCCACCGCCGCCGCGCACAAATCCACCCAGCCGACAATGCCCATAATCGGCGCTGCCCGAACCGTGTCATGTTGAATTGAGCCTTGTTGCGCTAAGGTCAGCAAAAAATCGTTCTCACGCTCACTAGAACGCGCTTGCACCGCAATCACGCCGTCCAACGCAAGCGCTTTGTCCAACTCGGCAGCGTCTTCAGGTAAAAAATCACGCTTAAACGCCGCCAAAGCATCCGTAATCCAGCTGTATTCTTGCGCGTTATAACGCCAATAATGGCGATGGGCATCGAGTTTCATGGCGCCAATCCTGACTTACTGCCCAAAGCGCTTTGAATACTGTCCGTGCAAACTCTCCGCTTTCATCTCAATCGAAAAACCTGCCAATTTCGGCGGCATATAGGCGGCGTTTTCAATCAGGCATGGCTCGATAAAATGCTCATGTAGGTGGTCAACGTATTCGGTGACGCGTCCTGATTTATCGCCCGAGAAGCAGAGATAATCAATCATGGAAAGATGTTGCACATATTCACACAACCCGACTCCGCCTGCGTGCGGACAGACTTTCAAGCCATATTTCGCCGCCATTAACAGCACTGCCAAGACTTCATTCAAGCCACCAATGCGACAAGCATCAATCTGCACAATGTCAATCGCCTCGCGCATGATAAATTGTTTGAACAAAATGCGGTTTTGGCACATCTCGCCCGTTGCCACTTGAATCGGCGCCACGGCTTGACGAATTGCACGATGCGCCTCCACATCATCGGGGCTAGTCGGCTCTTCAATGAACCAAGGTTTGGCAAATGCCAATTCCTTCACCCAATCAATGGCTTGCTGACGTTCCCAAATTTGGTTAGCATCAATCATCAAATGGCGCTGTTCGCCCAAAACTTCTCGCGCAATGCGCACGCGGCGTTTATCGTCTTCCAAATCGCGCCCGACTTTGAGTTTCACATAATTAAAGCCTGCATCAATGGCTTCTTGGCACAAACGGCGGAGTTTGTCATCGGGATAGCCCAGCCAACCTGCAGACGTGGTGTAGCAGGGATAGCCTTCTTCGAGCAAAGTGGTGCGGCGTTCGGCTTTGCCGTTGTCACGCTGTTTGAGCAATGAAAGCGCTTCATCAGGCGTGATGCAATCGCTTAAGTATCGAAAATCAATGCAATTAACCAATTCTTCCGCGCTCATATCAGAAACCAGCTGCCAGACGGGTTTGCCTGCTTCTTTGCCGTACCAATCCCAAAGCGCATTGACCACAGCCCCTGTTGCCAAGTGCATGGCGCCTTTGTCGGGGCCAATCCAACGCAATTGGCTGTCTGAGGTTAATTTGCGCCACACCGCCGCAGGACTTTGTTTGAATTCCTCTAAGCTCAAACCCACCACCAAATGGCGCATCGCTAAAATCGCGGCGCAGCAAATATCGTTACCGCGTCCAATGGTGAAGGTTAAGCCATGCCCATGATGCTGACCGTCGGTTTTTAAAATGACGTACGCGGCGGAATAATCGGGATCTGGGTTCATGGCATCAGAGCCATCTAAGTGTTGCGAGGTGGGGAAGCGAATATCAAATACTTCCAAATCAATAATTATGCTCATAATTTTTCCTCAAAAATGCCCAAAGCGCTTTGCTTTGCCTTTAGACGGCGGCAGGGTCATTGACCACTTTCTGGCGTTGCTCGCCCAAGCCTTCAATACCCAATCGGATGGTTTGTCCTACGCGTAAATACACAGGCGGTTTTTGCCCCAAGCCCACTCCCGGCGGCGTGCCTGTTGAAATCACATCGCCTGCATTTAGGGTCATGAATTGGCTTAAATAATGAATTAAATAGGGCACTTTAAAAATCATGGTGTTGGTGTTACCGTTTTGATAAGTAACGCCATCAACCTCGAGCCACATAGCTAAATTATTAAAATCCTTCACCTCATCTTTGGTCACCAAATAAGGCCCCATCGGACCGAAACGGTCGCAGCCTTTGCCTTTATCCCAAGTACCTTCGCGCTCCAGCTGATATTCGCGTTCGGAAACATCATTAATCACACAAAAACCCGCCACATAATCCAAAGCGCTTTCTTCGCTGATGTATTTACCCGTTTTTCCAATTACAACGCCCAATTCCACTTCCCAATCGGTTTTCTCCGAACCGCGCGGAATCCACACATCATCATTGGGTCCGCAAATGGCGCTTGTCCATTTGTTAAATACCACAGGCTCGGCAGGTACCGTCGCACCTGTTTCGGCGGCATGATCGGAGTAATTCAAACCAATGCAAATGAATTTACCGACCTTATCCACACAGGCACCCAAACGCGGATTGCCTTCAACAAAGGGCAAAGCGCTTTGATCTAAGCGCTTTAATTCCTCAAGCCGCGCCAAAGCCTGTCCATCAATATCTGCCACAATGGCGGATAAATCGCGCAATTGACCGTTCTCATCAATCAGCCCTGCTTTCTCTTGACCTTCTGCACCATAGCGCACTAATTTCATTTTAAAACTCCTTTAATTTGACCAACCGCCGTCAATAATATGCTGCGCCCCTGTCGTAAATCCCGACTCATCTGAAGCCAAATACACCGCCAGCGCGGCGATTTCAGCGGTTTTAGCAATTCTGCCCATCGGCTGACGCGCCACAAAATCCTTCATCACCTCATCAGCACTGCGCCCTTGTTGTACGGCTTGCGCGGCAATACGTTCATGCAAAGATGGCGATTCCACCGTACCGGGGCAAATCACATTCACCCGAATACCCTGTGTCACATAATCTGCCGCCAAGGCTTTGGTCAGACCAATTACAGCTGCCTTAGTCGTACTGTAGGCCAAACGATTGACCACCCCTTTCACACTCGATGCCGCCGAAGCCATGTTAATAATCGAAGCACCACCATTTTTGAGCATATGCGGCAATAAGCCTTGGATTAAATGAAATTGCGACATCACATTAATCTGCCATGAGCGGTTCATATCTTCCGCACTCGCCTGCAAAACATCGCCTGCCGCCACCCAGCCCGCGCAGTTAAATAAGACATTAGTCTGCGGATATTGCTGGCAAAATGCTTGAATGGCGGCGACATCGGTCACATCTAAGAAAGCGCTTTGAATGCGCCCTGTGCTATCTTCAGCGACCAAACTTTCCAAGGCGCTTTGGTTAATATCGGTGGCAATCACTGTTGCTCCTTCACGCGCGAAAGCTAAGGCTGTTTCGCGACCAATCCCTTGTCCTGCAGCGGTGATAAGGGCAAATTTATTTTCAAGACGCATCATTTACCTCTGCTGATATTTGATGAGGCTTAATATAAACAAAAAATTTGGTCTGTACAATATTTTTTTATCAGACCAATATCTCAAGATATAATGCAGGCGGTCAAACCAAAGGTAGCACTATGCGTCTCTATAAAAATATTGCTCGGCAACTCAAGGAAAACATTAGACAAGGCATCTATCCTGTAGGCAGTGCCCTGCCGCCTGAACGTGAATTGGCCAAGCAACTCAACGTTAGCCGTACATCCATTCGAGAAGCCGTCATTGCCTTAGAAATACAAGGTTGGGTGCAAGTCAAACTCGGAAGCGGCATTTATGTGCAAATGGCGGAAGAAGAAAAAATACCGCATATACAAACGGCTACCGACCCAGACATCGCCCCCTATCTGAATGAAGAAGAAGAGATTTCACCCTTTTCTTTATTACATGCAAGATTATTGATTGAGCCCGAAGCCGCTGCTTTGGCGGCAGAAAATATGAGCGAGCAGGATTTAAGCCAAATTCAAGATGCTTATTTACTGAATGTGCGTGATAATTTTGACGGTTCGACTATCCACATTGGCGACCGCTTATTCCACATACGCATCGCCGAAGCCTCCGGGAACGATGCCTATGCGGCTATTTTGCGAATATTTTTAGGGCATGGCTATGGTGCGATGTTTTCACGTTTGCAGCATTTTTTCACACCGCAAGATATGCCGCTGCGTTCCCAAGCAGAACATTTGGCTATTTTAATCGCACTGCAAAAGCGTAATCCAAACGAAGCGCGAGAAGCCATGCGCCTGCATATTCAAAACGTCATCGACACTTTTTTATTTAATCAAAAGCGTTTTCAGAAGGATGAAGAAAACAGCTAATCAAATAATCGCTATAGCCGGAGAAGTGAACAACTATACAAGGCACCGACCGTACAGAGCACAAAGTCAAACAAACCGCCCCCGATACTTTTTCAGTTCCCCGGCTATATCACTCACATCAAACGCTGCAATCCCATTTCCCAAAAAGCTTCTTCCATGCGTGTTGCCGTTTTAAACACCGTAAGCAGAGATTGCTGCTGCGCCGCTGTGATATCCGCAGCCAGTTTGTCCAAATGCCGTTTGGCATAATCCACCGCTTCTCGGTATTCGGCACTTGCATACATTTCAATCCACGGACGATAAGGATTATTCTCTAAGACAGTGAAAGCTTGCGCCAATATCCAGTCGACCGACTCCGCATAACCAATCAAACAGGGCAGCAAAGCAACATGCAAACTCAGCAAATCGCCGCTTGCGCCGCAATCCAGTACGTAACGCGTATATGCCACGCAGGCACTGGCTTCCGGTTCTTGATGCAGCTGCTCTTCGCTAATACCCCATTGTCTGCAATATTCGATATGCAAGGCAATTTCCGTATCCAACATGGCATTGATACCTGCTTGCGCGTAGCGCATATCCTCAATACGACGGCTTTTGTAAATTGCCAACCCCCATGCACGGGTAAAGTGTCGCAGAAATAAATAATCCTGTTTCAAATAATGTTGAAAGCTTTCTTCGGCAAGCGTCCCCTGCGCCAATTGCCGTAAAAATTCATGTTGGGTATAGGCTTGCCATTCTTGCTGGGCTTGTGTTTTTAACTGTTCGAAAAAAGACATGATTTCCTCTCTGTGCGGTAAAAGGATATAAAGAATCGGTATGTATGCACAAATTCTGTGGCTGCGAGTTTGAATATACGATAACAGCCTCCGCTATCGCTCGATAACGGAGACTGGGTTTTGAGAGAATTAGAATTTTGCACGCAGCAAGTTTTCTAATTTTTCTTGGTCGGCGGCGAATTTACGGATACCTTCGGCAAGTTTTTCCACTGCCATTGCATCGCTATTGTGCTGCCACAGGAATTCCGCTTCCGTTAAAGCTGCGGGTTTTTCCTGATAGGCACCTTTGTCTTCTAATTGGCGCGGCAGGGTTTCTTCGCTGGCTTGTAATTCTGCCAAGAGGGGCGGGGCAATGGTCAGGCGGTCGCAGCCGGCAATGGCGGTAATTTCGCCGCGGTTGCGGAAGCTGGCGCCCATGACGATGGTTTTGTAGCCATGCGCTTTGTAGTAATCATAAATGCTTTTGACGGATAAGACGCCGGGATCTTCTTCCGCGCTGTATTCTTTGCCGGTATTGGCTTTGTACCAATCCAAAATGCGCCCGACAAAAGGTGAGATGAGATAAACGCCGGCTTCCGCACAGGCACGCGCTTGGGCTTGCGAGAATAATAGAGTGAGATTGCAGTTAATGCCTTCTTTTTCTAAGATTTCTGCCGCGCGAATACCCTGCCATGTGGAGGCGATTTTAATCAAAATACGCTCATTGCTGATGCCGGCTTGATTGTATAAACGGATTAATTGGCGCGCTTTGGCAGCGGTTTTGTCGCTGTCATAAGAAAGACGGGCATCCACTTCGGTAGAAACGCGCCCTGGTACGATTTTAAGAATTTCCAAGCCGATATTGACCGCCAATTTGTCTTGCGCATGGGCTAATTGTTCTTCAAAGTCATTGCTTTGACTTTTGCCGTAGGCGACGGCTTCATCGATCAGCGCGGCGTACTGCGGCAGTGCGGCGGCGCTTAAAATCAGCGAGGGATTGGTAGTCGCATCTTGCGGCTGGTATTGCTTAATCGCTTCGATGTCGCCGGTATCGGCAACCACGACGGTCATTTGTTTCAGGGCTTCGAGTTGGTTCATACGTTCTCCTAAATATGATACTGCGCGCAAATGCGGCGCAAATCGTCAATCTGATTGGCGGCGAGTAAATCCGCAATCAGGGCTTCATTATCCAGCATTTCTGCAAGAGCAGCCATGTTTTCCAAATGGCTGTTGGAATCTTGTGCGGCAAGCGTGAAAAACAGTCTGGCGTCTTTGCTGCGGTCATCGGCATCAAAAATGACAGGTCGCTCGACTTTCATAAAACTTACCACGCTGCGTGCAACCGTTTCCGCATTGCCTTGGGCGTGCGGCATGGCGATGTCGGGGGCAATCACGATATAGGCGCCGTGCTTTTCAATGCTGTCGATGATGGCTTGCACATAGGCGGGCTGAATACTGCCGTCGGTCAACAGTACGCTGCAGGCATGATGGACAGCGCTCCGCCAATCGGCAAATTGCTCGGCAAAGATGACGCGTTGTTTGGAAATCATGTCGCTCAATAGCATGGAAACCTCTTAGTTCAGAATATATGACTGATTAAAATACCGTATCGATATGCCGGATATGGCTGATGTTATCAGATAACAGAAAATATAAATTTTAGCCTAATTTTTGCTTGAGAGAAAAATATAGTCTCTTCAGATTAAAATGATACGCCTTAAAACAACATGTTGAAAATTTTGATTGTCTCATTTTAATCTGAAGAAACTATAGTCAATTCATGACAAATACGAACATTATATTTTTAACCTTAGCTTAGGCGTTTATGCCAGAAAGCACTCGCATGACAAATTGTGTTGGATATAAATATCTAAACTACTAATTTATAAGGAAGTAGGTCGGATTCTTGAATCCGACAAGTTTATATTTTAAGTAATGTCGGATACAAGTATCCGACCTATCCGATTGAAAAAATGATTAATTTTGCCATGAATTGACTATATATATACTTGATAAATAATCCATAAGTACTTATTTGATTTTCATAGATTATCTTTAAACAGCTAGATTTCTGTATAGCAAAGCGTATTTTACGCTAACGTCCGCGTTTTTTGCTCGGCAGGCTTTGCAGCGGCGCTTCGTAGAGTCCGTATTCCAACATTTTCTTTTTTAAGGTGTTGCGCGTAATGCCCAGCCATAGCGCGGCATGGCTTTGGTTGTTTTGATTGTAATACAGGGCTTGCTGAATGAGGAGGCGTTCGCATTCGCCGATGATGAGGGCGTGCAGGTTTTCCGCGCGTTCCTCGCCTTCAAGGGTGGCTAAATATTGGCGGACGCTATCGGAAATCGCTTGCTCAAGGGAAGAGGACATAAACATCTCGGCTCAAATCGGCGGACTATCTTACTCCAAAGCTCCGTCTTTTTCATAGCTTCGCTTAGCACTTTATGCCCAAGGTTTAAGCCGCGATTTTTCACATTCGGGCATGATGATACAAAGTTGCGACTATCCCCCCTCCGCTCAAGTCCTCATCATATTTTGCCTAGAGGGCTGTAAAAAAAACAGATAAAAAACAAGTAAGATAACCCATGCCGCTCTGCCTTTCAGGTATAATGCGGCGCTTTTCTTGATAACGATAATTTTGGAGCGACCGCATTTATGGCGCAAATATTGGTCTTAAACGGCCCGAATTTAAACCTGCTCGGCACGCGAGAGCCGCAGCACTACGGCAGCGTAACGCTCGCCGACATTGAAAAACGCTTGGACGAATTAGCAGAAGCCTTTGAGCTCGACATCGAATTTTTTCAACACAATCACGAAGGTACGCTGATTGATTTGATTCACGAAGCGGGACGGCATGAAGTCGATTTCATTATTTTCAATCCCGCCGCTTTCACGCATACCAGCGTCGCCCTGCGCGATGCGCTCAAAGCCGTCGATATTCCTTTTATTGAAGTGCACCTTTCCAATATTCATCGCCGTGAAGCATTCCGCCGGCACAGCTATTTCAGCGATATTGCCGTCGGAACGATTAGCGGTCTCGGCGCGACGGGCTATGAATTGGCCCTCATCGCCGCTCACCAACATCTCACACAGTCTGCCGAATAGGAGGCATCATGGATATCCGTAAAATTAAAAAACTGATCGAAATGCTAGAGGCTTCGGACGTTGCCGAAATCAAAATTACCGAGGGTGAAGAAAGCGTGCGTATTAGCCGCTACGTCAATCAAATGCAAAGCATGCCCGTGCAATATGCCGCCGCGCCGCAAATCATCGCCGCCGGCACGCAGGCTGCCGCCGTCAGCACGCCAAGCATCGCCGCTGAAGACAGCAAAGCCGCACCTGCTATGACAGGCAAAGCCATCCGTTCGCCGATGGTCGGCACTTTCTATGCCTCGTCCTCTCCCGATGCCGATGTATTCGTCAAAGTCGGACAAACGGTTAAAGCCGGCGATACCGTCTGCATTATCGAAGCCATGAAGATGTTTAACCGCATCGAAGCGGAATTTTCAGGCAAAATCAAAGAAATCTTGGTGGAAAACGGTCAACCCGTAGAATACGACCAGCCGCTATTCATTGTTGAATAAGGAGGCGCAGATGTTTAACAAAGTCTTGATCGCAAACCGCGGCGAGATTGCGCTGCGCGTACTGCGTGCCTGCCGCGAATTAGGCATTGAAACGGTCGCCGTGCATTCCAAAGCCGATGCCGATTTAAAACACGTGCTGCTTGCCGACGAATCGGTCTGCATCGGTCCTGCCGCCTCATCGGAAAGCTATCTGAATATGGCGAGCATTATCGCCGCTGCTGAAGTGACCAATGCCGAAGCCATTCATCCCGGCTACGGATTCTTATCGGAAAACGCCGATTTTGCCGAACGCGTCGAAGAATCGGGCTTTACCTTTATCGGCCCGAAAGCCGAAACCATTCGTATGATGGGCGACAAAGTCGAAGCGATTAAAGCCATGAAAGCCGCCGGCATTCCCTGTGTGCCGGGTTCGGGCGGGCCTTTGGGCAATGACGCCGCCGAAATCAAACACATCGCCAAAAGCATCGGCTATCCCGTGATTGTGAAAGCGGCGGGCGGCGGCGGCGGACGCGGCATGCGCGTGGTGCGCAGCGAAGAAGAAGTCGTGGAAGCGGTCAAGCTGACCAAAGCCGAAGCCAAGCAAGCCTTTGGCAACGACATGGTATATATGGAAAAATTCCTTGAAACCCCGCGCCATATCGAAATCCAAGTCTTGGCGGACAAACACGGCAACGCTATCCATTTGGGCGAGCGCGACTGCTCTTTGCAACGCCGCCATCAAAAAGTCTTGGAAGAAGCGCCGGCACCCGGCATCAGCGCCGAACAGCGCGCCGAAATCGGCAAAATCTGCACCGATGCCTGCAAACGCATCGGCTATGTCGGCGCAGGTACTTTTGAATTTCTCTATGAAAACGGACAATTCTATTTCATCGAAATGAATACGCGCGTGCAAGTCGAACATCCCGTCACGGAAATGATTACCGGCGTGGACATTGTGCGCGAACAATTGCGCATCGCCGCAGGGCTGCCGCTCTCCTATCGGCAAGAAGACATCCGCATCAAAAGCCATGCGATTGAATGCCGCATCAATGCCGAAGACCCGCGCAGCTTCATTCCTTCGCCGGGAAAAATCAAAGAATTTCATGCGCCGGGCGGCTTGGGTATCCGCGTAGAATCGCATCTGTACAGCGGCTACAGCGTGCCGCCGCATTATGATTCCATGATCGGCAAAATCATCTCTTGGGGCGAAGACCGCGACACCGCCATCGCGCGCATGCAAGTCGCCCTCTCCGAAACGGTGATTGAAGGCATCAAAACCAATATCCCGCTGCACCAAGATTTGCTCAATGACGACACCGTCAAACAAGGCGGCATGGACATTCATTATTTGGAACACAAACTCGGGCTTGCCTGATTGACTGCCCCTGCTTGCAGGGGCTTTTTACTCATCGCTCTGAAAAAATCTTATATGTTTCAACACACAGAGCGACACATAAAGCGTCGCTCTACGTGTTGCCCTGAATTGGAAGAGGTTACACCTCTCCCACAAGATTATCCTCCCTAAAGGGAGGGGTTCAACCAGTAAGGAAATTTTGATGAAAACCGTCATCCGTAAGGGCATATTAGACGACTATGCCGATGTTTATTATCCCAACGGACAACTCCATTCCCACACCGCGCTCAAAACCAGCATCGCCCAAGGTTGGTCGGACGGCTACCGCATTGACGGCAGCCGTATGAGCCGCCTGCTCTATCAAGACGGACGCATTATCCGCTGGCAGCACTTTGACGCATCCGGACAACTCATTGAAGAAGGCAAAGGCGAGCCGATCGCCACACATAAAGGACAATAATGCAAGACCCGCAATGGCTGGAACTCAGCCTTACCGCACACAGCGAAGACGAAGCTTTTTTACTGGAAACCGCTTTAGAACTCAGCGGCGCACTTGCCGTTACCTATCAAGCGGCAGACGAAGAAGAAATCTTTGAACCGCCGATCGGCAGCACGCCCCTATGGCAAAGCACCAAAGTTACCGGACTTTATGACCTTAATGCCGACCGCCAAGCCGTGCTTGCCGCCCTGCGCAGCAGCTTGGGCGAAGACTATCCCATCGCCGAACACCTCGTGAAAGACAGCGATTGGGTGCGCGCTTGGCTGGATTATTTCCAACCCATCCGCTTCGGCGAACATTTTTGGGTCGCCGCCACCGAGCATGAAATAGAAGACGATAATGCCATTGTCCTGCGTCTCGACCCCGGTCTAGCCTTCGGCACAGGCACACACCCCTCCACCGCCATGTGCCTTAACTACCTCGTCAATAAAGCCGATCTGCAAGGCAAAACCGTCTATGACTACGGCTGCGGCAGCGGCATCTTAGGCATCGCAGCGGCATTGGCGGGCGCAAAAGCCGTCTATCAAACCGACATCGACCCACAAGCCCTGATTGCCAGCGCCGATAATGCGGAAAAAAACCACGTCGGCGAGAAAATACACCTCTGCGCCAATCCTGCCGACGCACCCGCCGTGGATATATTAATCGCCAACATCCTGCTTGAGCCACTATGCTTGCTGCGCCCGCAATTCCAGCAACATCTGCAAAGCAATACAGTCATGTATTTTGCGGGACTACTGGAACGCCAACAAGCCGATATCGAAGCTCGCTACGGCGACGCTTACAGCGTGCGGCGCGTGGACGAGCGCGAAGGCTGGATTTTGCTGGAACTGCGGCAAACCGTCTGATGCGCAATCTTGCTCGCGGCAGCCGACACGCTTTTTGCCGGCTGCCACGCAACTCTACAGCGCCAACGGCTGCGCGGCATGAAAACACCCATCATGCAAAATGTAAGCCTCCGCCGCCATTATCCACTCCATCAACACCGATAAACTCATGATCACTCTCGGCAAATTTACCTTTACCGCCCCGCTTGTCGTCCTCGCACCCATGGCAGGCATCAGCGATCTACCCTTTCGCCGCCTCTGCCAGCAGCAAGGCTGCCATTTCACGGTCGCGGAAATGGTCAATGCGCGTCCTGAATTGCTCAACAGCGCACAAAGCCAGACCCGTATGCAATTCGACGACAATCCCGCCTTCCCCAAAATCGTGCAATTGGCAGGCGGCGATCCGTTGTTTATGGCGGAAGCGGCGCAACTCATGCAGGCACGCGGCGCAGACGTCATCGACATCAATATGGGCTGCCCCGCCAAAAAAGTCGGACAGCAAAACGCAGGCTCCGCCTTACTCAGCGATTTACCGATGGTCGAAAAAATCCTTGCCGCCACCGTCAAAGCCGTATCCATACCGGTAACGCTGAAAACGCGCATCGGCTTTGATGCCAATAACATCAATCTGCTTACCGTCGGCGCGATAGCCGCAGACTGCGGCATTGCCGCCATCAGCGTACACGGACGCCACCGCGCGCAACGCTTCAAAGGGCAGGCGCAATATCGGGAAATCGCCGCCCTGAAAGCGCAAAACCGCCTGCCGGTTATTGTCAACGGCGACATCGGCAGCAGCGCACAAGCCAAGCAGCTGATTCAAGACTACGGCTTTGACGGCGTAATGATCGGGCGCGCCGCACAAGGCAATCCTTGGCTTTTTGCCGAAATCCGCCGCCAAGTCGATCCCAAATGGCAAGCGCCACCCTATCAGCCTTATCAAGATATTCAGGCACACATCCGCGACCTGCACCAACTCTACCCCGAACATATCAGCGCACTGATTGCCCGCAAACACCTGCATTGGTACTTCGCCCGCCACCCGCATTATCTTCAGCAACGCGAAGCGATTAACAGCAGCCGCGACCAAGACAGCCAATCGGCGATTATCCGCGCCTTTGAAACATATGACAGCGCCGACTACGAAAAAAAGCGCCCGGCAATAATTTGCTAATCAAAAAATCGCCGGGGCAATTTAAAACCGAGCAGAATTATTTAGCCGATACGCTGAACAAAAAAATTCTATTTATTCCTATTGCCCCTGAAAAATTAGCCGATGGTTTGCAGCGTTTATTTGATTATATCAATCAAGACAGCAATCCGATTTTGCTGAAAACAGCCGTTAGCCATTTGGAATTTGAAGCTTTACATCCTTTTCAAGACGGTAACGGACGGATTGGCAGAATGCTGATTACCTTGATGCTATGGCAGAACCAGATCATTTCCGAACCGCATTTTTGGGGAAAGGGACATTTTAGGTGCTAAAAAGTTTGAAAAACCTTATTCTGTAAGGCTTTTAGCGAGGTCAAAAGCTTTGAACACAAAAAATGCTTTTTCTGTGGCTCAAAACAGGTCAAAAAAGACGGCAGACAAAATCATCAGCAACGATACAAATGCCGGCAATGCGGTAAGCGTTTTAGCAGCAAAAAGCGTCTTAACCCTCAAGAGTTGTGGACACTTTATAGTAGCGGCAAACAAAGCATGCAAGAGCTCGCCCAACGTTTTTCCTGCAGCCGTAAAACCATTGCTAGATATCTCAAACAAGCCCAACTTAGAGAGCCTGAACAACGGCATTTTTCATCAGTCAATATCATCATGGATACTACCTACTTTGGACGTAAATTTGGTGTGATGGTGCTGTATGACAGCATCAGCCGACAAGCCTTATCGGTCAGCGAGGTTAAATCAGAAAGCAATGCATTGTATCGACAAGCCATACGAGAGCTACAAGAAAAAGGAATACATATTCAGAGTATTATCTGCGATGGCAGAAGAGGATTAACCTCATTATTTCCCGATATTCCCATACAGCTTTGTCAATTCCACCAAGTCAAAACCATTAACCGTTATCTGACAAGAAAACCTCAAACAGCAGCGACAGTAGATTTAAAACAACTTGCCTTAAGCCTAAAAAACAGCAGCAAAGCGGCATTTGAAGAGCATTTGAATAACTGGCATAAGCAGCATAAAGACTTTCTCAACGAACGTAGCTCAAATCCCGAAACAGGTAAATCACACTATAGGCACAAACGTTTAAGAAGTGCTTATAACAGTCTGAGGCGCAATCTGCATTGGCTTTTTACCTTTGAAGATTATCCGGAGTTAAACCTGCCAAAAACCACCAATTTGCTTGAAGGAAAATTTGGTGATCTGAAAAGACTTTTAGCTTGTCATTGCGGCATGGGAAAGGACAATAAGGTTAAGTTTATAAAAGATTATTTTGCTTAAAAAACGCTAGATAGCACCTATTTTGTCCCTTAGGGCTAAAGAACTCGAAAACAGCACCTAAAATGTCCCTTTGCTCGCATTTTTATATCAGCGGATATTTTGAAGAACATAAAAACCGTTATGTGGATTTAATGCGGCAGGTATCGCAGACGGGCGACTGGAATGAGTGGATAATTTTCTTTTTACAGGCGGTAGAAAGCCAGTCGATGCGTAATCTGCACATCTCGGAAAATATCCGCCAGCTTTATGAAGAAATGAAGCAGGTATTCAGCCAAGTTTTAGCCAGCAAACATGCGCTGACGGTATTGGATTTTATCTTCACCTATCCCGTATTTCGCAACAGCAGTTTGGCGGAAAAAACCGATTTGCCGCCGGCAACTGCCAATCGCTTGAGCAAAGCCTTACATGAAAAAGGGCTTTTGACGGTTACCGAAGAAAGTAGCGGTAGAAAATCAACACGTTATTCCTTTGAACATTTGATGAATTTAGTGCGGGTATAAACACAACACCCCATCCGCAGCCGTCTTTTCTGCCGCGCGATGCCAATTTATAGTCTCTTAACTTCAAAATGAGATTATTCTAAGCGCTTCTCCTGACAAAATGTGTATCTCTAAGTCTCATTTTGAAGTTAAGGTATTATATTCTCCAGTTGATACGTCCAAACTTGCCTGTAGAGAACTGCATAGTTGAAGAATTGAAAAAGTATTACAGTGTCGGCTCGCCGCCTTGTACTACTTTTTCACTTCTCCGACTATACCCGATTGAAAATAAATTAATTTTTCTATGAATTGACTATACAAGCAGTGCTAAGCGGGAGCTATTTTCTTCAGCCTGAAATCTTAACGCTGCCGCTAATCGGACGGACGCAGCAGGTTTGGATTTGCTCCTGCCGCGCCTTGACTTCCGCTTTGCTCAACCAGCCCAGCCAATAGGCAAAGGCGGTTTGCGTGATATCCACGCTGCTATGATTGCCGTAGCTAATGCCGCCCGAGGGACGGGCATTGATTTCCAAAATATGCTGCCTGCCTTGCGCATCGCCTTTGCTTTGCACGCTGACAATGCCGTCGCAGCCGATGGCGGCAATGACGGCTTCGACTAAAGGCAAGACGCTTTCGTCGGCGCCGATATGTTGTACGCTGCCTTCTTTGTAGCGGCTAATCGCCAACAGGCTTTCGCCGCGCTCGCACAGTACGTCAATCGAGTATTCGCGTCCTGAAAGATAGGGCATGAGCAGCATGGGGATGGGACGGGTTTGCACCATGAGGCTGTCTTGATAGGCTTGGATGAATTGCGGCAAATGAATTTTTTTCGCTTCCGTATGATAGAGATGGCTAAAGCTATCCCAAGTCTCATCGCCGCTATCCAGCCGCCAAAAGCCTTGCGCGAAAATACCGGAAACGGGTTTTACGCATAGGGCTTGCTGTCCGTGTTGCGCCAGTAGTTCTTGCAATTCTTCTATGTTGTGAAATTCCCAGCCGCCGGCGACCGGAATATGGCGCGCTTGGCAGAAGGCGGCAAAGGCGGCTTTATTGTCCATCAGATGTAGACTGTCTTCATTCTGCGCGCCTGTGAATAGACGAATGCCGGCTTGGGCAAATGCCGCACGCTGTGCTTCATAGGCTTTGCCGTTGCGTCCGCTGAGTAATACGCGCGTTTGATGCCGCCGGGCTTGTTGCAGAACAAAATCGATGCGTTCGGCTTCAGCTTCCGGTTCTTGGTAGGCAATATCCGCCATATCGGTGATTTCAGGGCGATGATGACGGTGCGAGGCGATAATCTTCAGCGCTTGCGGCGCATGGCTTTTCAGTGCTTGCAGACTGGCAAGCATATCGCGTTGGCTGGCTTGTCCTTCGGCAAGCCAAATGCTGAGCGCATGTTGCCTCATTACATTTTCCCGTCCACATCCGGAATGCTGTCTTCTGCTTTTTGATGTTTGAGCACGGCGGGCGGCTCGGCATTTTCAGGCGTTTCGATGCGTTTCTGCTCGGCTTCGATTTCGGCTTCGCTTTTGCGCATTTGTGCCTGTTCGCGCACGATGTGCAGCGGCGGCGCGCTGCCGTCTTTCATTTCGCCCCAGTAAATAGTTTGATGCGGATAAGGCATTTCAATGCCGGCTTTGTCGAAATAGAGTTTGACCAAACGGTTATAGGCGCGTCCGATGACCCATTGTTCGCCCGGCAGGGTTTTGATGCGTACACGAATATTGACCGAGCTTTCCGCTAACTCACTCACGCCCAGAATATTAATCGGCTCCAAGATGCTGCGTTTATGTTCGCCTTTTGCCAGTTCGTCAAAGGCGGCTTTAAGCACTTCACAGGCATGATCGATGTCTTCATTGTAGGCAATGCCGTAATCATTAACGTGGAAGGAATAGCCGCGCGTGTAATTCGACACGGTGGTCACGCTGGAAAAGGGAATGAGATGATAAACGCCCTGCGAATCGCGCAGGGACACGGAACGGATGGAGATTTTTTCCGCCGTGCCGGAGATATTATTGACCATGATGAAATCGCCGGCGTTCATGGCGTTTTCGATTTGGATAAAGATGCCGGTAATCACGTCTTTAACCAAGGTCTGCGCACCAAAGCCCACCGCCAGACCCAAGACCCCCGCACCGGCAATCAAAGGTCCGATATTGATGCCGATTTGCGATAAGACCATCATCAGGCTAATCGCAAAAAAGAACAAAGCCAAGGCATTGCGCAGCAGCGACAAGAGGGTTTGCTCACGAGCCGAAGGCGCGCCGCGCCCCGTATTCGGGCTGAGGCGGTGTTCGATAAAGGCGGAACAGACAATCCACAGCAGCAGCATGAATAATAAAATCAAGACCACACCCAGCCATTTGTCCACAAAAACCCGCCCCGCATCAGAGGCCAACCAAGCATCGAAGGCAATCAAATTCCATGCGCCCAATACGCTCAGCACAGCCACCGCAAAGACCACCGTCCGCGCAATCCGCAAAATCAGCGGCACAAAGGCATTTATCTGCCGCTCAATGCCCGGCAAACTGCGCTGAATATGCTGCGGCAAGCGAATGCCGCGCTTCATGTAAATCGTCATTAAATTGGCAATCAAGCCGCAGCCGCCGACAATCAGCAGGGTTTTCAGCGTGCCTTGCAGCACAAAGGGCAGAGATTTTTCCGCACGCAGCAGCGTCACCACCAAAAGCATCACAAAATATGCCACCGCCAACCAATGCCAGAGATAAGCCAAAAGGCGGATTAAGAAAGCCGTAATCGGAAATTCTACTTGCTCGCTTGTTTTGAGCAACTCGGCGCGTACGCTTTTACGCCGCGAAATCACTACCCAGACGCCGTATAAAAACGCGGCAATCGCGATGATGGTAGAAGAAAGTTGGGCGAGATTGTAGCTCAAATGCGCTTCAATCAATGGAATGCCGACCAAATAGCCATAGCCTAGCAAATTCAGCAGGGTTGCAATCCAGTGATACCAAAAACGCACCGTTTGATTTTCCGCCGACAGCAAACGCAGTCCGGCAAAACGGTGCGTAAAGATCACGCGGATGCCGATTTTCAGCAATTCGATAATCACAAAAGCATTCATAAACAAAGCCGCCTGTATCGACAAACGCCCCGTTTCGCCCACCGCATACAAAGCAATCGCATTGCCCGCTGCATAAGTGATTAAGAGCAGCAAACCGTCGCCCAAGATAATCGCACCGATCGCGAGCAATTTGCGCACCAAGAGCTGCGACCATTCGCTGCGCAAAGCCCAGTCATTGAGCTTTCGCCGCAAGCCCCGCGTCAGATTACGTAAACCATGGTAAATGCACAGCACCGAAACAATCACAATCCCCACATTGCGCAAAGCCGCGCTGAAAGCTGACCAATCCAAATTGCTCAAACGATAATCGCGTCCGCTGAAAATATCGCGAAAACCCTCCCAGCTGCGCTTGACGCGGGCGCCCATTTGTCCGGCCAGTTCGCCCGTGTAATCGGCAATGCGGCTGGGCAGACTCGCCGCCTTGCTCAAAGCCGCACGCGTGTTTTCGGTCACTTTAACCAAGGCTTCGGCTTCGGCAGTAGCCGCCTCGCTGCTTTGTTCTTCCGCGCTTTGTTCGGCATCTGTCGAGGGTGTCGGTTCCGCTTTGCCGCTTTTCGGCTCATTTTCCGCCGTTTGCGCAACATCCTCTGTCTGTATCTCTTCTTTAGCAACCGCCCTTAATTGCTTGATTAATTCCTCGCGCTGCTGAGGATTTTCCAAGACATTCGCCAATACAGACAGGGCTTCTTTATTGTCAGCGGCGGCGCTTTGCGCCCAAGCGGGATTGAGCATGAATAAGGAGAGTGCGCAAAGGCAAAAAGCGGTAATAAATCGCATAAGAATAAAAGGTTTCTGAAAAGATGAGCAGTATAACAAACCCGCAGACATAAAAAAACGCGCCGAAGCGCGTTTTTGCCGAGAGATTAGAGTTTAATCCTAACTGCGCCCTGCGGCACGGCGGTTTCAGCGGCAGAGGGCTGCTGCGTCTGCACCGGTATTGCGCTTTGCTCCATCGGCGCAAGCGATTGAACGGGGTCGATAATCGGCGCAGCGCTCTCGCCTTCGGCGACCGGCATTTGTACGCCGTATTCCTGCAAGCCGCCGCCCATGGCGGTATATAAATTCACCATGTTTTGCAGCAGACTGAGTTGCACTGCCAAGAGTCCCTGTTGGGCGGTGAAATTGGTGCGTTCGGCATCAATCAAGGTCAGTCCGTCGGTGACGCCCGCTTCAAAACGCATTTTTTCCAAGCGCAGCACTTCATTTTGCGCTTTGACCGCACGTTGGGTGGCGGCAAATTGCTTGGCGTAGGATTCGCGCGCCACCAAAGTATCGGCGACTTCTTGGAATGCCGTTTTCACGGCGGATTGATAGCTTTCCACCGCCATTTGCTGACTGATTTCGCTGATGCGTACATTGGCATTGAGTTGCCCGCGGTTAAAAATCGGCAGACTGATCGCCGGTCCGATGCTCCACACGCTGTTAGGACCTTGCAGCAGCTGATTGAGTTCCGCAGAGGCGTAGCCGGCACTGCCTGTGAGGCTGATGACGGGGAATAATGCCGCGCGCGCCGCACCGATATTGGCATTGGCGGCTTTGAGGGCGAATTCGGCTTGGCGTACATCGGGGCGTTGCTGTAAGACGGCGGACGGGATGCCTGCCGGCATTTGCACGGCGGCAAATTGCGCCGACAAATCATTGGCTGCCGGCAATTGCAGGCGTTCCAAAGGCTGGGCGACTAGCAGACTTAAGGCATTGAGGGCTTGCTGATAGTTGCGCTGGTAGCCGTAGTAGTCGGCGCGCGCGCTTTCAATCGCGTTTTCATAGCTGTGCAGGGTCACGCCTGTAATCAAGCCGACGTCAAATTGCATTTTGGCGAGTTTGGCGGTTTCTTCGCGCGCCGCCAATACTTGCTCCGACAAGTCCATCAAGGCTTTGCTGATGCGCGCGCCGTAATAGGCTTGCGCCACGGCTTTGATGATGGACAATTGCGCCGCATCGCGGGCTTCCCGAGTTTGCGAATATTGCTGCAAGGCGGCTTCCGACAGAGCGCGAACGCGTCCGAAGAAATCCAGCTCAAAGCTGTTAATGCCGATGCCGGCACGGAAGCTGTCGGCATAGACTTCTTGTCCTGTCGGTGATGCGCCCGAACCTGTGCGGCTGCGGTTGGCATTGCCGCTGATGCCGACCACCGGCAGGCGGTTGGCTTCGGCGATGCCGTATTGTTCCGCCGCCAATTGCACGTTCAAGGCGGCTTTGCGCAAATCATGGTTTTGTGCCAAAGCGGTTTCGATTAAAGATTGCAATTGCGCGTCTTGGAAGAATTCGCGCCAGCCTAGGGCCTGCACGTTTTCTCCGCCATGTTCTTCAATCGACAGTTGCATCCAAGCCGAAGCCAGATCGACTTCGGGCTGTTCATAGGCGGGAATAAATGAGCAGGCGCTCAGAAAGACCGCCAGAGGCAGGGTTTTTAATAAGCTGTTCATGCTGTTTGTCCTTTGTTTACATCAAGCGCCGCTTTGACATATTTGTCTTTCACATCATGACCGCCGCCAAAGACTTTGCGCACCACTACATAATAAATCGGCACGAGGAAGACGGCGAGAACGGTGCCGATCAACATACCCCATAATACGCTCGTACCGATGGCGCGTTGGCTGGCGGAGCTGGCGCCGCTGGCGAAATACAGCGGCACGACGCCGGCAATAAAGGCGAAAGAGGTCATGATAATCGGGCGGAAACGCAACGCCGCTGCCGACATCGCCGCGCGAACTTTGGTCATACCCTGCAATTGCAAGTCTTTGGCGAACTCGATAATCAGAATCGCATTTTTCGCTGACAGTCCCATCACGGTAATCATGCCGATTTTGAAATAAATGTCGTTTTCATAGCCGCGAAAGTAGTTACCCACCGCCACACCTAAAATCCCCAAGGGAATCACGAGCAATACCGCAAAAGGCACCGACCAACTTTCATACAATGCCGCCAAGCAGAGGAAGACCGCCAGCGCCGAGAAGGCGTAGATAAAAAGCTCGGAATTACCCGCGCGCACTTCTTCTAAAGACTGCCCCGTCCATTCCACAGCAAAGCCGGGCGGCAATTTCTGCGCCAAGGCTAGGACTTCCGCCATCGCCTCGCCCGTCGATTTGCCGGGAGCGGCACCGCCTTCAATCGCCATGGCGCTGAAGCCGTTATAGCGGGTCATTTGCTCGGCGGCGGTAATCCAATGCAAGCTGGCGACGCTGGACAGCGGCACGAGTTTGCCGGTGCTGCTCGGCACGGTAAGCGCCAAAATATCTTCCGGCTGCATCCGCGATTTGGCTTGCGCCATCACATAGACGCGCTGCATACGTCCCTGATTCGGGAAGTCATTCACATAATTCGAGCCGAGCGCATTGCCCAAGGTGCTGGCAATGGCAGAGAGCGGCACGCCTTGTGCGAAAGCGGCGTCGCGGTCAATATCGATGCGCAATTGCGGCGCATCCGCCAAACCGCTGGGACGCACGCCCGTCAAAACTTCGCTTTGCACCGCCATGCCCAGCATTTGATTGCGCGCGGCAAGCAGAGCGGCATGTCCTTGGTTGTTGCGATCCTGCAAATACATGCTAAAACCTGAAGACACGCCCAGGCTCGGAATCGCCGGCGGCGTCAGAGCAAAAATAAAGGCTTCGTTGATTTGCTGGAACATGCCGTTGAATTTGCCGGACAAAGACATAGCGTCCTGCCCCTCGCCGGTACGCTCGCTCCAATCTTTCAGCGTCATAAAGCTCAGCGCCATATTCTGTCCCTGCCCCGAAAAGCTAAAGCCCAATACCGACACCATATTTTTCACCGCCGGTTCGCTTCTAATCATGCTCTCAGCTTTTTCCAACATGGCGCGCGCGCGTTCCTGCGTCGCCCCCGAAGGCAATTGATAGGTTGCCAAGACGTTGCCTTGGTCTTCGGTCGGCAGGAAAGAAGTCGGAATCATGCGAAAGAGGAACAAAGCTCCTGCGGTGAGTCCCACAAAGACCAGCATCATGAAATAACTGAGGCGAATCATCTTGCCCACGCTGGCCTGATAGGCGCGGGTAATCTTTTTAAACACGCGGTTAAACCAACCGAAAAAGCCTTTTTTCTCGTGATGGTCTTCGCGCGCCGGCTTGAGCAGGGTGGCGCAGAGCGCAGGGGTCAAAGACAATGCCATGAAAGCGGAGAAGCCGATCGATGCCGCCATGACCAAAGAGAACTGGCGGTAAATCGCGCCCTGCGCACCGGTCAAAAACGCCATCGGAATAAAGACCGAGACCAATACCAAGGTAATGCCGATAACTGCGCCGGTGATTTGCGTCATACCCTTATGCGCGGCTTGATAAGGCGTCAAACCCTCTTCCACCATCAGACGCTCGATGTTTTCCACCACCACAATTGCATCGTCCACCACAATCCCGATAACCAGTACCATCGCAAACATCGTCAGCACGTTAATCGACAGCCCCAGCGGATACATCAATGCCACCGCACCCAAAAGCGAAATCGGCACCACAACCGTCGGGATAATCGTATAGCGGATATTCTGCAAGAACAGATACATCACAACAAATACCAAGCCCACCGCCTCAAGCAGCGTGTAGAACACTTTTTTCAAAGACAGATTGATAAACAGCGAGGTGTCGTAAGGAATATCCCAAGCAATGCCTTCGGGAAAATACTGCGCCATCGTTTCCATTTTCTGACGGATTTCCTGAGCTACCGCCACCGCATTACCGCTGGAAGTCAGCTGCACGCCGATACCGACTGCCGGTCGACCGTTCAAACGCGCGACAGTGGAGTAGGACTGATTGCCGATTTCCACCGTCGCCACGTCTTTAATCCGCACTGCGGCACCGCTGCCCTCGTATTTCACCACGATATTTTCAAAGGCATCGACATCTTCCAATTGCCCGAAAACGTTAATCGCGGCGGTAAACTGCTGTCCTTCCACCGCCGGCAAAGCACCCAAACTGCCGGCGCTGATTTGCACGTTTTGCGAAGCAATCGCGGCGGACACATCGGCAAAAGACAGGCCGTAATTTTTCAGTTTTTGCGGATCGACCCACACGCGCATCGCCTGCTCGGAGCCGAAAACCTGCACGCTGCCCACGCCTTCGGTACGCTGCAAATCGGGCTTGACCGTGCGCACCGCATAATCGGAAATTTCTTTAATGTCTTTATTGCTGCCTTCTTCGGCGAACAACATCGTAAAGAGCAGGAAAGAAGAACCGCTGGTTTCGACCGTAATCCCCGTATTGCGCACCGACTGCGGCAAACGCGCCTCAACCTGCGAGAGCTTGTTCTGCACATCGACCTGCGCCAAATCCTCATTCGTGCCGGATTTAAAAGTCAGGGCAATCGAGCCGGCGCCGCTGGAATAGGCCTGCGAAACCATATAATCCAAGCCTTCCACGCCGTTCATCTGTTCTTCGATGATGGAAATTACCGAATCCTGAATCGTCTGCGCACTTGCCCCCGTATAAAAGAAAGAAATATTCACAGTAGGTGCGGAAACGCTAGGATACTGCTCAATCGGTAATTTAGTGACGGAAAACAGTCCCGCCAACATGATGAAAATCGCCAATACCCAAGCAAAAATAGGGCGGTCAATAAAAAATCTAGCCATGATAATCCTTGCTTACTTTTTGCCCTACTCAGCGCTTAAATCGCGCGCCTTAGGCAAACTGCCACCTGAAACCGCTTGCGCAGCAGGTTCGCCAGCTTCAGCCGCTTGGGCATTCTCTGTGGGCGCAGCATCCGCTGCAGGTGCTGCTTCTTGCTGCTTATCAGTGCTGCCCCATTCGCGGGTTTGCACGCTTTTCGCGCCCATCATCAATTTTGCCTGACCTTCGACAATCACTTTCATGCCGCTTTCCAGGCCCTCGCTGACAATCCAGCTGCTACCCTGCTGTCCGGCGATTTTGACCAGCTGCGGACGGAAACTGCCGTCTTCATTAACCACCAGCACCGTATCGGTAGCGCCGCGCGTTACCGCCTGCTGCGGCAGCAAATAGGCATGATTCATGCTCGACTGCGGCACGCTGACGCGCACATACAGCCCCGGCAGCAAATCGCCCTCGGGATTGGGTACTTCCGCACGGATACTGATTTCGCCCGTGTTTTGATCCACCGTCTGATTGACGAACAGCAAACGCCCTTTATGCGCATAAGTGCTGCCGTCTTCCAGCAAAATCTCGATTTCATTTGTACCGCCGGACTGCACCGCGCCGCTTTGCAGATTACGGCGCAAATTCATCAGAGTGCCGGCGGATTGCGTAATATTCACATACAGAGGATTCAACTGGCGTACTTCCGCCATTTGGCTTTGCGAAGCCACCACATAAGCGCCTTCTGTTACCGCCGAACGTCCGATAACACCGCTAATCGGCGATTTGATTTCCGTATAGCTCAAATTGATTTGCGCACTTTCAATATTGGCCTGCGCGGCGGCAATACGGGCCTGCGCGGCGGCAATATTACTTTCCTGCACCTGCAAATTGGCTTTCGCCTCGTCATAAGTCTGCCGCGATACCGCATTGGCTTTTACCAAAGGCGCATAGCGGTTAACCGTGGCGCGATACAGATCGCGGCTTGCCTGCGCCTGTCCCAAAGCCGCCTTCGCCTGACCCAAGCCCGCTTTCGCCGTATTCAAAGCCGCATCAAAGGTGCCGCTGTCCAAGCGGTACAACACCTCGCCGGTACGCACAAAAGCTCCCTCTTGGAACAATCGCTCCTGCACAATACCGCTAACGCGCGGCACAATCACCGCCTCGCGCGAGGCTTCCAAACGTGCGGGCAGATTCTCCGTCAGCACCACCGTTTGCGGCGCCACTGTCAATACATCCACCATCGGCGGTGGCGGCGTGCCCTGCGCCAGAACCTGCGTTGAATTCAGCGCCAACATAATGCTTAAAGCCAATGCCGCAATAGACGGTTTCTGCCCATATCTCATAAACTTCCCCTAAGAAAACAATCAAGTAAAAAAGAAAATTCCGCAGCCGACGGAAAAACGGCGGCTATTATACATTCATTCTTGTATGTTAGTATGGCTTTTTTCTGATAAATCCCTATAATGCGCCAAAATTTTTAGGAAACCCCATGCGCCGTACCAAAGCCGAAGCCGAGCAAACCCGCCAAGACATCTTGCATACCGCCCTGCAACTTTTTGACGAGCAGGGCTATACCGCCACCACGCTCGTGCAAATCGCCAAGCAAGTCGGCTTGACAAGAGGAGCAATCTACTGGCATTTCAAAGACAAAAGCGACATTCTGCGTGCCTTGGGCGAATATTATCTGCAACCGCACATCCAAAAAATGGCGCAAGCCCTGCACCATGAAAACAGCTGGCAGGAAAGCTGCGAAACCCTCATCGTGCTTTTCAGCCATTTTCACGACCCGCAACGCCTGCGCTTGGTGCATCTCTGCCATACCCAACGCGGCATTGCTGCGGAAAACAGCGATATTTACCAAATGATGCAGCACTACGGCAATATCTGGGAAAAGCAACTGCGCGAACTCATCGAGCGCGCCTGCGCTAAAGCGGAAATCCCCGACAATACCAATCAAGCCCTAGCTCTTATTCAAATCGGCTGCACCCTTTCGGGGCTGATTGACCTATTCGTCAAACCCCTTGCCATCACGCCGCAGGAAATCAGCCGCTACGCCCCGCATATCCTGCGCCAAACCTTTGCCAATATCGCCGCCGGACAATGCTGCGAGCCGTGCCTATGAAAATCTTGCGTCGCTGTCTGCTCGTCCTCGTCTTTATCCTATTCGGTATCTGGCTCGTCTCGCCGCCGCTTGCCGGTATCCTCATCGAAAAACGCATCGCCGCGCAACTGCCTGCATGGCAGCAGCAACTTGCCCGCCAAGGCATCGAGCTACAGCTGCACAGCTACCAGCGCGGCTACTGGCAATCGCAAGCCCTGTGGCAGATTTCGCAGCGCGGACAATCGCTAAGCCACATCCGCATGCACATTCGCCACGGTGCACTCTCCAGCGCCGGCGCCAACCTTATCCGCCTCGACTGGCAGCATGAAGCCATGCCCGAAGATCTCATCCGCCAGCCTGTGCAGGGACATATCCGTATCAACCTGCAAGCGCAATTGATTGCCGATATCCGCAGCCAAGCAGGACAGCAGTCCGGCAGCGCCGTATTGCGCCTTTCTGTGCTCCAGCCGCAAGAAGCGCATCTGCAAGCCGAAAACCTTATGATGCGCGGCGAACTGCCGCCTTTGCGCCTAAACGCACATCTGCACAGCACAAACCGCCAAAGACCAAACAGCGCCCCTGCAAACCTGCCGCCAGCGCTGCAAAAACTCATCGCGCAAGACTGGCAACTCGACGCCGACCTTATCCTTTACCCCACCCAGCCCCAAGCGGAAATCCAAGCGCGCCTAATCCTGAAAGAACAATTTAACAATGCCTTGCAACTGATTGCCCTGCGCCAACGCGGCAGCCTGATAACCTTGCTGGAAGACTCCAGCCTCAGCCTGCAACTGCCGCTTGAGCATGCAAACCCGCAGGCCGTCCTCGACTTCCTTGCCCGCCCGCCCCTGCTCTTGAAGGGCGCATTCGAGGAAAAAAATGCCGCTTGGCAAGCGCATTGGCAGGTGCAAAAAGGAAAACTCCATTCCAAAATCCTGTGAAAATATCCTCAGAAAAGTAGAAAAATAGTACAAGACGACGCTCCGCAGACAATACAAAGCGTACGGCAAAACGAGCCAAGTCCGTCATACTTTTTCAATTCTTCGACGATAGAGAGTACGGTAAAGTGAATCAAAACTGTGACTCTTTTTGAACTCTTGGACTATATCATAAGCAAATACATGATTATCTCGCCTATAAAAATCCGCCTACTTAGAGGCGGATTATTTTTAAGCTTTTAATAGATTTATATAATATTAATACCTGTTTGAATATCCAAAATATTACCACCTGCATTATTTGAGTAAGCATGGTAATTTGTGATACTTTCTCCGGAATTATCTTTAAACTCAGCCAAAGCAAAAGCATCATTGCCTTTATTCAATAATGCCGTATAAGATATGGCATTGATATCATCTGCTTCAGCTGATAAATCCTTATCGCTCATCTCTGCCAAATCAATCATTTTTGCTTTATCTATATTAACCGAATTAGCTGCTAAGGCTTTATCTGAGGTCGAACGGCTAAATGAGGTTTCATTACCTATAAGGGTTTCGCCGTTTAACGCTTTTGCACCAAGCAAAATAGTATCAACAGCCTTGTCGTGTGTATTTAAACTTATTGCGTTGTGATTTTTTGAACTAGAGTCAATCGGTGAGCCGCCAAGGATATTGCCTTCAAAACTGGTCATATGCTGTTTATTGCCCATATCAATAGCAGCATTATTATCAAAATTTTCGCCGATACTTAGCGCATCATCTTCTAGAGCATTATTTTTATCGGCGCTATATGACAGATAAACGGCTTTCCCAGATAAACGATTTCCCATACCGGAGTCGCTTAAGCTAGAAGGGTCATAATCAGTCACGGATTTATCAACCCCAATTCTAGCATATGGCTTCATGTTTGAAGCATCAACAGTCGTCACTTCAGCAATTATCGTATTGCTTTTTCCTTTCGCATGCGGAGTAAATTCAACTTTAAGTCCGTCTCTGAAATCTTCTTCGCTTAGTTGTTTTTCAAGTAAAACATCACCACCATGATGTTTGACAACTATTTTATTTCCCACCTTATAATCCCAGTCTGTCAACTTTTTAATATGCGAGAAACTGATCTTAGCAATAGCTTTTCCGTTCTCCAGATCTGTTGATCTAATCTTACCTTCCATACTCGTTTCATCCGTTTTGCCTATATTATCTTGAATAACGACACTAGGCGAACCGCTGCTCTTTTGCGCGTAACGCACGGACTCACTTTGAGCATGGGTACTATTACCTTGTTCATCAGTAACTTCTACTTTAAAAACATATTTTGTATCACCCGTTGCTGCTTCATATTGCACTTCAATAACATCTTTTTTTAAATCCTCAGATTTTAAGCTTTTATTAAGAACAGGTCCTTTTTTGCCATATTCATTCCTTCCTTCCCATGGCTTGCCATTTTCATCAGTCAATTTAATTTTATCACCGACTGAATAACCGGCATTTTTCGGCAATGTAATTCTAATAGTCACTTTTCCATTTTTAACATCTGAATTTTCAATTAAGCCATCACCACCATCCAGAATTTCAATTTTCGGCTTGCCGACTTCATCAGGCTGACCGTCTCCTGTGCTATCACCCGGCACATGAATATCCACGATCGTCTTGGCTTCGCTTTTCAGTGATTCATTACCATCGGCATCAATTACTTTTACAGCAATCTTATTAGTCAGGCCTTCCTGAGCGTTACCTCTCAGCTCGAAAGGAATAGAAAGTCCTTTCTCCACCTCTTCTTTAGTTAAAGGGCGCTTGACAATTTTCGTATCATCTCGTGTCACTATAATTGTTTGCCCGGCGGCATAACCTGCATTCTCAGGGAAACTAATCTTCACCTGCGCTTGATCTTCAGTCCCTGACACTAAATGTACTTTATGAATTTTTCCTTCCTTGCTGTCTAGCTTGCTGTCTAGAATCTCTATCACTGGCTTGCCAGCTTCATCAGCCTGTCCATCTCCAGTGCTATCGCCGACCACTCTAGTTGATGTGGTGGTTTCTTCACTGTCTTTTTTGCCGTTGCTGTCTTGGTCATTGATCGCAGGAACAGTTACTGTTTTGACTGCATTTTCACGTCCTTGCAAGACAGTTTTCTCTGTACTGTCTGTTAGAGCATCTATTGCTTTTTGTGCTTCCGCTTTAGCTGTTGCAACTTTAGCGTTCGCTGCTTCTACCGCCGCTTTTTCATCTGGATTGATCAAATTGTCGGCACTGACTTCAGTCAGTTTATCTTTTGCTTCTTTTGCCGCTTGTTCGGCAGCCGCTACCGCTGCTTCTGCCGCTTCTACTGCGTCATCTTTGTCGTTGCCATCTTGATCATTGACACTCGGCACCGCTACTGTTGCAACTTTATCCATACGTTCTTGTAAGACAGTTTTCTCTGCATTATCCGCCAGAAGATTTATCGCGACTTGGGCTTTATCTTTGGCTTCTGTAACTTTGGCATTTGCTGCTTCTACCGCCGCTTTTTCATCTGGATTGATCAAATTGTTGGCACTGACTTCAGTCAGTTTATCTTTTGCTTCTTTTGCCGCTTGTTCGGCAGCGGCTACTGCTGCTTTTGCTGTTTGGATTTTTTCCGCTGCTTCTGCCGCTTCTGCTGCGTCATCTTTGCCGTTGCTGTCTTGGTCATTGACACTCGGCACCGCTACTGTTGCAACTTTATCCATACGTTCTTGTAAGACAGTTTTCTCTGCATTATCCGCCAGAAGATTTATCGCGACTTGGGCTTTATCTTTGGCTTCTGTAACTTTGGCATTTGCTGCTTCTACCGCCGCTTTTTCATCTGGATTGATCAAATTGTTGGCACTGACTTCAGTCAGTTTATCTTGTGCATCTTTTGCCGCTTGTTCGGCAGCGGCTACTGCTGTTTCTGCTGTTTGCAGCAGTTTTTCCGCCGCTTCTGCTGCGTCATCTTTGTCGTTGCTGTCTTGGTCATTGATCGCAGGAACAGTTACTGTTTTGACTGCATTTGCGCGTCCTTGTAAGGCGGTTTTCTCTGCACTGTCTGTTAGAGCATCTATTGCTTTTTGTGCTTCCGCTTTAGCTGTTGCAACTTTAGCGTTCGCTGCTTCTACCGCCGCTTTTTCATCTGGATTGATCAGATTATCACTATTGACTTGAGCAAACATTGCTTGCGCTTCTTGCATAGCTTGTTCGGCTGCTAATACCACGTCTTGCGCTGTTTGGATTTTTTCCGCTTCGCTTTCGTCCGCATCCTTGATGCCATTATTATTAGCATCATTGACCGCAGGAACAGTTACTGATTCGACTGCATTTGCACGTTCTTGCAAGGCGGTTTTCTCTGCGCTATTCGCTAGAAGATTTATCGCGACTTGGGCTTTATCTTTAGCTTCTGCAACTTTAGCGTTCGCTGCATCTACCGCCGCTTTTTCATCTGGATTGATCAAATTGTTGGCACTGACTTCAGTCAGTTTATCTTGTGCATCTTTTGCCGCTTGCTCGGCAGCCGCTACCGCTGCTTCTGCCGCTTCTGCTGCGTCGTCTTTGCCATTGCCGTCTTGGTCATTGATCGCAGGAACACTTACTGTTGCAACTTTATCCATACGTTCTTGTAAGGCGGTTTTCTCTGCGCTATCCGCTAGAAGATTTATCGCGACTTGGGCTTTATCTTTAGCTTCTGCAACTTTAGCATTTGCTGTTTCTACTGCCGCTTTTTCATCTGGATTGATCAAATTGTTGGCACTGACTTCAGTCAGTTTATCTTTTGCTTCTTTTGCCGCTTGTTCGGCAGCGGCTACTGCTGCTTTTGCTGTTTGGATTTTTTCCGCTGCTTCTGCCGCTTCTGCTGCGTCATCTTTGCCGTTGCTGTCTTGGTCATTGACACTCGGCACCGCTACTGTTGCAACTTTATCCGTACGTTCTTGTAAGACAGTTTTCTCTGCATTATCCGCCAGAAGATTTATCGCGACTTGGGCTTTATCTTTGGCTTCTGTAACTTTGGCATTTGCTGCTTCTACCGCCGCTTTTTCATCTGGATTGATCAGATTATCACTATTGACTTGAGCAAACATTGCTTGTGCATCTTTTGCCGCTTGTTCGGCAGCGGCTACTGCTGTTTCTGCTGTTTGCAGCAGTTTTTCCGCCGCTTCTGCCGCTTCTGCTGCGTCATCTTTGTCGTTGCTGTCTTGGTCATTGATCGCAGGAACAGTTACTGTTGCAACTTTATCCATACGTCCTTGCAAGGCGATTTTCTCTGCACTGTCTGCTAGAAGATTTATCGCGACTTGGGCTTTATCTTTAGCTTCTGCAACTTTAGCATTTGCTGCTTCTACTGCCGCTTTTTCAGCTGGATTGATCAAATTGTTGGCACTGACTTCAGTCAGTTTATCTTTTGCATCTTTTGCCGCTTGTTCGGCAGCCGCTACCGCTGCTTCTGCCGCTTCTACTGCGTCATCTTTGTCGTTGCTGTCTTGGTCATTGATCGCAGGAACACTTACTGTTGCAACTTTATCCGTACGTTCTTGCAAGGCGGTTTTCTCTGCACTGTCTGTTAGAGCATCTATTGCTTTTTGTGCTTCCGCTTTAGCTGTTGCAACTTTAGCGTTCGCTGCTTCTACCGCCGTTTTTTCATCTGGATTGATCAAATTGTTGGCACTGACTTCAGCCAGTTTATCTTTTGCTTCTTTTGCCGCTTGTTCGGCAGCGGCTACTGCTGTTTCTGCTGTTTGCAACAGTTTTTTCGCTGCTTCTGCCACTTCTGCTGCGTCGTCTTTGTCGTTGCTGTCTTGGTCATTGATCGCAGGAACAGTTACTGTTTTGACTGCATTTGCGCGTCCTTGTAAGGCGGTTTTCTCTGCACTGTCTGTTAGAGCATCTATTGCTTTTTGTGCTTCCGCTTTAGCTGTTGCAACTTTAGCGTTCGCTGCTTCTACCGCCGCTTTTTCATCTGGATTGATCAGATTATCACTATTGATTTGAGCAAACATTGCTTGCGCTTCTTGCATAGCTTGTTCGGCTGCTAATACCACGTCTTGCGCTGTTTGGATTTTTTCCGCTTCGCTTTCGTCCGCATCCTTGATGCCATTATTATTAGCATCATTGACCGCAGGAACAGTTACTGTTTCGACTGCATTTGCACGTTCTTGCAAGGCGGTTTTCTCTGCGCTATTCGCTAGAAGATTTATCGCGACTTGGGCTTTATCTTTAGCTTCTGCAACTTTAGCATTTGCTGCTTCTACTGCCGCTTTTTCAGCTGGATTGATCAAATTGTTGGCACTGACTTCAGTCAGTTTATCTTTTGCTTCTTTTGCCGCTTGTTCGGCAGCCGCTACCGCTGCTTCTGCCGCTTCTACTGCGTCATCTTTGCCGTTGCCATCTTGGTCATTGATCGCAGGAACACTTACTGTTTCGACTGCATTTGCACGTTCTTGCAAGGCGGTTTTCTCTGCGCTATTCGCTAGAAGATTTATCGCGACTTGGGCTTTATCTTTAGCTTCTGCAACTTTAGCATTTGCTTCTTCTACCGCCGCTTTTTCATCTGGATTGATCAAATTGTTGGCACTGACTTCAGCCAGTTTATCTTTTGCTTCTTTTGCCGCTTGTTCGGCAGCGGCTACTGCTGTTTCTGCTGTTTGGATTTTTTCCGCTTCGCTTTCGTCCGCATCCTTGATGCCATTATTATTAGCATCATTGACCGCAGGAACAGTTACTGTTTCGACTGCATTTGCACGTTCTTGCAAGGCGGTTTTCTCTGCGCTATTCGCTAGAAGATTTATCGCGACTTGGGCTTTATCTTTAGCTTCTGCAACTTTAGCATTTGCTGCATCTACCGCCGCTTTTTCATCTGGATTGATCAAATTGTCAGCACTGACTTCAGCCAGTTTATCTTTTGCTTCTTTTGCCGCTTGTTCGGCAACGGCTACTGCTGTTTCTGCTGTTTGGAGTTTTTCCGCCGCTTCTGCCGCTTCTGCTGCGTCATCTTTGTCGTTGCCATCTTGGTCATTGACACTCGGCACCGCTACTGTTGCAACTTTATCCATACGTTCTTGTAAGACAGTTTTCTCTGCATTATCCGCCAGAAGATTTATCGCGACTTGGGCTTTATCTTTGGCTTCTGTAACTTTGGCATTTGCTGCTTCTACCGCCGCTTTTTCATCTGGATTGATCAAATTGTTGGCACTGACTTCAGTCAGTTTATCTTTTGCTTCTTTTGCCGCTTGTTCGGCAGCGGCTACTGCTGTTTCTGCTTCTTGCAGCAGTTTTTCCGCCACTTCTACTGCGTCATCTTTGTCGTTGCTGTCTTGGTCATTGATCGCAGGAACAGTTACTGTTTTGACTGCATTTGCGCGTCCTTGTAAGGCGGTTTTCTCTGCACTGTCTGTTAGAGCATCTATTGCTTTTTGTGCTTCCGCTTTAGCTGTTGCAACTTTAGCGTTCGCTGCTTCTACCGCCGCTTTTTCATCTGGATTGATCAAATTGTCGGCACTGACTTCAGTCAGTTTTGTTTGTGCTTCTTTTGCCGCTTGTTCGGCAGCCGCTACTGCTGTTTCTGCTGTTTGCAGCAGTTTTTCCGCCGCTTCTGCTGCGTCATCTTTGTCGTTGCTGTCTTGGTCATTGATCGCAGGAACAGTTACTGTTGCAACTTTATCCGTACGTTCTCGCAAGGCGGTTTTCTCTGTACTGTCTGCTAGAAGATTTATCGCAGCTTGGGCTTTATCTTTGGCTTCTGTAACTTTAGCATTTACTGCTTTTACCGCTGCTTTTTCATCTGGATTGATCAGATTATCCCTATTGACTTGAGCAAACATTGCTTGCGCTTCCTGCATAGCTTGCTCGGCGGCTAATATCGCTTCTTGTGCTGTTTGGAGTTTTTCCGCTTCGCTTTCGTCTGCATCCTTGATGCCATTATCGTTAGCGTCATTGACCTCAGGCAAAGCGACAGGAGTAATTTTATTAATTTGTGCACTCAAACTGTCTTTGCTATCCGCACCGTTTATTGCATCATTTGGCAATTTACGCACCGCATCTGCCGCTATTTTACTTGCATCGACAAGTGCCTTATTTGCATTTTCAATGGCTTGTCTTTCCGCTATTGTGATTAATCCGTCCGCCTGAGCATCTAAAAGCACTTTTTCTACCGTATTTTGTGCCGCCTGCGCAGCTTGAACCGCTGCCTTAGCGGTGGCAATTTGTGTTTGTAGACTATCTGACACTGCATTATCATTGTTATTTTTATCTTTCACGGTAAGAGCAATGCCGCCAGCCAATAGTGGCGCGGCAATCCAAGCAGGATTAAAACTCGCAGCGACCATAGGAGTTTGTATAGTTGTCAATTGCTGGGTTTTTGCCACTTGTTCTGCCAATAGGTTTACAGAATCATTAACCTGCCCGCTTTCCGGCGTAAACGGATAAAAATTGCCGTCTTCTAAGCGTCCGATGATGGCGCTCTCCGATGAATATACGGCAGGATCGTAATAATCACGGATAATCAAATCAGGCTGAGACACATCGCTACCTTCAAATGTAATCAGCAAATCATTACCCGAACGCATGGTTACGATATGTTTTGGCGCCAAACCTGTCGTTTGATCCAACAATTCATATTGCATACCTTTTTGTGCCTGAACCACAGAAGCTGCGGCCACTTTTGTTGTGATAGATAATGAATTGACTACTGATGAGTCCGTGCGAATATTGACAGTAATTGCCGCCATAATGATCTCCAATGTTTCCCAAGAGAATTAAAAAACGTCCGAAATTTAAGCAGAAAACCCGCTTTCAAATAAAGTATATCCTAGCCCAAAAATGTTTCAACACACAGAGCGACACATAAAGCGTTGTTCTACGTATTACCCTGAATTGGAAGAGGTTACACCTCTCCCACAAGATTATCCTCCCTAAAGGGAGGGGTTTCAACCGGTAAGGAAATTTTGATCTACCGCATTATCCCCAAAAGACTAATCCATACAGACTGCTTAACTATATCTTATGCCGCCAATCTATGCTTTCTCTGGCAATCGTCGACAAACGCGATTATTCTTTATTCACTCATCCTAACAGTTTAAGACAAATATCATGAAAAAAACCGCCCTCCTCTTCGCTGCCGCCTATATTTTGCAAGCCCAAGCCGCTTATAAAGAAGTTCCTAATGATTGGAGCCGCATTCAAATCCCCAGTTCTCATGCGCCGATGGCGGTCGGCAGTGCTTCCAACGGCTGCCAATTCGGTGCGCAAATTCTGCCCGAGCAAGGCATCGGCTATTTCGATATCCGCCGTTTTCGCAACCGTTTCTACGGTCAGCCCTCAACCATTGCCTTGGTGCAAAGCATGGGGCAATTTGTCTATCAAACGACCGGCGAAGCCATGCTGATCGGCGATTTAAGCCAGCCGATCGGCGGATTGATGAGTTATGCCCATGTCAGTCATCAAAACGGGCTGGATGTTGATGTGTATTTCGCCAGCGTACAACAAGGGCAAATTCCCGATAAAGACTATGAAGCCCCGACTGTGGTCGATAAAGCCAAAGGCATCATGAGATTAGAACGCTGGAAACCCGCTTACCGCCAAGCTCTGTATGCAATCGCCACGCATCCCGATACCGACCGCATTTTTGTCAATTCCATTATCAAACAGCATCTTTGCCAAACGGAAACGGACCGAGATTGGCTGCGCAAAATCCGTCCTTGGGGCGGACATGACGGGCATTTTCATGTGCGTCTGCGCTGTCCGGCAAACAATGAATTGTGTCAAAGTCAAAAACCCGTACCGGCGGGCGACGGCTGCAATGAGGGCTTAGACAAATGGATACGCGACCAAAGTAATGCCATTCTTAATCCTAAGCCGGCAAAACCGACAGCGCCGAAACCGCGCTCCGAGCCGCCGCAAACCTGCCTGATGCTGCTGCTTGAAATGCAGGGCAAATCAGGCATGAGCAAATAGCAATTCCGGCTTTGCAAATAGGCAAATGCCGCTATAATGTAAAGCCCAATTTAATAAAGGAAACAAGATATGAAATATTCTTTCTTATTCGCTTCAGCCATTGCTGCGACTTTAGCCGGCTGTGCTTCATCCAATCATGATGACAAAGCAGGAGTAGTCACACCTGCCGATGCGGCAAGCCCGAATCAGCAGGTTCCTACTTTTGAACAAGTCATACATTTAGCTTATCAATGCAGGGGCAGCGACGGCAAAGTAGCGCCTTTATTAGTCGCGGGTTACGGCATGGTGAATGGCGAGCCGGTTGCCGCTCAGCTGACAATTGGCGAATCTACATCTCCTGCCTTAGCATTAGTGAAAGACGCGCCGAATACCGATACCATCAACACCTTTTTCGGCAACGGCGTGACTTGGACGACCGAACGCGCCACTTTGCAAAACATCGGACAAGCACAAGGTATCATGCTTACTCGCCGCCAAATGATCGAAGTCAATGGCAAACAAGAAGAAGTAGACAACATCATGCTCAAAGATTGCTCAGTCGATCCGGCGGCAACCCAAAGCCTCGTGCAGCAAAAAGCCAATTAACAAGCTTTACAGCAATGATACAAAAAGGGCGTTTAGCCCTTTTTGTGTTTATGAAAGTCTTCTTTTCACCAATTGCCGCAAAAGCCTTGTGCTATCATAGCCACCCCTCGCAGGCTGAAACCCTGCCTTTATTATTATCTTGATGAGTCTGCCATGCATCTAATTCGCCATACTTTTTTGCTAATCGTCTTTTATATTTTGTCTGCTTTCGGCGCTTGGGCGCAGGACATCGCCCCTTTTAAATCCGTATTCATTCCCGAGATTAGCCAAACACCGCTGGAACAAGGCTATCAAACCGATATCCGCATTGATATTCCTACAGGCTACTATCTCTATGCCGACAAATTGCGCCTTGAAGATCCTGCGCTTGATGACATGCAGCTATACTTCAGCCCGAGCAAGGAAAAACAAGACCCCTTCTTCGGACTGGTACAAATCTATGACGAGCAACATCCTGTTCTGATTGAAATTCAGCACCCCCATCCGCAAGACAGTTTCACGCTGCACGCCCAAGGCTGCCAAGACGGCGTCATCTGCTATCCGCCGGACAAATGGCAACTCTCTCTTGCCGCCGGCAGCGACATTGCCGCCGCACCTGTCAGCAATAAAGGCTTTTTGCAGCAACAAATCGCCGCCAACTCAGCTTCCACCGCAGCTGCTCCGACTACTCCGTCCTCAAGCGCGGCAAACCCCGCTGCCGCCGCAACGCCTGCCGCCGTCCCGCCCTCCGGTCAAGAAGACGCGCTCGGACAACGCCTTGCCGCCAATTATTGGCAAACCCTGCCTTGGCTGCTGCTCTTAGGCATCGGGCTGAGCTTTACCGCCTGCGTATATCCGCTGATTCCGATTGTGACCAGCCTTGTAGTCGGCAAAAACAGCAGCAGCGCCAGAAGCTACGCTCTCATCAGTCTCTACGTGTTGGGCATGGGCTTGGCAATGGCATTGCTCGGCGCAGTATTCGGACTGTTTAACCAACTCAATCTGCAAGCCGCCCTGCAAAAACCTTGGGTCATCCTCATCGTCGCGGCATTTTTCGTGCTGCTCTCGCTGTCCATGTTCGACGTCTATACCCTGCAAACCCCGCGCTTCTTACAGAAAAAAATCGACCGCATCAGCCGCAAACAAGAGAGCGGCTCCGCCCTCGGCGCAATTATCCTAGGCGCATTATCCATCTTAATCGTTAGCCCCTGCGCCACCCCCGTACTCACCGCCTTACTCATCTACACCACACAAACCACCGCCGCCCACGGCGCGCTTGCCCTCTTTGTCTTCGGTATCGGCACCGGTTTACCGCTGCTGCTCTTTGCCGGCATGCTGCGCCGCTTTATGCCTAAAGCAGGCAATTGGATGATTGTCATCAAACAAATCTACGGCATTATGATGCTTGCCATCGCTCTATGGCTGATTACTCGCATCCTGCCGGCACTGTGGGCATGGGGCTTATGGGCATTATTCGCGCTGGCACTCGCCGTCTTCTTTGAGGTGCAGCAAGGCAGTGCCGCCGGCAAAGCCCGACATCTCTTTGCTTTTTTACGCTATCTCGCCCTGCTTGCCGCCTTTATCGCCGCACAAAACGCCCTTGCGCCCTCCTCATCTGCGCATCAAGGCAATCCGCAAAACTATCATGCACCCTTTGTGCAGCTTAACGATGCCGCCGCGCTCAAACAAGCAATGGCGGACAGCAACCAGCCCGTGATAGTGGATTTTTATGCCGACTGGTGCGTCGCCTGCAAAGTCTGGGAACGCGACATCTGGCAAAATCCCGAATTTGCGCAAAGCCTCGCCCCCTACCGCCTGCTAAAAATAGACGTTACCGCCTATACCGAAGAACACAAAGCCCTATTTCGCGAAATGAACCTTGTCGCGCCGCCGGCAGTCATCTTCTATCCGCCGCACAGCCAAAGCCTCGCCGCCGATAATGGGCGCATCATCGGCGAAATGCGCGCCAAAGACTTTAGCGCCTATTTGGCAAACAAAGAAATAGCGATGCAATAAATACAGTACCTTAAGGTCAAAATGGGATTTAGAGATGCACATTTCGTCAGGAGAAGTGCTTGGCATAATCTCATGTTGACCTTAAGAGACTATAGTATAGTCAAAGAATTGAAAAAGTATTACGGCGTTGGCGCGCCTTGCCGTACGCTCTTGTACTGTCTGCGGCTCGCCGCCTTGTACTACTTTTTCGGGGAAAGGGACATTTTAGGTGCTAAAAAGTTTGAAAAACCTTATTCTGTAAGGCTTTTAGCGAGGTCAAAAGCTTTGAACACAAAAAATGCTTTTTCTGTGGCTCAAAACAGGTCAAAAAAGACGGCAGACAAAATCATCAGCAACGATACAAATGCCGGCAATGCGGTAAGCGTTTTAGCAGCAAAAAGCGTCTTAACCCTCAAGAGTTGTGGACACTTTATAGTAGCGGCAAACAAAGCATGCAAGAGCTCGTCCAACGTTTTTCCTGCAGCCGTAAAACCATTGCTAGATATCTCAAACAAGCCCAACTTAGAGAGCCTGAACAACGGCATTTTTCATCAGTCAATATCATCATGGATACTACCTACTTTGGACGTAAATTTGGTGTGATGGTGCTGTATGACAGCATCAGCCGACAAGCCTTATCGGTCAGCGAGGTTAAATCAGAAAGCAATGCATTGTATCGACAAGCCATACGAGAGCTACAAGAAAAAGGAATACATATTCAGAGTATTATCTGCGATGGCAGAAGAGGATTAACCTCATTATTTCCCGATATTCCCATACAGCTTTGTCAATTCCACCAAGTCAAAACCATTAACCGTTATCTGACAAGAAAACCTCAAACAGCAGTGGCAGTAGATTTAAAACAACTTGCCTTAAGCCTAAAAAACAGCAGCAAAGCGGCATTTGAAGAGCATTTGAATAACTGGCATAAGCAGCATAAAGACTTTCTCAACGAACGTAGCTCAAATCCCGAAACAGGTAAATCACACTATAGGCACAAACGTTTAAGAAGTGCTTATAACAGTCTGAGGCGCAATCTGCATTGGCTTTTTACCTTTGAAGATTATCCGGAGTTAAACCTGCCAAAAACCACCAATTTGCTTGAAGGAAAATTTGGTGATCTGAAAAGACTTTTAGCTTGTCATTGCGGCATGGGAAAGGACAATAAGGTTAAGTTTATAAAAGATTATTTTGCTTAAAAAACGCTAGATAGCACCTATTTTGTCCCTTAGGGCTAAAGAACTCGAAAACAGCACCTAAAATGTCCCTTTGCTCACTTTTTCACTTCTCCGACTATAGATCGGATACTCGTATCCGACATTGCTTAAACCATAGTTCTCGGATTCAATCCGACCTGAAAAAATAAAATAACGCGGCGTGTATCAAACTGCCTGGACAATAAGTTGCCCAGGCAATCCTTACTAACGCGGTTCATTGCGGGCAAAAATACGCAGATAGCGCAGGCAATAAACGATAAAAGCGACAGCAATCGCCACGGCAGGCAGGCGGTAGATGCCGTTTATATTCGGCTCAAAGGCGGAATAGATGCCGCGCGCGCAGGCGGCGATAAGCAGCAGCGTGAGCGCAAGGCGGATATCGCTATGAAAATGCAGTTTTACGCCGCTGTGTCGCTGTCCCGCAATGCTGATAATGGTCAAAATCATCAACAGATAGACGGCGATTGCCAAAAAATGCCGCGCAAAACTGCTGTAAGCCGGTGCCAAAAGCAGTACCGCGCCCAAAGCGCTGTAACCCAGTGCCAAACTTAGGCTGACGGCATAATGCGCGCGCACATAGGCAAAGCGCAGCAGGCGCAGATGATGAAAATCATGCAGACGCGCGACAAATGCCGTGCCTGCCGCCAGATACAGCCAGCCTTGCACGCTATGGCTTGCCGCTAGGCCGGATGCGGTCGCTGCCGCCAGCCAAAAACAGGAAAGATTTTTATAATAAGGATTGGGGATAAAACGTTCGTCCAGCCGTCCGCCGTCTTCCAGGGCTTGGTTGCCGATTGCCCGCGCCACGCGAAAATTGATAATCGCGACCGCCAGCAGCATGGCGTCCACGCCGGCATGCAGATAGCGTCCTTCGCCGTTAGCGGCATAAGCTATCGCCAGCGCGATAATCAGACTGAGACAGAATAAGAGGCTAAGCTGGCGGCTGTCTTTATTACGCCAAACAAAAGAAGCGGTTAAGGCGAAGAGATAAACCCAAAAGGGCACAATCAGCCATGCGCCGATGCTTAATTGCCACAGTCCGCACAAAGCGATGCCCCATAAAACGAGCAGTCGGATGCTGTGCGCGTGCAATTTGCGGCGGTCGTCCGTCCATTCGGGCAAGGCGGTCAGCAGAAACCCCGTAAATGCCGCGCCGCCTGTCAGATGAACAAAGGCAAAGGCGTGCCAATGCAGGGGAAAATGTGCCGCCTGACTCGGTAGAAAACTGAGTGCCAGCCAAGGCAGCAGGGCAATCAGCACGGCAAAGCTAATCAAGGGGAAAAACAGGCGGAAAGGGTGTTGCAGGCTTTTCTGCCAATAATGATTCATGATTTATCCTCGGCATCGGATAGCAGGGGAATTTCCTCACCGCTGCGGATATGGGCGAAAAAGGGGCTTTGCACTTGGCGGCGTATCCATGCTTCATCACGCGCGGCATAGGGCATATCCAAATGCAGGCTTTGCAGCGCGGTGGCGGGTTTGCCGTCCAAACGCAGAATGCAGCTGCCCAGCAAGACGGCTTCGTCGCGGTCATGGGTGACCAAACAGACCGCCATGCCGGCACTGATTTTTTCGGCAATCAGCTGCTGCAATTGGCGACGCAATTGATGGTCAAGCGCGGAAAAGGGTTCGTCCATTAAGAGCAAATCGGGTTCGATAATCAGCGCCCGCGCCAAGGCGATGCGCTGACGCATACCGCCCGAAAGTTCATGCGGATATTTGGCAAAATCCGATGCGGAAAAGCCCAAACGCTGCAATAAGGGCGCAATTTCGGCTTGCCGTTCGGGCGCGACAATCGCCACATTTTCCAGCGCATTACGCCAAGGCAATAGGCGCGGTTCTTGAAATAAAAAGGCAAGCCGCTGAAAATCATGGCTGATACTGCCGTTTTTCAGGGTTTGCAAATCGGCAATCGCGCGCAAGACGGTGGTTTTGCCGCAGCCGGACGGCCCGACAAAGCAAAGACATTCGCCGCGCGCAATCTGAAACGACAGATTGTCGATAATCGGCGCGGTCATGAGTTCTATACTAATAGCGTTAGCGATAAGCATCTTAATTTCCCCGACTGCGGACAGGCAGAATCCAACGCTTCAGCGGTTCTAAGAGCGCGTATTCTACAAACATAATCAATGAGATGATGATAATCACATAAGCCATGACGTCGGTGGTGTCCAACATCGCGCGCGCACTTGCCAATGCCGAGCCGATGCCTTGATTACCGCCCAAAAGCTCCGCCATCACGGTAATTTTCAAACCCGAACCGGTGGCAACAATCAAAGCCGGCAGCAATTGCTGGCTTAAATGCGGCAAATACAATTGCTTAAGGCGTGCCGCAAAAGGCAGACGATACACTTTCAGCATTTCTTTCAATTCTTCGCTCATGCTCATCATGCCCATCATCGCCGCAGCAAAGAGCATCGGCAAAACCGTGATCGCTACCGTGAAAATTGCGCTGGTCGAGCCCATGCCGAACCAGAAAATCGCCAGTACAATCCAGACAATCGGCGGCATACCCAGTAACAGCGTAATCAAAGGACGCAGCAAGAGCGCTAAAGTGCGGCTCATGCCCGCCAATAAACCGCCGCTAATGCCTAATATGATTGCCAAAGACAAGCCGTAAGCGCCGTGATACATCGTTGTGGCAATGGTTTCCCGCCCTAAGGTTTCCTGCAAAATGCCGAACACGCGCCGCAATACGTCCAAAGGCGTCGGCAAAATCAGCGCGCCCAAATGCTCGTAAGACAAATGCCACAGCGCAAACACGCCGGCAATCGTGGCAAGGGCAGGAAAAATCCCCCACACATAAGACAATGCGCCGCGCCATTTGCCGCCCTGCTGAATCTGTCCGCGCTCGATAATCATGACAATCCTAAGCTAAATAAGTCGATTTATCATAAATGATAACAGGTTTTTCAGCACTTGATTTATATCAAGTGCAAAATAGATTCAAATTATTTTTATTGAAATAAAAACCTTTTAAAGACTATATTATTTTGACAATAATAAATCCACCGTCTAATCGATTGACTTTTCTTTTTTAGAATGCTAAAAATATTATTGATTATTAATTTCAAATTTAATATGGAGAATGAATATGTTTAAGAGATTACTGGCAACTTCCTTGGCTTTCAGCCTGTTTTCCTTATCGGCGCAGACGACAGGTGAAAGCTACACCGCACTCGTCGAGCCGAATTATCCGCCTTTTGATTTTTCCGATGAAAATGGCATTCCCATCGGCTTTGACGTAGATATTTTAAAAGCAATTGCCGAAAAACAAGGCTTTACTATAGAGTTTATTGCTAGACCTACGAATGAAATTATTTCAGGTCTTGAGGCAGGCAACCATCATATCGGCGCGGCGGGTTTTGGTGAAGATGAAGAAGGAAATAATTTACTTTCTGCCCCCTATGCTTATGGTCATGATGTGGTCATGACTCAAACTAATACGCAAAAAATCGCTCATCTTGCCGATTTAAGCCATTTAACCGTCACCACGCAAGATGACACAAGTTATGCCGAAGATTTGCTGACTTTATTCGCCGATGATAAAAGCAAACTCAATCTGCAAAAAACCAGTTTTCTCGCCTTTAGAGAATTTGCAAGAGGCAAAGCGGAGGCTTTATTAGGCAGCCGTGAAACAAGCGAATATTATGCCGCACAATTTCCTAATTTGACTTTCAGTATTCATGAATTAGAAGGTGCGCGTTATAAAAAATACAAACTGTATTTCATTATTTCGCCGCAGCACGCTCCTTTGCGCGATAAAATCAATGCCGGATTGCAGCAATTGATTGATGACGGCAGTTATCAGAAAATTTATCAGCAATGGTTTAAGCGCGAAGCAGAAATCCCCCGCTAAGCGCTAAAGATAAGGAGTAAGTATGAGCACAATTCAAAGACTCGGCAGCAATCAACGTTTATCGGAAGCCGTAGTGGCAAAGGGTTTTATTTTTCTCTCCGGCATGGTGCCGGAAAGTCTGGATGCAAGCGTCAAAACCCAGACAGAAGAAGTTTTAGCACAAATTGATCAATGGCTTGAACAATGCGGTTCGGATAAAAGCCATCTGCTGGAAGCCACTATTTTTTTAACGGATATGGCAGATTATGATGAAATGAATGCTGCTTGGGATGCTTGGGTGGATTCAAACAATGCGCCTGCGCGTGCCTGCGTGCAAGCCCTAATTGCCAAACCCGAGTGGAAGGTAGAGATAAAAGTATCTGCCCTGCAGAAATAAGACGCAAACTATCGTCGGAGAAGTGGAAATTAGTAAAGGCGGCAAGCCGCAGACAGTACAAGAGCGCACAGCAAGGCGAGTCAAGTCCTTCATACTTTTCAATTCTTCGACGCTCTCTAGCCCAAAGACTTAATTACTGCTGCGCTTAAGCATATCTCATATCAGAGAAAGCTTAAGCGCAGCATTTTTCATGTTTGCATAAACTATCCTCAGAGAAGCCGAAAAAACATACAAAACAAGACTATGCTCAGTAGTTTTTAACTCTCCAAAACAGCCCTTATTCTCCGCGCAAATAGGCTTTGTCAGCTTGCACAAAGGCGAGCAAAAGCGCGGCAAGGGCGGGATAGACTTTGGTTTTCAAGTGCAGTTGGCGGCAGCGCACTTCCCATAGCGGCAGCCAATTAAGCAGGGCTTCTTCGAGAAAGCGGGCTTGTTCTGCGGCGGCGTTTGTCGGCGCTTGCCGTTCTGTTTGCAGCCAATGGGCGAAGACCGCCAGAAAGACCGCCAAATGGTCGGCAGGTTCTTTGAAATCGCTATGAATTTGCAGTTGCTGTTCTCGTAGAAATGCACGCATGCGCTTTTCCGCATCGCCGTAGAGTTTTTTATCGGCTTCCACATACCAAGAGGCATAAGGTGTGGCGCAGTAGTCGGCGGCGAGTAGGAAGGCGGCGGCAAAATCCGCCGCGATTTCCAAGCGGCGGTCCGGAAAACTGAGGGCTTCATTAAGCGCTTGCTGCATGTGTCGGCTTTCTTGCTCCAGTCCGCAGGCTGCGAAATATTCCCAGAGTTGGGCGGCGGCAGGGCTTTGGTAGCGGGCTAAGTCCGCCGCGCTGCGTTCGACGGCTAGCCAGTCGGCAAACCATTGGTAGATGAGGGCGCGTTGCGCGGCGATGAGGGAAAAGCTGTCTTCAAATGTTGTGTACGGTTTATTGTCGTTCATGTGAGTGGATTGGATTTTGACAGAAAACAGCGGGCAGATGCCCGCTGTTATGTTGCGATTAATGCGGTTCTACAACCTCGCCTTGTAAATTCACATACGTCGGCCCGCCGAATGCGCTTACTGTCGGCGCTTCGCCTGTGTATTTTTCAATTTCCACGAGGCAGGTGTTGACGCTCGGTCCTTGCGAGAGTTCGGAGGCGGCGATGTCGATGGTCAGGGTATTGGGGTCGCCGAGGTATCCAAAGCGCCGATTTCCGCGCCTGTCGGCCCGTACCAAGCGCCTTCTTGAATCCGCACGACATTAGCGGGGAAGTCGTCCGAGACGACTGCGCCGGCAAGCAATTGTCCGCGGTCATTAAAGACGCGCAGCAAATCGCCGTTTTGAATACCGCGTTTTGTGGCGTCTTCAGGCGAGATGTAGATGGGTTCGCGTCCTTGCACGGTATAAATGGCGCGGCGTGTTTCCGATTCGCAGGTTTGCGAGTGCAGGCGGGTGTCGGGGTGTGCGGATTGCAGCCACAGCGGGTATTTGTCGGATTGGCGTCCGCCCATCGAGCGTTCGGTTTTTTCCATCCAAATGGGGTGTCCTTTGCAGTCGCTCATGCCGAATGAGGCGAGTTTGCGGCTGTAGATTTCGATAAATCCCGAAGGCGTACCCAAGGCATTGACTTCAGGGTCTTCGCGGAAGTCGGCATGGCGTACCCAAGGTTTGCCTTCAGGGAATAGGGCGTAGCCTTTTTGCCAGAATTCCTCAAAGGGCGGGATGTGGAAGTCTTTGCGTCCGTTGTCGGCGCGGCATTCTTCGTAAAGATGCTCGACCCATTGCATTTCGTTCATGGCGCGACTGTATTCTTCGTCGCGTCCCATGCGTTTGCAGAATTCGCGCCAGATGTCGAAGTCGGAGCGCGAGTGGTAGGGCGGATCGACCAGTTTTTGCATGGCGATGATGCCGCGGTTGCTGTAAGAGCCGTAGGCGTCGATGTCGTTGCGCTCGTAGGGCGTGCAGGCAGGCAGAACCAAATCCGCAAAGCGGCAGGTTGCCGTCCAGTTGTAGTCCACCGCGACGACGGTTTCCAGTTCCAAATAGGCTTTTTTCATGCGGTTGCGGTCTTGATGGCGATGCCATTGGTTACAACCGGAAAAAATTGCCATTTTATACGGCGGCAGTTTGACGGTATGTCCGTTGAAACGGATTTCTTTGCCCGGTTCAAGCAAGGCATCAATCACGCGCGCCACAGGAATGGTGGCGCTGTAGCCTTGGTAATTGCTATTATCGTGGCGCGGTTTGCGTCTTGCTGCCATTCCAAACCGGTCAGCTCGTCTTCTTTGCTCTCATTGATGCGGATATTGCCGTCAGCGGTGGCGAAATCCTTATCCAAAATTGCTGCGGTAATATTTAAACCGAAATTGCTGTACAACACCCGTCCGAAACCTTTGTTTTTACGCCACAAATCCAGCTCGATTTGCACCGCATCGCCTTTGGATTGCAAGACCTTCACCGGCGTAGCGATTTCCAAAGCGCCGATATTCTTGCCTAAAGCCTCGTCGGCAAACAAATCCTGCGGCGAGACGTTGTAATATTACTGCTGATTTTCAAGCGTCAACCCGTGTGCGGCAGACACCAAAGTATCAAACAAAGGATTATGCGCTCCTTTCATATCGGACAATTGATGCGCGATGCCCTTATGGCAATCGATACAGCTGGTATTGTTTTCCGCCGCGCGACGCATCACCATCTGCGAAGTCACCCGCATTTTTGAGAAATCCATGCTGTCGTAATCATGGCAATTACGGCACTCTTTCGAAAGAAAAAAATCGGCATCATGCCGAAAACCATAAAGTAAAATATTTATCGTATTTAAATTATTATGGCTAAAAAAAGCCTTGTCAAACACCAGACAAAAAATTTTTTGCGCGAAAAATCCTTGTCTTGAAATCTTTAATCAATAACAATGATTTATCAATAAGGATGAAAACAGTCTCATATTTCATAAAATATTTCCGCAATCGGTGCTGAAAAGTAGTATAATCAGCCCTCGGAGCACATTTTTACATCATGGAGCATACAATGAGCGAAACTAGCAATCCGGAAGAAGTGATTAACTGCTGCTGCTGCGTAGAAATCGGCAGCATCATTGACGGCAGCGAATGCCTGGTAGAAATCGATCAGCATTTTGCCGAACAGGCGCAGGCGCAAGCTGCGCTCGATTTTCTCACCCAAAAAGCCAGAGCCGCCGAAAGCGAGCCTTGCCAAATCAGCAGCGAGATTCAAGCCACAGAGGAAGGCTACCGATTGAAAGCCGGTTTCGCCTTTGCCTGCCAAGCGGAAGCCATGATTTTCCAATTAGCTACGCGCTAAGGCGCGTACATTCTTGTACTGTCTGCGACTCACCGCCTTGTACTTTTTCACTTCTCCGACTATATGATTAATTATAAATAATATATGGGGTCAGAATGTTCAAAACCATTTTTTAAAAATAGTTTGATAAGTTCCATCAGCTTTCATATCTGTCAAGGCTTTGTTTATATTTTCTACTAATTGAGAATTTTCTTTATTCAATAAAAACCCATAATATTCCTGTGGGTAATTATAATCAATTGAAAAATACAAAGGAGTGTTTTTATCAGAATATTTCTCAACAAAATAAGGTATTACAAAAGAGTTGCTAATTGCTGCAATTGTTTCATCTTTGATTACATTTTTAATAGCAAGCCAATCACTACCTGTATAGTGGATGTCTAATTTTTCACTTTCTTTGTAGGTGTGTAATATATTATAAAAACCATCCATAGGGCTGTTTTTTATACTAACAGATTTGTCTTTTAAGTCTTTAAGTGATTTAATTTTTCTATCCTTGCTAATAATTGTAATTGGATATGCATCTAAATAAGGAATAGTCATTGCATATTGATTTTTTCTTTCTTCAGTAATGCCGATACTCCCTGATAAAATATCATATTGCTTATTTCTTAAGCTATCAAATAAATGACTTTTTGGTTGATACCTATATTCAAACTTATAACTGTTTCTTTTTGCAATTTCCTGTAAAATATCATATTCAAACCCTTGAATCTTACCATGCTCATCAACATAATTTAACGGTGCATTATCTGTTGCAGATGAAATAAACCCAACTTTAATTATCTCCTGCGTAGATAAGTTTTCTCTTTCTGGGATAGTAGCATTCTTCTCTATGTTTTTATCTTTACAAGAACTAAACACTAAAGCAATTAGAGATATAAAAATAATTTTTTTCATAAAATTTAACCTTGCGTAGAATAATCACATTGATAATTAATCATAATGGACGAAAAAATTCACCTTTAAATGTAATGGGAATGTCGGGAAGTATTTCAGATAAATTCATAACTTCTGTCATTTTTTGTAGACCATCTTTCATGCCAAAATTTGCTACGCTTAGTATAACAGGTTGGTTCGTTTTTACTGATAATATTGATGGTTCAATTCTAGTGATTATTAGATCTGCATCTAAATTAGATTGTATACCATGTAAATCTAATGTAATTGGCTGTGTAATTTGAATTGACTCGTTAAGTTTTAATTGATTTATCTGTTCCGCATCTAAATTGGATGTAATAGAGGCTGTTGTAAAAGTTTCTGTTTCAAATAACCAGTCTCTAATTCTTTGGTCACGGATAATAATATTTGTATTAACACTTGCTAAATCAATTTCTAATTTAAATTGCCCTTTTTTATTAAAAAAGGCAGAGTATTCAGTAAAATTTCCCATTTCTTCAATGTGATTTCCTTTGCTATCTATTTTTGTGCTGGAAAAAATAATATCTGCATTTTTTAAAGCCCAATCAGCATTATCTGTCGGCACAATATTATGATTTATTTGAGTTTGTTTAGAAGGTTCAACATTGCTTTCTGATTCGGGCGAACAACCTACTAATATTAACATTAGAAAAATTAAGGCATTTTTGTGCATGAATGGTTCCTAAATTACTATTAAAAAGATATTTCAATTTAAAGGAATAAAGAAGATAATTTTGTGTCATAAATACAGTTAATATTTTTTAAAAGACAATAGGGTATATGTTATAAAATACTCCATAAAAATTTATGATTTAGTGCAGTGCTATTTGTCATAAACTACATCAATGAACCACGATAATCGTTACTAATATCGAAATAAAAAACTTTTGTCATTTCTATCAAAGGTAGATAAAATTAACTTAGTTTAATTTATAATGATTATATTTTGATTTCCAGCTTATATATATAAGCTAGAAATACTATATTTAAGCATTTTTATTGTAGATTATGTATCCATTTACCTAAATCTAATTTTTATACTATGTACAAAGACTATAATAAAAAAGTATTCTCCAATATAAATCTTTATTTTTTTATGAACCCCCTTCCATCATTATAAGGAAAAGATGATTCATGATACTGTATTTTGATTTGCTTATCTTGATTATCAGAGTCTAAATCAAAAGGAAGCTTATTTTAGCGCATTTACCAACCGAAATTCAAGATGCTTTAGGGTATTGGTTTTTGCCTCGCACTATCCTGTTTTTGTAGTAAAAATAATCATTTTAATGGTTTTGTTTTGGTGTTATGGTTGTTTTCAACTCATATTGAGAGAATTTTTAATTAGTCTCTGTGTCGAACAAGAGCTGTCGCATTATGCTGTTTTCCTAATTTTGCTCGGGTATGGCTTCGATTTTCATGCCGATGGGGGCGAGGGAGATGCGCAGCATTTTGACATGCTGCCAGCCGAAGGGTATGCCGATGATGCTGACGAAATAGCCGATTGCCAGTGTCAGATGTCCTAATGCCAGCCACCAGCCTGCCAATATCAGCCAGATGATATTGCCCAAGCAGCCCACGGCTTCCGCCGCAATATGCTGTTCGCGCGCTACGGCTTGATAGCCGAAAGGCCAGAGTGTAAAGCGCGCGATGCGGAAGCAGGCGGGTGCCCAAGGCAGTCCGATGATGGTGATTACCATCAATACGCCTGCGAATGCCCAGCCGAGCGCCATAATCAGACCGCCTAAAATGACCCATAATAGATTAAGAAAAATGCGCAAATTCGCCATGATTTCTCCTATACAATAATTGTCTGGGCTTATAGTGCGGCGTTTGTCGTGAGATTGCAAGGATAGTTTTATGAATCATGATTCAGATGGCGGCTATTTGCCGCAAGCGGCGGGGCATCGTCTGTATTGGCGGCGGTTTCAGGCGACGCATCCGCGCGCGCAGCTTTTACTGGTGCACGGTATCGGCGAGCATAGCGGGCGGTATGAGGATATTATTTCGCATTTTCTGCGCATGGGGCTGAATGTTTTTGCTTATGACCAATACGGGCATGGCAGAAGCGAAGGCAGGCGCGGCGATCTCGATACTCCTCAACGGCTGGTGGAAGATTTGCGCAGTATGCGGCAGGAGCTGCGCCGCTTAGCACCCGATTTGCCGCTGATTTTGTTCGGACACAGTATGGGCGGTGCGGTAGTGGCGGATTATCTGGTGCAATATCAGGGCGGCGAAGAAGCGCCGGATTATGCCGTCTTGTCCTCGCCGGCTTTGAAAACGCATATGACGGTGTTGTCAAAGCTGGGTAGCCGCGCTTTGCAGGCGCTGGCGCCGCATTTGGTGATTACGCATCATTTGTCGATGAAAGTCAGCCATCGCGACGAGGTCAATGCTCAATTAAAAAACGACCCTTTGTGCCATAAAAAAATCAGCGGCAGTCTGTCGGGCTTTATTTTGGCTGCCGGCGAGGCGGCGAGAGCGCATGCCCAAGATTGGCAAGTGCCGACTTTGCTGCTTTATGCCGGCGCGGATTTTTTGGTCGATGCCAAAGGCAGTACGGAATTTGCCCGCAAGAGTCCTCCGCTGGTGCAGGCGCATTGTTTTGAGGGTTATTATCATGAGATTTTTCATGAAATTAATCCTGAGCCTGTATACGCCCGTCTTGCCGTATGGTTAGACGATATGGTCGGAAAAGCGGAGAAATAATCAATTATCGCCTATTCAGAACAGCTCTCGACTTAGCTATCGGATTAAAAATAGAGAATCTGAGTTCAAGCATTCGCCTTTGTCATGAATTGACTATAGGCGGAGAAGCGAAAAAGTATAGTCAATTCATGGCAAAATCAATCATTTTTCAATCGGGTAGGTCAGATACTTGTATTAGACATTACTTAAAATATCAATTTGTCGGATTCAAGAATCCGACCTACTTCCTTATAAATTAGTGGTTTAGATATTTACACCCAACACAATTTATCATGGCGTGTGCTTTCCGGCATAAACACCTAAGCTAAGGTTAAAAATATAATGTTCGTATTTATCATGAATCGACTATAGTACAAGACGGCGAGCCGCAGACAGCACAAGAGCGTAGGGCAAGGCGAGCCAAGTCCGTAATACTTTTTCAATTCTTCGACTATACAAAAATGCTTAAAACCTATGCTACTGATGTTCTCTCCGCCAACGGCTAGGATTTTGCTGCGCACCTTTTTGCGCCCACACGCCGATTTTCTGCGTGCGCGCGGCTTTTTCCGCCGCCGCATAAGCTGTCGGCGTCTCTTTGCTGCGATAAAGCACCGCCTGTCCTTGCGCAAGCATCGCCAAATTAATATCCCGCCCTTGCACCATAATCACGCCCAATTGCCGCTGATAAATGTCTTTGCCCTGCGACAAGAGGCTAAATTCTGTTCTCATCAGCCTTTGCAAGGCTTGTCGTGATTGCTCGCCCCAAGGGATTTGCCCTTTTTCCGGCGCATCAATGCCCAGCAATCGAATAGAAAGATAGCGGTTCTGGCAATAAGCAGTGACCGTATCGCCGTCTAACACGCGATCTAGACGGCAATCAATGTTCTGCGGCGATGCCTCAAAGGCTTGATCATAAGGTTTCGCACTCGGAAAACAGGCATTGATAAGCAATAGCCCGATGCCGCTAAACACAAAAATCGGCCAACTGCCGCTTTGTTTTCTTGCACTGCCGTTTGTCCGCCGCCAAAATAAAAACAACGCCTTAAAAAGGCGTTGCCATAAAGAAAGCGATGGTTTTTTCATTCCTCGCTTAGCTTTCATCTACCCGCTCACGCAGTTCTTTGCCTGCACGGAAATAAGGAATAGATTTTGCAGGCACTTTCACTGATTCGCCCGTTTTAGGGTTACGGCCAGTGCGCGCCTCACGATAATGCAAAGAAAAGCTCCCAAAACCACGGATTTCTACGCGGTCGCCTTTTTCAAGGCTTTGGCATACTTTTTCAATAATCAGCTTGATTGTTTCTTCCACATCTTGCGCTTTTAGCTGCGGATGCTTCAAACTCAAGCGTTCAATCAGCTCGGATTTGGTCATGCGATTTCCTTATATAAAGCAAAGCGCCATAGAGCGCTTTGCCACGATGAGATTAGTTATCAGAGTTTTCCAACTCTTTGAAAATATCGCCCAAAGAAGTGCCGGCTTGGCTTTCTTTGCGCGTATAGTCTTGAATGACCGCTTTTTCTTCCGCCACGTCTTTGGCACGCACAGAGAGGCTTAAGTTTTTGTTTTTACGATCAACGTTCAACACTTTAGCTTCTACTTCATCACCGACGCTTAAGAGCTTGCTTAAATCTTCCACACGCTCAATCGAGGCTTCGGAAGCTTTGAGAATGCCGTTAATGCCTTCTGCCAATTCAACAACTGCTTGACGCTCATCGACTTCAATAACTTTACCTTTGACAATCGCACCGCGGCCATTGGCTGAGGTGAATTGAGAGAAGGTGTCTTGTTTCAATTGCTTAACGCCTAAAGAAATGCGTTCGCGCTCAGCATCGATGCCGAGGATAATCGCTTCGACTTCCTGACCTTTTTGATAAGCACGCACGGCTTCTTCGCCGCTTTCGTCCCATGACAAATCAGACAAATGCACCAAACCGTCAATGCCGCCGTCTAAGCCGATAAAGATACCGAAATCGGTAATCGATTTAATCTGACCTTTGACATGCTCGCCTTGATTATGATGCTTGCCGAATTCTTCCCATGGATTCGGCTGGCATTGTTTCATGCCTAAAGAGATGCGGCGGCGTTCGCCGTCGATTTCTAAAATCATCACTTCCACTTCTTGACCGACAGAAACGAATTTACGCGGGTTAACGTTTTTGTTCGTCCAATCCATTTCAGAAACGTGTACCAAACCTTCTACGCCGTCTTCGATTTCAACGAAAGCGCCATAATCGGCAATATTGGTGATTTTGCCGCTCAAAGTAGAGTTGGCCGGGTAACGTTGTGCAATATCTGCCCAAGGATCGTCGCCCAATTGCTTCATACCTAAAGAAACGCGACCGCGCTCACGGTCAAATTTCAGGACTTTAACTTCCACTTCTTGACCGATCTCTACCACTTCGGAAGGATATTTCACACGTTTCCATGCCATATCCGTGATATGCAGCAAGCCGTCAACGCCGCCCAAATCCAAGAATGCACCGTAGTCAGTGAGGTTTTTAACCACTGCTTTGACCACATCGCCTTCTTGCAGATTTTTCAAGACTTCTTCGCGCTCTTCTTTGTACTCTTTTTCCAGTACTGCGCGGCGAGAAATCACGATATTGTTGCGTTTTTGATCCAGTTTGATGATCTTGAACTCAATTTCCTTGCCTTCGATGATGCTGGGGTCTTTAACCGGACGCACATCGACTAATGAACCCGGCAGGAAGGCTTTAACGCTTTCCACATCAACGGTAAAGCCGCCTTTCACGCGGCTAGATACCACGCCAGTAATGGTTTCTTCATCGCGGAATTTCTGCTCAAGGATTTCCCAAGTACGGATACGTTGCGCTTTTTCGTGAGAAATTTGGGTTTCGCCGTGGCCATTTTCCAATGCCTCTAAAGCGACTTCGACTTCATCACCGATATTGATGGTGATTTCCCCTTTGTCGTTTGTAAATTGCGCGACGGGAATGAAACCTTCCGATTTCAAACCGGCATTCAGTACCACGAATTCTTTACCGATTTCGATGACTTCCGCCTTAATAATCGCACCGGGCTTGAGCTCGGTTGTTTCAATACTTTTTTCAAAAAGTTCTGCAAATGATTCTGCCATGTAATCTGGACCTGTGTATCAATGTTAAATTAAAAAAAACGCGCCTGAAACAGGGCATTGACCTGTTCAAACACCGCATCTACCGATGAATCGGTAGTATCAATCAGCACCGCATCAGCAGCTGGCACATACGGCGCTACCTCACGATTGCGATCGCGCGCATCGCGCTCGGCAATCTCATTTTTGAGGGCGGCTAGAGTAACACTTTCTCCTTTCGCTATCAACTGCTTATAACGACGATTTGCACGCGCTTCCGCGCTCGCCTCCAAAACAATCTTCAAAGCCGCCTCGGGAAAGACGACCGTACCCATATCGCGACCGTCCGCCACCAAATCCTTATCGGCGGCAAATTGGCGCTGAAAGCCCAGCAAAGCGGCGCGAATCGCCGGTTTTGCCGCCAATTGCGAAGCCAATTGCCCCGTGCTTTCCAAACGCAATTCGCTTCCCACAGCTTGCCCGTCTAAAAAAGCCGCCACGCCGTCGGGCTGCACTTCAAAATGTACCTTCATCTGCGCCAGCAAAGCCGCTTGCTCCGCTTCGCCTGCCGCAGTCAAACCTGCCGCCTGCACAAACAAAGCGCTCAGACGATACAAAGCGCCGCTATCCAAATACGCCAAATCATGGGTTTGCGCCAAACGCTGGCAAATTGTGCCTTTACCGACGCCGCTCGGGCCGTCAATCGTTACAATCTTACGCATCGCTTACCTCAATCTGCATACCGATACCCTGCGCCAAATCGCGGAAATTCGGAAAAGAAGTCGCTACATTATCGCAATCTCGAATCTCTATCGCCGCCGCGCTACGCAAAGCCGCCACCGCAAAACTCATGGCAATGCGGTGATCGCCCAAGCTGTCAATCACGCCGCCTGAAAATGCCGTGCCCCCTTTGCCGCGAATGTGCATACTGTCTTGTCCTGCTTGGCAATCCACACCCAAAACTTTCAGCCCTGCCTCCATCGCCGCCAAACGATCGCTCTCTTTCACGCGCAATTCCGCCAAATCGCCGGCAAGGGTTTCACCCTCCGCACAAGCGGCAGCGACAAATAAAATCGGAAACTCATCAATGGCAATCGGCACTAAATGTTTTGGAATTTCAATTCCTTGCAAAGCGGAAGCGCAGACCCGCAAATCCGCCACCGGCTCGCCGCCCGCCTCGCGTGCATTTTCAATCAGAATCTTGCCGCCCATCATTTGCAGAATCTCCACAACCGCCGAACGCGTCGGATTCATGCCCACATTTTCAATCAAAACCTCGCCGCGCTCGGCAATCAAAGCGGCGACAATAAAAAACGCCGCCGAAGACACATCGCCCGGCACGACCACTTCGCAGCCGCGCAAAGTCTGCCCGCCGCGAATGCTCAAGGTTGCGCCCGATTGGGCAATCTGCACACCGAAACCGCCCAACATCCGCTCGCTATGATCGCGGCTGATACCGATTTCCGTAATCCGCGTTTCGCCCTCCGCATACAAACCGGCGAGCAACAGACAAGATTTCAATTGCGCGCTTGCCACCGGCAAAGTGTAATCAATGCTCTGCAAAGGGCGACCTTGAATCCGCAAAGGCGCGGTGCCGCTCTCCGTCGTTTCAATCGACGCCCCCATCAAAGCCAAAGGTTCGGTCACGCGGCGCATCGGACGCTTCATCAAAGAGTTGTCGCCGACCAAAACGCTGTCAAAAGCCTGCCCTGCCAAAACCCCCGCCATTAAACGCATACTCGTGCCGCTATTGCCCACATCCAAGACCTGAGCCGGTGCTTTCAAACCATGCAAACCCTGCCCGTCAATACTCACGCGCCCCTGACCATGATGCGCAATCGGCACGCCCATCGCCTGAAAAGCGCGCATCGTCGCCAAACAATCCTCGCCCTCCAAAAAACCGCTGACCTCCGTGCGTCCCTCCGCCAAAGCGCCGAGCATAATCGCACGATGCGAAATTGATTTATCCCCCGGCACGCGCAATGCACCCTCAAGCGCCGCTACCGGCGAACTTTTCCATGTTAAAGCCATTTCTTCCTATCTTTATGTTTCAACACACAGAGCGACACATAAAGCGTCGCCCTACGTGTTGCCCTGAATTGGAAGAGGTTACACCTCTCCCACAAGATTATCCTCCCTAAAGGGAGGGGTTTCAACCAGTAAGGAAATTTTGATGAAAAACGTGCAGCATAACGCATCACGAAAAAAATTGCGCCGCCGATGCCGCATTTATCGCGGCTGTTCAGGCAATCTGAATGCAGCATCGGCTTAAGCCGTTTTGGCAGCGATTTCTTCTTAATACGGTTTACACCGTAGAAATTCCGCTTGTCGATTTAGGCTTTTTGCAGTTTCGTCCAATTATAGTAGCCGTAGGCGGAGTTCAGCAGATAGGCGATGTACATTAAATACATAGCCGGATTTTCCGCCCAGAGAATGATGGATAAAATATTGAGCGTAATCCATAAAATCCATTGTTCGCGGTAACGCAGTATCATCAGCAGCTGGGCGGCGACGGTAATCATGGTAGTCATGCCGTCCAGTCCTGTGGAGCTACCGCCCGCCGCCCGCAGCGCCAACACGAATAAGAAGGTGCTGACGGCAAGAGTAGCAATCAGGATAAGCCAGCCTTTGAGAGCGAGTTTTTTAGCGATAACCGCTTCGCCCGCGCCGTCTTTCTGCATATTGGCTTTCCAGACAAAATAGCCGATAAATTGCGCGGGGATATAAACATAAAGCACAGTGTTCATTTCGCCCAGATAGTTGGCTTTCCACGCCACATAGAAATAGGTGTAGGCAAAGATAAGCCCGAAGAAGTAATTGCTGATTTTGCCTTTACTGACAAATACGACACACAATATGCCGGCAATGCCCGAAATCATGGCAAGCCATGAGTCGGGCTGCAGGATAAAGGCGACGATTTGCGCGATGAGAAAGACGGCTAACCAAAACAATTCAAAGGGTTTCCAGCCGTCGCAGAGTTCTTTTTTGATGTATTGCAGAATAGTCGAAGGGTTCATATGTGCTCCTGTGGGAAATAGAAGCGGCATCTTATGTTATCGGCAACTGCGAATGCAAGATTCCCATATTGAAGCGCTTCACTCAACATATCAATCACGCCTGTCGTTCTTTGAGCAGGGCTTTGATTTCCGCCAGCTCCTGATGCAGGCGGGCGATGTCTTGCGCCGTCAGGGAAAGCGGTTCTACACTAGGCGTGATGACGGGCTGCGGATCTTCAATCGTGCCAGCGCTACTTTCATTGAGAAGAGCCAATGAGAATAAAGAGCTAAACCTTGGGCGCGAAAATAAAAGCGCCGAGTTGCCGCGCCAAGGCGCGATAGTGGTCTGTTGCATAGTGTCCCTGTGAAAAAAGCGGCATTGTATAGTCTCTTCAGATTAAAATGATACGCCTTAACACAACATATTGAAATGTTTTTCAATATGTTGAAAATTTTTATTGTCTCATTTTAATCTGAAGAAGCTATAGCTTAAGCCGCCTATGACCGAGCGGCTGACATCTTGCAAACCATTATCCGCCGCTATATTTCCGACAAATAATGCGCATCGCGCGCGGCTTTGGCGCGGCCGAAAATCCGCTCGATTGCCTCGCCGTCGCCTGCCGCCAAGAGTTGCTCGAATTGCTGCAAACGCTGGCGGTATTGCTGCAATAAGACGGCGATTTCCTGCGGATTGTGCAGGCAGATATCGCGCCACATCACGGGACTGCTGGAAGCGATGCGGGTAAAATCGCGAAAACCGCCCGCCGCATAGGAAAAAATCGCCTCATGCTGCAAATCCTGATCGAGCATATCGACCAACAGATACGCCAAAACATGCGGCAGATGGCTGGTCGCGCCCAAAATCGCATCATGTTCCGCCACCGACATTTGGCTAATCAAAGCCCCTGCGCTATGCCATAAACGGCTGACCACGCCCAAAGCGCGGTTATCGGTCTGCGCCAAGGTCGTTAAAATCACTTTGCGGCGCAGGAACAAATCGCCGCTTGCCGCCGCAACGCCGCTTTTTTCCCGTCCCGCAATCGGATGTGCCGGCACGAAAAAGGGCGGCACGGTGCCGAATGCCTGTTCCACCGCGCTCAAGACAGAGGCCTTGGTGCTGCCCACATCGGTCATCACGACGGTTTCTTTCAGCGGCAATGCCGCCAATTGCTCACAGACGGCAAACAAAGCATCGACCGGCGTTGCCAAGACAATCACATCTGCCGCCGCCAAATCCGCCCACTGCGCCGGCGCATCAATCACGCCCAAATTCTGTGCCGCCGCCAAGGCTCGCGCATCATTATCCAGAGCGATAATCCGCTCCGCCGCCTGCGCCTGACGCAATGCCAAAGCCAATGAACCGCCGATTAAGCCGATACCAATAAAGGCAACCGTGCCTAAATTACCATTATTGCTCATCTTTTTTCTCTTCTAACGATATGCTGACTCTGCCGTTTTCCACTTTGGCGCGATGCATTTTTTCAAGCAATTCGTTTAAATCCGCAAAGCCGTAGGCGGCAATATCCAGACGCGGCTGAAGGTATTTTTCCATAGTGGCGATATCCGCCCGCCCGTTCTTATCTGCAAATTTCTGATGTGCTTCGATAATTTTAGGAATAAAATCCGACCAAGGAATTTTTCGGAAATACATCTGGCTGCGGTTATTATCATCATAGCGGTGCTGCACCCCTTCCAAGGCTTTTAGCATAGAAGAGAGCTTTACATAGCCATAACTGCGCGGATCAAAATCACTATGTGTTTGATTTAAATAGTTGCCGATCCGTGCTACTGATGACCAGCTGCTGTCTTCGGCAGTATTTTTTAGAGCCTGAAAAAGCAAGGATTTTAATCCGCCTTCAATAGGTTGCCGAGTGATCGGTGCATTGGCAGCAGTTTCCGGTAATACTGGGGGCGCTATTACCGCCTGTGCGACAGAATTTAGTGTTGGCTGCAAATTTTCCACATAAACAAACTTATCGCAGGCATTGCGAAACGCCTCGGGAGTTGATTTTTTACCCAAGCCATACACCGTCAGCCCCGCTGAACGGATACGCGATGCCAAGGGTGTAAAATCGCTGTCGCTCGATACCAAACAGAATCCGTCAAATGTCCCGCTATAAAGCAGATCCATCGCATCAATAATCAGCCCCATATCGGTAGCATCTTTACCTTTGGTATAGGCAAATTGCTGCATAGGAACAATGGCATATTTCAATAGAATTTTCTGCCAGCCGCCAAGTGTGGGGCTGCTCCAGTCGCCATATATGCGCTTTACGCTGGCGATGCCATATTTAGCAATTTCGGCAAACATTTCCTCCGCTACTGCGGCAGAGGCATTATCGGCATCAATTAATACCGCTAACTTTTGCTGTTTTTCCATCTATCCCGCCTTCGGATAACTGCCCAAAATCCGAAACAAACTCGCCTGATCGCGGATTTCGGCAAACAATGCTTGCATTTCGGGCGCATTCTGATGCCCTTCCAAATCAATGAAAAAAACATATTCCCACATGCCCTGCTTGCTGGGGCGGGATTCGATGCGCGTCATATTGACATTGTGCCGCCCAATCGGTTCAAGCAATTTGTACAGCAAACCAGGGCGGTTATGCGAGGAAACCAAAATCGAGGTTTTATCATTGCCGCTGCTCTCGATAAATTGCCGCCCGATGACTAAAAAGCGCGTGGTATTGCTGCTATTGTCTTCAATATGGGTATAGCGGACAGGCAATTCATACAATTCCGCCGCCATTTTCCCTGCAATCGCTGCGCTATGGCGTTCTTTTGCCGCGCGTTTCGCCGCCTCCGCATTGCTGCCCACCATCACGGTTTCCACATTGGGCAGATTCTCCGCCAGCCATACGCGGCATTGCGCCAAAGATTGGCTGTGGGAATACACCACTTTCACCGCCTCCAAATGCTCCTCATGCGTGAGCAGATTCTGCTCGATGCGCAGCAGCACTTCCCCGCAAATATTGAGCGGCGAAAGTGCCAGCGTGTCTAAGGTATGCGTTACCATGCCTTCGGTAGAATTTTCCACCGGCACCACGCCGTATTGGCAATCGCCCGTCTCCACCGCCTTAAACACTTCCTCAATGCTACGCTTGGCATTGGTCGTCACGGAATGCCCGAATTGTTTTAAAGCCGCCGCCTGCGTAAACGTGCCTTCCGGCCCGAGATAAGCGATATTGAGCGGCAATTCCAATGCCAAGCAGGCGGACATAATCTCGCGGAACAGGCGCGCCACCTCCGCATCGGGCAAAGGCCCCTGATTCAAGGCTTGCAAACGGTTGAGCACCTGCCGCTCGCGCTCGGGGCGGTAAAAGACGATATTATCGCCCTCTTCGGCTTTTTTCACCTCACCCACCGCCTGCGCGCATTGGGCGCGTTGCGATAATTTGGCAAGAATCTCTTGGTCTAGCGCATCAATCTGCGCCCGTAGTTCCGCTAAGGTTTTCATTGGCTCTTCATGGATGGTGGAAAAGGGCATCTTAGCGCATTCGCCGTAATAAAGCAGGGTTTATCGCGCGGCAATTTCTATTCTGAAACACACAAATTTTTATCAAAGCGCTTGCGAAAAATCCTACGGCAGTTTATATTTTTTACATATGTTTAAGAGTAATCTTTTACATATGTAAAAATCAACCCTAAGCACACGTTTTATCTGGAGAAAATTATGAGCAAAAGCAAATTCATCGACCATACCCTGCTGGCAGCCAAAGCCACTCAAGCCCAAATCGAGCAATTATGCCAAGAAGCCCTGCAACATGATTTTTGTTCCGTCTGCGTCAATCCCTTTTGGGTCAGCTTTGCCAAGCAACGTCTGCAAGGCAGCGATGTAAAAGTCTGCACGGTCATCGGCTTTCCTTTGGGTGCGAACACCAGCAGCCTCAAAGCCTTTGAAACGGAAGAAGCCGTCAAAAACGGCGCGGACGAAGTCGATATGGTCATGAATATCGGCTTGGCAAAAGCCGGTGATTGGGCGGGCGTTGAAGCGGATATGAAAGCCGTCGTACAAGCCGCTAACGGCGCATTGGTGAAAGTCATTTTAGAAACCTGCCTGCTCAGCGAAGAAGAAATCCGTCGCGCCTGCCAAGCGGCGGTAGCGGCGAAAGTCGATTTCGTCAAAACCTCCACAGGCTTTTCCAGCGGCGGCGCTACTGTCGAAGCAGTGAAATTGATGCGCGAATGCGTGGGCGCGGACATCGGCGTTAAAGCCTCCGGCGGCATTCGCAGCGCAGAAGATTTCGCGACAATGATTGCGGCTGGTGCGAACCGCATCGGTGCATCTGCCGGCGTGGCATTATTGGGCGGAGAAGGAGGAACAGGTCATGATTATTAGAGCTAATGTTGAGCAATTACCGGACGGCTATCTCAATCGCACCCCATTGTTTCAATACATTTTGTTATCGATTTGTTTTCCGATGTGGGGTATTGCCGCGAGTTTGAACGATATTTTGATTACGCAGTTCAAATCGATTTTTACCCTGTCGGATTTTGCTTCCGCTTTTGTGCAAAGCGCTTTTTACGGCGGATATTTCTTGCTCGCCATTCCCGCCAGTCGGGTAATTCGCAAATGGAGCTATAAACTCAGTATCTTAATCGGCTTAAGTTGCTATATCGGCGGTTGCATGCTCTTTTTCCCCGCCTCGCATATGGCGACTTATTCCGTTTTCTTAGCGGCTTTATTTGCCATCGCAGTGGGCTTGTCTTTCTTGGAAACCTCTTGCAACACCTACTCCTCCATGATCGGACCCAAAGAAAAAGCTACTTTGCGCCTCAATATCTCGCAAACTTTCTATCCCATCGGCTCTATCTGTGGCATTTTGCTCGGCAAATATCTGATCTTCACTGACGGCGATGCCCTGCACAAACAAATGGAGGCTTTAGAAGGCGAGGCGCAGCGCCAATTTGCCGCCGAGATGTTGCAACGCACTTTGCAGCCTTATCAATTTATCATCATGGTCTTGCTGCTGCTGTTGGCGGTGGTGGCGATTACGCAGTTTCCGCGTTGCAAACCCTTGGATCATGACGCGCATGAATCCAAAGCCAGCATCAGCGAAACCTTAAGCTATCTCGCCGGCAACCGCCGCTTTAAACGCGGCATTATGACGCAATTCCTTTATGTGGGCATGCAGACAGCCGTATGGTCCTTTACCATTCGATTGGCATTGCAAATCGACAGCAGCCTGAATGAGCGCGTGGCGTCCAATTATATGGTGTGGGCTTTCGTCGGCTTTTTCCTCGGCAAATTCCTCGCCAATATTCTGATGACCAAATTCAACGAAGATAAAGTCTTAATGAGCTATTCCCTCTTAGGGTCTTTAGCTTTGCTCTATGTGATTTGCGTGCCTAATATGAGCGCCGTATGGGCGGCGATTTTCGTTTCCGCCATGTTCGGACCTTGCTGGGCAACTATTTATGCCCGCTCTTTGGATGCCATCAGCGACAAACGCCATACGGAAACCGGCGGCGCGGTTATCGTGATGTCGATTATCGGCGGTGCGGTCGTGCCGGTAGTTCAAGGTTTTGTTTCCGACAGCTTAGGCTCAATGCAATTGGCATTTGCCGTATCTTTGCTGTGTTTTATCGCGGTAGGGCTATATTTTTACCAAGAATACCGCCTCAGCCGTTCTGCTTTGAATTAAAAGGAGTGAATCATGTATCGTTTGCACCTGTATCCGGAACTCTTCAAAACACAAGAACAAATCATTGTGCAATCGGAAAAATTTTCCGTCAGCACAAAACGTTACCCGCAAGACATTGCCGGCTTGACCATTCGAAATTCGCGCGGTTACATCGAAATCCTGCCCTTTATGGGACAAATGATTTGGAATGCGGTCTTTGACGGACATTCTCTGCGCATGGGCAATATGTTTGATAAACCGCAGCGCGCTCAGGAAATCGTCGATACTTACGGCTGCTTTGCCTTCCATTCCGGCTTGTTAAGCGGCGGCTGCCCTGCCCCCGAAGACAACCATCCGCTGCACGGAGAATTTCCCTGCGCGGCAATGGACTGCGCCTATTTATGCATCGACGGCGAGCGCATCAAGCTAGTCAGCGAATATGAATATGTACGCGGTTTCGGGCACCATTACCGCGCCTGTCCCTCCGTCAGTCTTGCCGCCGACTGCGCGCGCTTCGACATCAATATGCAGGTAGAAAACCTCTCTGCCTATCAAAAAATGCCGTTGATTTATATGTGCCATATGAACTACGCCTATATCGACAAGGCCGTCATGCGGCAAAATATTCCCGACGACGCCCTGCAATTGCGCCGCAGCATTCCGGCGCACCTGCATCCGACTCCTGAATGGCAAGCCTTCAACGAAGCCATTTTGCAGGGCGGCATTGATGCCAATGTGTTGGACAAAACGCAATGCTACGATCCGGAAATCGTCTATTTCGCCGATAATCTGCCGCAATACGGCGAGATGATGGAATTTGAATTGCAGTATCCCGACAATGGCACTGCCTTTAGCACGCGCTTTTCCAGCCGGGAATTCCCACACGCCACACGCTGGATTTTGCACAATCCCGATCAAAAAGTCGCCGCTTTTGTGCTGCCTGCTACCGCACGCCCCGAAGGCTACAAAGCCGCTGAAGCGGCAGGCACATTGCAATGGCTCGAAGCCGGCGAAAGCCGCCGCTTCAGCGTTAACACCGGAATTAAGGAGTAATCATGGATATTGCCGTTATCGGTTCGAATATGGTCGATCTCATTTCTTACATCACGCGTATGCCGGCGGAGGGCGAAACCATCGAAGCCCCCGATTTTAAAATGGGCTGCGGCGGAAAAGGCGCCAATCAGGCAGTTGCTGCCGCCAAATTAGGCGCAAAAGTTCTGATGCTGACCCGCGTCGGCAATGACGTTTTTGCCGACAATACCATTGAAAATTTTCGCAAACACGGTATCGATACCCGCTACATCTTAAAAAGCGAAGCCTCCAGCGGTGTCGCCCCTATCTTTGTCGATCCGGAATCGCGCAATGCGATTATCATCGTAAAAGGTGCGAATAATCTGCTCAGTCCGGCGGATATCGAAAACGCGGAAGAAGACATCCTCAAATGCAAACTGATTGTGCTGCAACTGGAAATTCCTACGGAAACCGTCTATGCCGCGATTCGTTTCGGGCAAAAGCACAACATCCCCGTCTTGCTCAATCCCGCTCCCGCCCAACCGGATTTGATACTGGAACAAGTCAAAAGCTGCGAATTCATCATTCCCAATGAAAGCGAACTTTCCTTGCTCACAGGCATGCCGGTCGATAATGAAGACGACATCAAAAACGCCGCCCATGCCCTACATCGCGCCGGCGTGAAAAACGTCATCGTTACCCTCGGCGCAAAAGGCGCTTTATGGATTGACGGACAGGGGCAGGAACGGCGTTTTGCCGCCGTCACGGTCAAAGCGCAGGACAGCACCGGCGCAGGCGATGCCTTTATCGGCTGCTTTTCCCATGTTTATGTGAAAACGGGCGATATTGCGCAAGCCATCGAAGCCGCCAACCGCTATGCCGCGGACTCCGTTACCCGCCTAGGCACGCAAAGCTCCTACCACGAGCGCGCCGCCTTTGTTGCCGACTATCCCGCATTAGCCGCCATCGTCTGAGCATGGCTAAAGAGCATTCTCTCAGCAAACGCGACATCCAATCCTTGGATGTCGCCAAACTCTACTACCAAAGCGGCAAATCGCAGCAGGACATTGCCGCCATTATGGGACTCTCTCGCCCCACCATCGCCAAACTCCTGCAACATGCGCAAGACCTCGGCTTCGTGCAAATCCGCATCTGCGACCCGCGCGAACACACGGACGAACTCGCCGAACGTATTCAAGAGCGCTACCGCTTAGACGAAGTCCGCCTAATTCCCAGCCCGCCGGAGCACGACCTCGACCGCCTGCGCCAAGAACTCGGCAAAGCCGCCGCCCGCATGCTGGAAAAACTGGTGCGCGACGGCGACTGCATCGGCATCGAATGGAGCAACACCATACAAGCCATGGCGAAAGCCCTCGTCAGACAAAACCGCAAACAGGTCAAAGTCGTGCAACTGCGCGGCAGCGACACCCAAATGCAGCAAAACCTCAACGAAGCCCAAAGCATCCACCGCATCTGCCAAGCCTTTCAAGCCGAAGGCGAAACCCTCAATCTGCCCTGCGTTTTCGACCAATTGCACACCAAAAACCTGATGGAAAAAGAAAACCCGATCCGCCGCGTGCTGGAAAGCGGCAAACAATGCCGCATCGCCGTCTTTACCGTCGGCGCCGCCGAAGCCGACAGTCCCCTCTTCAGCTCGGGACTCTTCAGCGATACGGAAATCGCCCACCTGCTGCAACATGCCGTCGGCAGCATCTGCGCCCGCTTTGTCAACCGCGAAGGACAAATCTGCCTCCCCGATCTCAATAACCGCACCATCGGCATCCGACTACCCGACCTGCGCCACAAAGAAGAACGCCTGCTCATTGCCGGCGGCAGCCACAAAGCCGCCGCCATACACACCACCCTCAAATACGGCTACGCCAACCGCCTGGTCAGCGACGAACGCACCGCCCGCCACATCATGCAGCACAACTCATCCGCAGGCATTGCACTATAATGCCGTCTCCCACATTTGACAGGTTCATTTATGCCAACTTTTCTACCATACCGAGGCGCCGTCATACTGCTGACGATACTGCTCGGCTGTTTTCGAAGCCTGATTGCGCAACCGCCTCAAGCACTCATCATTGATGAAGCCGAGCGTATATGGCAGGTCGCCATTGCCGCCGACACCCCCTCCCGCAACCGCGGTCTGATGCACCGCCCTTGGCTGGCGCCTTGGCAAGGTATGCTCTTTCTGTTTCCGCGACCTAATGACACCTCATTTTGGATGAAAAACACCATTACCGCGCTCGACATCCGCTTTTACGATGCTCAAGGCGTCTTGCTCGTCCGCTATTCCCATGCCCAACCCTGCCTGCATCAGCCCTGTCCCACTTATCCCTCTTTCGGCAAAGCGCTGTATGTATTAGAAACCCGCAGTAACAGCTGGATCGGCGGGCACATCCGCATTCTCTCTCTGCCCGAACATCTCGAGCCGCGCTAAAAAGCGCCTTTGCCTCATACGCCGGCATTCTTATACAATGCCGCGCTTATCCCTTCAGCGTTTTTAAGGACTGTCATGAGCGACCACACCCCGATGATGCAGCAATATCTTGGTATTAAAAAAGACTTTCCGCATACCCTGCTGCTTTATCGCATGGGCGATTTTTACGAACTGTTTTACGAAGACGCCAAAGAAGCCAGCCGTCTGCTCGGTATTACGCTGACCGCACGCGGCAAAAGCGGCGGCGAAGCGATTCCCATGGCGGGCGTGCCGGTGCATGCTTTGGAAAACTATCTCGCCAAATTGGTCAAACTCGGCGTATCGGCGGTGATTTGCGAGCAAATCGGCGACCCTGCACAGAGCAATGGGCCGGTAGAACGCGCCGTAACCCGCATCATTACCCCCGGCACTTTAACCGATGAAGCGCTGTTGGACGACAGCCGCGACAATACCCTGCTTGCCATCGTTCAAGAGCCTAAAAGCGGTACTTATTACTATGCCGCCGCCGATATTACGCGCGGCGATTTTTATCTGAGCGACACACTGGACGAAGCCGCGCTGTTGAGCGAACTAGAACGCCTGCGCCCTGCGGAAATCCTGATTGAAGAACGCAGCCGTCTGCCGCAGCAAGCGCATTTGGCGCGCCTGCAACGCCAGCCCGACTGGTATTTTGACGCCGACAGCGCCTTGCGTCTTATGCTCGCGCATTATCAGCTGCAAAATCTGGACGGCTTCGGCTTGCAGGCGAGCGACCCCGCCCTGCCTGCCGCCGGTTGTCTCCTGCAATATCTGCACGACACCCACAAACAAAGCCTGCCGCCGCTCAATCCGCCGCAAAAACAGCAAGACCGCCGCCATATCCTGATTGACGCCACCACCAGACGCAATCTGGAAATCGAATACACCTTAAGCGGCGACAGCAAACGCAGCCTTATCGGCGTACTCAACCGCTGCCAAAGCGCCGCCGGCATCCGCACCTTCAAACGCTGGCTGAATCAGCCCTTAACCGAACGCGCACCGCTTATCGCTCGCCATGACGCCGTCGAAGCCCTGATGCAGCAATCGCGCGAAAACCTGCGCAAACAACTCAAACACAGCGCCGATATCGAACGCATCACCACGCGTATCGCCATGGGCAGTGCAAGACCGCGCGAACTCGCCCATCTGCGCGACACCTTTCTGCAACTGCCTGCCATTGCCGAGCAAATTCAGCCTGCCCTAAGCCGCAGCGCCCTATTGCAAGCCCATCATCAGCAACTGCTGCAACACACAGACAGCGCCGCAAAACTGCAACAGGCATTGGTAGAAACACCGCCGCTGACGCTTAAAGACGGCGGTATTTTCGCCCCCGGCTTCAGTGCCGAATTAGACGAACTCAATCATCTCACCACCCACAGCGAAAGCATTTTGGCGGATATGGAAATCGCCGAACGGGAAAAAAGCGGCATCAACACGCTCAAACTCGGCTTTAACCGCGTCCACGGCTTTTACATCGACATTCCGCGCAGCCAAGCCGCTCTTGCCCCTGCCCACTGGATTCGCCGTCAAACCCTGAAAAACAGCGAACGCTACATCACAGACGAACTCAAAACCTTGGAAGACCGCGTTTTAAACGCCCGCGAACAAGCCCTGCAATTGGAAAAAACCCTATACGCCGCCCTGCTTGCCGAACTCGACCGACAACGCGAAGCGCACTACCGCCTCGCCCAAGCCCTTGCTGAAATCGACTGTCTCGGCGGCTTTGCCGAAATCGCCGCCGAACAACACTATTGCCGTCCGGAATTTGTCGAAGAAGCCGCCCTGACGATTAAAGCAGGACGACATCCCGTGGTGGAAATCCTCAGTGACGCGCCCTTTATCGCCAATGACACCGCACTCAACACACGCCGCCAATTACTCATGCTGACCGGCCCTAACATGGGCGGCAAAAGCACCTACATGCGCCAAACCGCACTGATTACGCTGCTTGCCTGCGCAGGCGCCTTCGTGCCGGCACAATCCGCCCTCATCGGACGCATCGAACGCATCTTCAGCCGCATCGGCGCCAGCGACGATTTGGCCGGCGGACGCTCCACCTTCATGGTCGAAATGAGCGAAACCGCCAATATCCTCAACAACGCCGATGCACACAGCCTTGTTATCATGGACGAAATCGGGCGCGGCACCGGCACATTCGACGGACTCTCGCTGGCATGGGCAAGCGCCCTGCATCTTGCCTGCCACAATCACGCCCTCTGCCTCTTTGCCACCCACTATTTCGAGCTCACCGCATTAGCCGAAGAACACCGCAACATTCACAACATCCACCTCAGCGCGATTGAAGAGCAAGACAACATCGCCTTTTTACATCAAGTGCAAAACGGCGCGGCAAGCAAAAGCTACGGCATACAAGTGGCGCGGCTGGCAGGCGTCCCCAGCAGCGTCTTACATCAAGCGCGCAGCAAACTCAGACAATTGGAAGGCGAGCGCGAACGCGCCCAGCGCAGCTTAATGCAGGGACAACTCTTCAGCAGCCTCGAAACGCCCGAGCCTGCCGAAATCCCCGAAGCCCTACAATGCGTCATCGACAAACTGCAAGCCGTCAACCCCGACAATCTCAGCCCCAAAGCCGCCCACGAACTGCTGTATACTTTGCGTGACTATTTGGCAGAAATCCCCTAAATCCGCTTGCCTTAGCAAGGCAATCTGCTAAGCTAGGCGCGAGTTATTGTTTTTCTCAACATTGAGAAACATTTTCGCCGCTTGCGGCATTTTTTATTAAGGAAAACCAATGAAAAAAACCCTACTTTGCGCCGCGCTTATCGCCGCCCTCAGCGCCTGCGACAACAACAGCAAAAACGACAGTAACAACAGCGGCAGCAGCACGCCTGCCGTACAGCAAGAACAAAAAGCTGCCCTTAAAGCCTTAACCGGCGCCGCCCAAGCCGAAGCCGCAGAAAGCCGCTTCAAAGACCTCAATGCTCGCACTAATCAAATACTGGCAGCCAGCCTCGGTAAAGCCAACCCCATCTTCAAAAGCCTGAAAAGCGAATTTCTCAGCTACCAGCGCGGCGAACAAAGCTCCAGCGCTGACACAAACATCACGATTGAATTCGGCGACGTCCTCATTGCGGAAGAAGAAAGCCTGAGCTCGCCGATAACAGTTAGCGCTAAAAACAGCATCGACCACTCGGACGCGCTTGCCGAGCAAGGCATTGTGGCGAAAATCACAAGCACATTCATTGTGGATGACGCCTTAAAAGCCCGCCTCGAACTCAGCGATAAAGAAAGCGCGCACGTAGCGAAAATCCTAGATCATCTGGAACTCAATACCGTGTTATTTGCCGATAATAAAGTCGAACAAACAATCGGCATCAAGCCGGTTGCGCTCGTAGAAGACGGCACAGAATTCCATTATGAAGGTCTGAGCTACACCGCCACCTTCCTGCAGGAAGATTTGAAAGACAATCCTATTTACCCTGCGGACATCCAACTGCAATCCGGCATATTGCGCTTTGTAGAAAACGGCGTCGAGCAAATAAAACTGGAGCCGATTAGCGGCAGCGGCAACATCAGCGCCGACGGCGATATGAACTTCAAAACCGGCGCCATTCATTTAACGACGCCTGACGGCGTCACGCTGCACATCGGCAATACGGAAACACTCGGCGAAAAACTCAGCTTCGATCCGCAATTCCCCCAATATCTCGGCAAAATCGACCATCGTTTGAACGACATCAAAATCACCTCCGACGAGACTCACGTTTTTGAATTCAAACAGGCTTATCTCGGCACCAATACCATGAAGAACGGCGATTTGTACAATGTGCAAATCAGCGCCGGCATTGAGCCGATTACCGATTTCCTGAAAGACCTTGCCGGCATCTCGGGCGTGAAAATCAACAAAAGCACCCTAACTGTGGATTTCAACAACATCAGCGCCGATACCTTAGAGAAATTGCAAGCCGCCGGCTATGACGACAGCATCATTGACGAAGCCTTCCTGCAAAGCCTGATAGACAATGCCGCGCAAAACCAAACCGAACTGCACCTCAATACCGCCGTGGAGACGGAAGCCGGCACAGCAACCGCGAAAATCGACATCAAAGCCGTTGCCGCTGCCGCCGATAACGGCAGTCATAAAAACCGCAGCAGTATGAGCGACGAATCATTTTTGCAAGATTTCGACATCGAAGCCCTTGTACGCGTGCCTGAAACCATTCCGCAAGCCACCGGCATGGCGGCAATGATGGAAATGCAAGCCAAAGGCTTCTTGAAAAAAGAAGACGGACATTATGTGCTGGACTTTAGCCTCAAAAACGGCAAAGCCACGCTTAACGGACAAGCGCTTCCGCTGTAATCGGAAATTTCCTATCAAACAAAAAACGGGCAATACGCCCGTTTTTTTATGCCCTCTTAATTGCTAAGTTTTATTCAGACTTAGCTGTCGGCTCTGCAATCACGCCGCAATATTTGCGCGCACCGCCGCCGCCCAAAGGAGCAGGATGATCGCTGTAATTATCGCCGCCGGCATGAATCATTAAAGAACGTCCGTATAAATCCGCAATATCCTCGATGCGCGGCGCAAGCACAGGCTGCACCTTGCCCTCGGCATCTACCGCCAAAGCCGGCAAATCGCCCAAATGCCCGCCATTATTCCAAGGACCTAAATGCGCGCCGGTATTTTGGGGATCCCAATGGCCGCCGGCAGCCAAACCCGCCACCATTTTGCCGTCTTTTTCCGCAGGGTCGCAGCTGGGATTTTCATGCACATGGAAACCGTAAATCCCCTGCGGCAGCCCTTCGATCTCAGCCTGGAAAAGCGCGCCGTAATTGTTGTAGCTGATGCGCACTTCGCCGACGATTTTATTGCCGTTTTCCACGTCCAACAAAGCCATCGGCACGATAATATCTTCGCGCAGCATAGCAGTAGGCATGACAGTTTCCGCCTGCGCCGCCAATCCTGCCAATAATGCACCTATTAATACACATTTTTTCATCGCTGTCCTCCTATTTGAAATGAGCTGCCATTCTACCGCCTTATGCCACCGTGCGACAATCTAAGACAGCGTCACGTATAGTCGAAGAATTGAAAAAGCATTACGGACTTGGCTCGCCTTGCCGTACTATCTGTACTGTCTGCGGCTCGCCGCCTTGTACTACTTTTTCACTTCTCCGACTATAGACCACCGAACAATCGTCAAAATGCGGATTCAATCTGCTGTTTCTTACCGCCAAACGCAATGCCTCTTGTCCAACAGCGCCTCATGCTCCTGCCACAGAAGTGGCAAATCCGCTGCTGAAATACCATCTGTCAAACCGTCGCTGCACAGCAGCAATGCTTCGCCCGCCTGCAAACGCCCTGCCGTCGCGTAAATGGCAAAGCCCTCATCCTCAGCCTGCCACACTAATAAACAGCCGTCATTATAATGCCGTAGCGTAAAAACTTGCCCGCCGTAATCGCCAAAACGCAATGCCATACAGACAGGCGCAAATAGCCTGCGGCAAGCGGCAAGGCATCGCCAATTACGGGCAGCCACGAGAAAAACAGCAGATTGGCGCCGTAGCGTTTCAATATCGTCAATGCCTTAGGCGAAATCCGCGCGCGGTAATGACGGGCGGCGATACGCCCTAGAGCATAAGAAGTGATGGAACCCAAGCTGTTGAACGCACCCGCAATCAGCAAAGCCGCCCAAGCCAATTCAGGCTTTTGCCACAGCAAAGCGGCGAAGGCGGCATCGGAGGTGCCGGGTAAAATGGTGGCGGAAGTAAAGGCGGATAATGCCAGTGCGCTTAATAGGGAAACATCCGTCAATCGCTGTTCCTATGCGGCGTAAAGCGCGCTTGCGCCGGCATACGCTCGCGGATTCTGGCGCGACTGGCGGCTAATGCGGCATCGGTCGGCACGTAGTCCTGCCATAAATCCGCCTGCGGCGGTAAATCTTGCGGCCAAAAATTCTGCACTTTGAAACCGCGTGCCAGACATTCGGCATGCAAGGCGGCGTATCGTTTGTGCAAAAAGTCGAGTTTATTGAAGAAAAAGCGCACATGCCCTTTGCCGAGTTTGTAATCCTCGGGCTGCCCTTTGAGACTGAATTTGCCGCGCGCCACCGCATTGGGAATCCGCGTCAGCTCGCGATGCTCCGCCAGCAAATGTTGATCGCATAATTCTTCGGGCGGCACGAGGTTAATTCGGGTCATGACAATTCTTCATCCTCTTCCGACTCTTGCGGCTGCACCAATGCCGCAAACTTGGCTTTCATGGTCGGGTTTTTGCGCACCAGTTTTTTCACGCTCAATTCTTCTGCTTTGTTGTTCGCCAAACGCAGATTGTTTTCGGAGGAAAGTAGCGCGTCTTTGGTTTTTTGCAGATGGGTGATGGTTTTGTCGATTTCCTCAATCGCGGTTTGGAATTTGCGGCTGGCGAGGTCGTAGTTGCGGGCAAAGGCGGTTTTAAAGTCGTTCAAATCGTTTTCAAAATTGCTGATGTCGATGTTTTGACTGCGCATTTGCGCGGCTTCGCGTTTGTATTGCAGGGCATTGGCGGCGGCGTTGCGCAGCAGGGTGATGATGGGAATGAAGAATTGCGGGCGCACGACGTACATTTTCGGATAGGCGTAGGAGACATCGACGATGCCGCTGTTATACAGTTCGCTGTCGGCTTCGAGCAGGGAAACGAGGACGGCGTATTCGCAGTTTTTCTCGCGCCGGTCTTTGTCCAGTTCTTTGAAGAAGTGTTCGTTTTTCTTTTTGCTGGCGGTTGCGTCGTTTTCGTTTTTCATTTCAAACATGATGGAGACGATTTCGATGCCCTCGCTGTCGTATTCGCGGTAGATGTAATCGCCTTTGCTGCCCGAGCGTGCGTCATTGTCTTTGCCGAATTGGGCGAGCGGAAAGGCGGTGCTGCGCAGTTTGTTGAATTCGATTTCGCAATGCTGTTCGAGGCTTTCGCCGATCATTTTGGTGGATTGGCGAGCTTTGAAGTCTTTGTAAAAGGCGATTTCTTGGTCTTTTTGCAGCAGCGCGTCGCGGTGGCGTTCTTTCAGGCTGCTTTGGGCGAGTTCGTGTTCTTTTTCTTGCAGTTGTAGACGGTTTTCCAATGCCAGCAGGGCTTGTTGACGTTCGGCGGCGGTATTTTGCTGCTGGCTTTGCAATGCCCAAATTTGCCGTTCTTTTTCATTGAGTTGCATCTGCATTTGCTGTTCGGCATCTTTGCGGACGAGGTTTTTTTCGCTTTCGGCTTGGGCGAGTTTGGCTTGCAGTTCCTGAATGTGTAATTGCTGACGCTGCTGCACTTGCTCGACCGCCAAGGCTTGCTGCTGCTGGGCGGCGGCAAGTTGCGCGTTGAGTTGTTTCAATTGTTCTTGCAAGACCGCCAGTTCCTGATTTTTATCGGCGAGCGTTTGCGCGAAGCCGCTTTGGGCGCGTTCTTGACTCAACTGCAATTGCTCTTGATGGCGCTGCTGTTCGCGGGCAAGGGCTTGCTGCACTTCGGCTTGAAATTCCTGATTGCGGATTTGTGCGGCGATGTGGTTGTAGCCGCTTTCGTCAATGGTAAAAGCGGTGTGGCAGTGGGGGCATTGGATTTGCGGCATGGCGTTTCTTTCGTTCGGAATAAAGTAAAGCAGCCTGAATGCAGGCTGCTTGCGAAGTTTGAGCGGATTTAGAGCACGTCGATGACGGCATTCAAAGTCGCGCTTGGACGCATGGCTTGGGCAACTTGTTTGGCATCGGCAAAATAGTAGCCGCCGATGTCCACCGCTTTGCCTGCGCCGCTTGCCAATTCCGCCAAAATGCTGCTTTCTTGCGCTGCTAATTTTTCGGCAACAGGCGCAAAAGTTGCTTTCAATTCGGCATCTTTGTCTTGCGCTACCAAGGCTTGCGCCCAGTATAGGGCAATGTAGAAATGGCTGCCGCGATTGTCCAATTCGCCTGCTTTGCGTTTGGGCGATTTGTCGTTTAGCAACAATTGCTCGGTGGCTGCGTCTAAAGTGTCTGCCAATACTTGCGCTTTGGCATTGCCTGTTTTTTGCGCCAAATGTTCCAAAGACACCGCCAAGGCCAAAAATTCGCCCAAAGAATCCCAACGCAAATGGTTTTCTTCGTTGAATTGTTGAACGTGTTTCGGGGCGCTGCCGCCCGCGCCTGTTTCAAACATACCGCCGCCATTCATCAATGGCACGATGGACAACATTTTCGCGCTGGTGCCCAATTCCAAAATCGGGAACAAATCGGTGTTGTAATCGCGCAAAACATTGCCTGTTACGGAAATGGTATCCAAGCCGTCTTTCATGCGTTTCAGGCTGGCTAAACAGGCTTGTTCGGGCGCAAGGATTTGAATATCCAAACCATTGGTATCCAAATCCGCCAAATAAGTGTTGACTTTCTTAATGAGTTCGCCGTCGTGGGCGCGGTTTTCGTCCAACCAGAAAATGGCCGGTGTGTTGCTCAAACGCGCACGGTTCACCGCCAGTTGCACCCAATCTTTAACTGGCGCATCTTTGGTTTGGCAAGCACGCCAAATGTCGCCTGCTTCCACATGGTGCGAAGTCAAAACCTTGCCGTTTTCATCAATGATTTCCACTTTGCCTGCTTCCGCAATTTCAAAGGTTTTGTCGTGCGAACCGTATTCTTCGGCTTTTTGCGCCATCAAGCCCACATTCGGCACAGAACCCATAGTGGTCGGGTCAAATGCGCCGTTTTCTTTGCAGAAATTGATGGTGGCGGTATAAATGCCTGCGTAAGAGCTGTCGGGAATCACGGCTTTGGTGTCCACCGCTTTGCCTTCTTTGTCCCACATTCTGCCTGAATTGCGAATCATGGCGGGCATGGACGCGTCCACAATCACATCGCTGGGCACGTGCAAATTGGTAATGCCTTTATCGCTGTCCACCATCGCCAAGCTGGGCGCAGCCGCAAAAGCCGCATCAATGGCAGCCTGAACTTGGGCACGGGTGTTTTCGTCCAATTTTTCCAAATTTGCCAACAAATTACCGAAACCATTGTTCACGTTCACGCCGATTTCAGCCAGTTTGTCGCCGAATTGTTCAAACACGGGCGCGAAAAACACTTTAACCGCGTGTCCGAAAATAATCGGGTCGGACACTTTCATCATGGTCGCTTTCATGTGCAATGAGAACAACACATCGCGGGCTTTGGCATCAGCCACTTGTTCTTGCAAAAATTGCACCAAGGCTTTTTTGCTCATGAATGTGGCATCAATGATTTCACCGGCTTTCAAATTCAAAGGTTTACGCAATTCGGCTTGACTGCCTGAAGCATTGGTAAACACGATTTTCACAGTGGTGGGTTCTTCTACAGTAACCGATTGTTCGTTATGAAAAAAATCACCGCTTGACATGGTGGATACATGAGATTGGCTGTCTGCTGCCCACGCGCCCATGCTGTGCGGGTATTTTTTGGCGAAATTTTTCACGGCTTTGGGGGCGCGGCGGTCGGAGTTGCCTTCGCGCAAAACAGGGTTTACCGCGCTGCCTTTGATGCGGTCATAACGCGCTTGAATCTCTTTTTCTTCATCGTTTTGCGGATTGGCAGGGTAATTGGGTACGGCATAACCTTTTGATTGCAATTCGGCAATTGCTGCATTCAGTTGCGGCATGGACGCAGAAATATTGGGCAATTTAATCACATTGGCTTCGGGCTTCAAAACGTATTCGCCCAGCATCGCCAAATCATCGCTAATCCGCTGCTGCTCGGTCAAATATTCGGGGAAATTGGCGACAATCCGCCCTGCCAGAGAAATATCCGCCAGTTTGAATTCAATATCGGCTTGCTTGCCAAAAGCCTGAATAATCGGCAAAAAAGACTGGGTGGCTAAAGCAGGGGCTTCATCGGTGTGGGTGTAGATAATTGTGTTTTTACTCATCTTTTCTCCTCTTGTTCATTGAAAAAAACAGCATTATGGCATATTTTCTCATGTACTTATAAGAATTTATGCCCAATAGTTTCAGATAAATAAGGAGTGACGGCGCTTCGCCGTATAATCAAATCATTATACAAAACAGTGAGATAAATTCTTTTCACTATTTATTCCGACCGTCTTTGCCGCGCATCGCCAAATACAGCGCCCAGAACCAAACCGCCGTTTCAAAGGCAAACGTCCAATGCTAAGCAGATAGACCGCAGACACGCTGAAGAGCGAAAAAGTACGGTCGTAAAAAGGTATGAGCCACCAAATATCACCGACCATGCTGTCTTAAGAACATAAAGCATCATATGTTTCAACACACAGAGCGACACATAAAGCGTCGCTCTGTGTGTTGCCCTGAATTGGAAGAGGTTACACCTCTCCCACAAGATTATCCTCCCTAAAGGAGGGGTTTCAACCAGTAAGGAAATTTTGATGAATTCCTCTTCGGCTTATCGGTGTTTATTGCGCCCCGCTTTTGCCAATATGGGCTTTAAAAAACGTCCCGTATGGCTGACGGCTTGATTCGCTACGGCTTCAGGTTTGCCGGCGGCAATAATTTCTCCGCCGCCGCTGCCGCCTTCCGGCCCTAAATCGACTATCCAATCCGCGGTTTTGATGACGTCCAAATTATGTTCGATGACAACCACGGTATTGCCGCCGTCGCGCAGGCGGTGCAAGACGGCAAGCAGTTGTTTGACGTCATGGAAATGCAGCCCCGTCGTGGGTTCGTCTAGCACATAGAGGGTGCGTCCCGTGTCGCGTTTGGAGAGTTCTTTGGCAAGTTTGATTCTTTGCGCTTCGCCGCCCGAGAGGGTTACGGCATTTTGCCCGAGGCTGATGTAGGACAGACCGACATCGAGCAGGGTTTGCAGTTTGCGTTGCAGGGCGGGGATATTGGCGAAAAATTCATGCGCTTCGATGACAGTCATTTCCAGCACTTCATGAATGTTTTTGCCTTTGTAAGTAATATCCAGCGTTTCGCGGTTGTAGCGTTTGCCGCCGCAGACATCGCAGGCAACGAAGATATCGGGCAGAAAGTGCATTTCTACTTTAATCACGCCGTCGCCTTGGCAGGCTTCGCAGCGTCCGCCTTTAACATTGAAAGAAAATCTGCCGACTTGATAACCGCGCGCACGGCTTTCTTGGGTATCGGCAAAGAGTTCGCGGATGCCGGTAAAAATGCCGGTATAGGTGGCGGGATTGGAACGCGGTGTACGCCCAATGGCGCTTTGGTCGATATTGACGATTTTGTCGAAATGCTCCAAGCCGCTGATATGGCGATAAGGCGCCGGCTCTTCGAGGCTGCGGTTAATCGCTTGGACGGCGGCTTTATAGAAGGTGTCATTAATCAGGGTGGATTTGCCGCTGCCGGAGACGCCCGTGATGCAGGTAAACAGACCGACCGGCAGCAGCAAGTCCACATTTTTCAGATTATTGCCGCTTGCGCCTTCAAGACGCACGACTTTCTCGGGGTCTATCGGGCGGCGGCTGTCGGGAATCTCGATATTTTGCGCGCCGCTGAGATATTGTCCGGTCAGCGATTGCGGATTGGCGGCGATTTGCGCCGGCGTGCCGCGCGCCATGATTTCGCCGCCATGCACGCCCGCCCCCGGCCCGATATCGATGACGTAATCCGCTGCGCGAATCGCGTCTTCGTCATGCTCGACCACAATCACGGTATTGCCCAAATCGCGCAGACGCAAAAGGGAATTGAGCAGGCGTTCGTTGTCGCGCTGATGCAAGCCGATAGACGGTTCGTCCAGCACATACATCACGCCGACCAAACCCGCGCCGATTTGCGATGCCAGACGAATGCGCTGCGCCTCGCCGCCTGAAAGCGTTTCCGCACTGCGTGCGAGCGTCAGGTAATTCAGCCCCACATTGACCAAAAAACCCAAGCGTTCGCGGATTTCTTTTAAAATCTTTTCCGCAATTTCGCCGCGTGCGCCGCTTAATTGCAAATTCTGCGCCCAATCCAAAGCCTCGCCGATCGACAGGCGGTTAATCTGCGGCAAAGACACGCCTTCCACCAAAACATGCTGCGCCGCTTCATTCAAACGCCCGCCGCCGCAGGTAGGACAAGGACGATTATTCAAATATTGGGCGATTTCATCGCGCACTTGGCTGTTTTCCGTTTCGCGGTAACGGCGGTTCATCGACACTACCACGCCTTCCCATACCGCCTCGCGCTCTTTCTTTGTGCCATAGCGTCCCAAAGAAGGCAGACGGATTTTCTCCTTGCCGCTGCCGTATAAAACGACATCGCGGATTTTCTGCGGCAAATCCTGAAATGCGGACTCTTCGATATCAAACTGATAATGCGCGGCAAGTGCCTGCATTTGCGGATAAAAATAAGGCGTGCGCCGATCCCAGCCGCGCACCGCACCGGCGGCAATCGACAATTCGGGGTGCGCCACCACCTTCGCCGGATCAATAAACACATTCACACCCAAACCATCGCAATCGGGGCAGGCGCCATGCGGATTATTAAAAGAAAACATCCGCGGTTCTAACTCTTTCAGCGACCAACCGCATTCAGGACAGGCATAGCGTGCGGAAAAAGTGCGCGGTGCCAAATCCGTCCCCTCCATCGGCAGGACTTGCACAATCCCCTCCGACAAAGATAAAACCGTCTCCAAAGACTCCGCCACGCGCTGCTCAATCCCCGCCTTAACGGAAAAACGATCCACCACCACCGCAATATCATGATTACGCTTGGCATCAATACCCGGCAAAGCGTCCATATCATAGACCTTGCCGTCAATCATCAATCGCACAAAGCCCTGCTGGCGCATCTCCGCCAGCAATTCCGTATGCTCGCCCTTGCGTCCCTGCACCAGCGGTGCTAACAACATCAGACGGCTACCCTCGGGCAAAGCCATAATCTGATCCACCATCTGCGACACCGTCTGCGCATTCAAAGCAATCCCGTGATGCGGACAATGCGGCACGCCCACGCGGGCAAACAGCAGCCGCAAATAATCGTGAATCTCGGTAATCGTGCCGACCGTCGAACGCGGATTATGGCTGGTGGACTTCTGCTCGATGGAAATCGCCGGCGACAAACCCTCGATATGATCGACATCGGGCTTATCCATCACCGATAAAAACTGCCGCGCATAGGCCGACAAACTCTCCACATAGCGGCGCTGCCCTTCGGCATAAATCGTATCAAAAGCCAAAGAAGACTTGCCCGAGCCGGACAAACCCGTGATGACAATCAATTTATCTCGCGGCAGCTCCACATCGATATTCTTTAAATTATGCGTGCGCGCACCGCGAATGACGATATTTTCCATGGCTTGCCCCAATTTAGCAAAAGCCGCTATTTTAGCAGTTCGCCGCATCGCACCGCCGCTTATTTACCATTTCCGCATCCGCATTGCGCACTGCGCGTTGCATTTTTGCCGCTTTTCCCTACACTAAACACTTTTTTCATCACGCATAAATTATGGACAAATCTCTTTACAATCTCCGCATCAGCAGTCACGAAACATTGCTTTCGCCCAATGATTTATACGCCGCACATCCGGCCGGCGATACTTGCCGCCAAACGGTTTTAGCAGGACGGCAAGCCGTCTGCGATATTTTAGACCGCAAAGACAAGCGCAAAATCATCGTCGTCGGGCCCTGTTCGATTCACGACCCCGAGGCGGCGCTGGATTACGCCCGCCGCCTAAAAGCCCTCGCCGATGAAGTGCAAGACACCTTTCTTATCATTATGCGTGTTTATTTTGAAAAACCGCGCACCACGGTAGGCTGGAAAGGCTTAATTAACGACCCCGATTTAAACGACAGCTTCGACATGCAAAAAGGACTGCATATCGCGCGCAAACTGCTGATCGACATCAATGAAATGGGCTTGCCTGCCGGCACGGAAGCGCTCGATCCCATTTCGCCGCAATATATCGGCGATTTGATTAGTTGGACGGCGATTGGCGCGCGCACCGCCGAAAGCCAGACCCACCGCGAAATGTCTTCCGGCTTATCCACCCCCGTAGGCTTTAAAAACAGCACCGACGGCTCGCTGGATGTCGCCATCAATGCCATCGAATCCGCCTCGCGTCCGCATAGCTTCTTAGGCATCGACGCCAACGGACAAATCGCGATTACGCGCAGCAAAGGCAATCCGCACGGACACATCGTGCTGCGCGGCGGCAATCAAGGCTCGAATTACGATAGCGTCAACATCGCGCTATGCACCGCCGCCCTGCATCAAAAAGGCTTGCCCGCCAATCTCATCATCGACTGTTCGCATGCCAACTCCAATAAAGACCCGCAACGCCAACCGCTGGTCATGAAAGACGTCATCCAGCAGATCGCCGCCGGCAACCAAGACATCTTGGGCGTCATGCTCGAAAGCCATATCCACGGCGGCACGCAGAAACTCGGCGACAACCCCGCCGCACTTGCCTACGGCATCTCGATTACCGACGGCTGCATCGATTGGGAAACTACCGCCGCCTGCATCCGCGAAGCCCGCCAACTCTTACAGGAACATCATGCCTAATCAACGTCCGCTCACTAATAAAATCCGCATCATCGCCGGCAGCCACCGCGGCCGCCGGATTCCCATTCTCGACCGCCCCGGTCTGCGACCCAGTCCGGAACGCGTCCGCGAAACCGTCTTTAATTGGCTGCAAAACGAAATCGCCGGCGCGGCGGTATTCGACGCCTTTGCCGGCAGCGGCGCCATGGGCTTGGAAGCCCTATCGCGCGGCGCAGGCAGCGCCTTATTTTGCGACAACGACAGCCAAACCCTCGCCGCCATCCGCAACTGCCTGCAAGAATGGCATATCGGACACGCCCGCACCCTGCAAAGCGATGCTCTCACGCTCAGCAACAGCCCCACGCGTTACGACCTAATCTTTTTAGACCCGCCCTTTGACGCCCATCTTCATCAAGCTGCGATAGACAAATTCGCCGGCGACGCTTGGCTCAAACCCTATGGCAAAATTTATGTGGAAAGCGCGGAAAAACTCGAAAACCTGAGCCTCAAAACAGGCTGGCAATGGCTGAAATCCGCCCGTGCGGGACAAGTATATTTCGGACTACTCGGACGCAGCGATGACTAAAGCCCTCTATCCCGGCACCTTCGACCCCATGACCCTCGGGCATCAAGACATCATCACACGTGCCGCCGCCTTTTGCGAAGAACTCTATATCGGCGTCGCGGCGGGGCATCACAAACAGACCCTTTTTTCTCTTGAAGAACGCAGCGCCATGGCGCAGGACATCATTGAAGAACTGGGCTTAAGCGCGCGCGTCAAAGTATTGCCCTATGAAGGTCTGCTCGTCGATTTATGCCGTAAACATAACATCTCCTTAATTATTCGCGGCGTACGCAGTGTCGGCGATTTCGAATACGAATACCGCCTCGCCGCCATGAACCATCATTTAGCCGATGAAATCGAAACCCTGTTCATGCTGCCCTCCGAACGCTTCGCTTTTTTATCCTCAAGTCTGGTGCGCGAATCCGCCAAGCTGGGCGGCGACGTTTCCGCACTCTTAGCGCCTAAAATTAAAAAAAATTTATTGGACAAACTTGGAAGCCAAAAAAATTATGTGTAGAATATCAAACGTCATTACTGACACCTCAAACAAATTTTAAAAGGAATGAACATGAAAACTTCTATGAAAATTGCCGCTTTAGCTGCTGTTACCGTTGTTTTCGCTGGTTGCGCCAGTAAACCTGAAAAAAATGCTGACTTGACTGCACTTCGCGCTTCAGTTGAAGAAGCTCGTGCCGCTGCTATCCAAGCTAACCAAACTTCACAACAAGCTTTGGCTTTAGCGCAACAAAATGCAGCTAAAATCGACCGCGTTTTCACTAAATCACAAGTTAAATAAGCTGAGCTGATTTGAAAACCGCAGCGAATATCTTCGGATATTCGCTTTTTTATGCCTGAAAAACTTTATTTTTCATCTCTTTTCCGTATAATACGCCCTCTTTTTACACAATCCATACAAGGAAAATATTATGTTAGCAATCCGACTATCGCGTGGCGGCTCTAAAAAACGTCCGTTCTACCATGTAGTTGCAACTGACAGCCGCAATGCTCGTGACGGCCGTTTCATCGAGCGTCTTGGGTTTTTCAACCCTATTGCGCGCGGTCAAGAAGTTGAACTGCGCCTAGATGTTGAGCGCATCGAATTCTTACAATCGCGCGGCGCGCAATTAAGCGATCGCGTCAAAAGCTTAGTCAAACAATACAAAGCGGCTAACCAAGCCTAATGAAACACAATCACGCTCAAATTACATTGGGGCGTATTGTGGGTGTTCACGGGATTCGCGGCTGGGTGAAACTGCACTCAGACTGCCGACCCCGTGAAGCCATTTTAGGCTACCGCGAATTCATCGCCACCCGCCCCAATGGCGACAGCTTTACCCTCAAGCTCAATACCGGGCGCGAGCAAGGCAAATCGATTGTCGCGCATTTCACCAATTATAACGACCGCGATGCCGCCATGCAGCTTATCGGTCTCAATCTAAGCATCAAACGCGAGCAACTGCCTGCGACTGCGGCAAACGAATTTTATTGGACGGACTTAATCGGACTGACCGTCGTCAATCGCCAGCAGCAAATCTTAGGTAGCGTCGCAGAAATTTTCGAAACAGGCGCCAACGACGTCCTCGTCATTAAAACAGGCGCAGACAAAAAAATCGCCGAACTCCTGATTCCGCTGGTAGTGGGCATCTATGTGGATTCCGCCGACTTTGACAAGCAAATCCTGCATGTGGACTGGGAAAGCGATTGGTCAAACGACAATCCCGCCCAATAAACAACGATGCACATCGATTTCATCAGCATTTTTCCCGAATTAATTGCGCATTGGTTCAGCCAAGGCGTCATCGGGCGCGCCATTGACAAGCAAATCCTGCAATTCTCCTATCATAATCCGCGCCAATACAGCGCAGACCGCCACGGAAGAATTGACGACCGCCCCTTTGGCGGCGGCCCCGGCATGGTGATGCAATATGTGCCGCTAGCGCAAATGGCGGCGCAGTTAAACGCGCAAGCAGAACGCCCTTTTCACGTCTATCTCAGCCCGCAGGGCATGCCTTTTACGCATGAAGTCGCCGCGCAATTAGCGGGCAAACCCCGCCTTGCCTTTTGGTGCGGACGCTACGAAGGTATTGATCAACGCTTTATCGATCAGCATATTGATGCGGAAATTTCTCTGGGCGATTTTGTCTTATCCGGCGGCGAAATCGCCGCTGCGGTCATTACCGACGCGGTCTGCCGCTTGATTGACGGCGTTTTGGGAGACGGACAATCCGCCTGTCAGGATTCCTTCCACGATAAACTTTTAGACCACCCCCACTATACACGCCCTGAAATTGCTGATAAAATCTGCGCCCCTGAAATACTGCTCAGTGGCAATCATGCGCTTATCGCCCGTTGGCGCATGAAACAGGCACTGGGCAGAACGTTTTTACTGCGTCCTGATATTTTTGCTGAACTTAATCTCAGCCGGACGCAGCAAAATTTATTAAATGAATTTTTAGCTGAAACCCATTTTTCTGGAGAGCCGTCATGAGCAACATCATCGACACCCTTGAACAAGAACAATTTAAAACCGATTTACCTGAATTCAATCCAGGCGATACCGTTGTCGTACAAGTCAAAGTACGCGAAGGCAACCGTGAACGTTTGCAGGCTTTTGAAGGCGTAGTTATCGCTAAGAAAAACCGTGGTTTAGGTTCATCTTTTACTGTGCGCAAAATCTCTCACGGCGAAGGCGTCGAGCGCGTTTTCCAAACGCACAGTCCTTTGATTGATTCCGTGAGCGTCAAACGCCGCGGCGACGTACGCCGTGCGAAATTATATTATCTGCGCGGATTGGAAGGCAAAGCAGCGCGTATCAAAGAAAAACTTGATACTAAAAAAGCCGCTGAATAAGGAAAACATGCAGGCACTTGAATTTCAAGACTGTATCTCGCAAATCGCCGCATTGTGTGCAAACGCTTCTGCGGCGATTTTGTCATTCTATGGTCATCAAGATCATATGGGCATTGTCATTAAAGACGACAAATCCCCTTTAACGCAGGCGGATCTTGCCGCCGACCGCATTCTCAACGAAGGCTTGGTCAAGATTGCGTCCATTCCCGTCGTCAGCGAAGAAAATCTTTCCAGCCAAAACCAGTCATTTGAAGACTATTGGCTGATTGACCCCATTGACGGCACAAAGGAATTTATCCGCCAAAGCGATCAATTTTGCATTGCGATTGCGCGCATTTACCGGCACCGACCGATTTTAGGCTTGATTTATTCTCCCACTCAGCGCTGCTATTGGTATGCCGGCGCAGGCATGGGCGCGTATAAAGTAAGCCCGAATCAAGCGCCGCAACGCCTGCACTGCCGCCGTTTCAATCCCGCAGAACCGCGTCTATTGACTGCCGGCATCAATGTCAGCAAGCGCGTGCATCATTTTTTGCAATCGCAATTTGGCGAATATCGGCATGTCAGCCAAGCCAGCGCGCTGAAATTCTGCCGAATGGCGGAAGGCGATGCCGATTTTTACGTCAAACTGTCGCTCGGCGGCAGCGAATGGGATATTGCGGCGGGCGATATTTTGCTTAGCGAAGCCGGCGGTGGTCTTCGCTACTTTCCGCAGCTCGCCGCCATTGAGTATGGCGCGCGCGAACATCTGCAAAATCCACCTTTCCTTGCCTATGGCGCCGGCTTTGACGACAGCCGCATCACCGCTTACTTTCAAGCCATGCAAGCGCTGTTTGCCGCCGAACAGCAGACCTCGCGCACACCGTCGCCATTTTTTTAATCACAGACACACATCATGACTAAAACCGTTGAACTCCTTGCCCCAGCCGGCTCAATCAAAACCATGCGCTATGCTTTTGCCTATGGCGCCGACGCTGTTTACGCAGGCTCCGCCCGCTATTCCTTGCGCATGCGCGGCAATGAATTCACGGATGAAAACCTCAAACAAGGCATTGACGAAGCGCATGCCTTGGGCAAGCATTTCTATCTCACGGTCAATACCCAGCCGCATAATTACAAACTCGATACCGCTTTGCGCGATCTTGCGCCTTCGCTTGCCGCCAAGCCCGATGCGCTGATTATGTCCGACCCCGGGCTGATTATGATTGTCAAAGAAGCCTATCCCGATATGTCCATTCATCTCTCCGTGCAGGCCAATACCGTGAATTGGGCGACCGTGAAATTTTGGCAGCAAAACGGCGTCAGCCGCGTCATTCTGTCGCGCGAGCTCTCGCTGAAAGAAATTGCCGAAATCCGCCAACGCTGCCCCGATATGGAACTGGAAGTATTTGTCCACGGTGCCTTATGTATGGCGTATTCCGGACGCTGTCTGCTTTCAGGCTATTTCAACAACCGCGACCCCAATCAAGGCACTTGCACCAATGCCTGCCGCTGGAAATACAAAACCCATGCCAGCACCGAGGAAGAAGAAGGCGAATTCATCCCCACCCCCGATTTAATCTTCTCTCCCGATTCGTTGAGTGGCATCACGGACAGCCGTGAACGCCACCCTTTGGCTGACGGCGTTTATTATCTGGAAGAAGAAAATCGCCCCGGCGAATATATGGAAATCACCGAAGACGAACACGGCACCTACATCATGAACAGCCGCGACCTGCGCGCGATTGAACACGTCGGCGAACTCGTAAAAATCGGCGTGGACTGCCTGAAAATTGAAGGGCGCACCAAATCCCATTACTATGCCGCCCGCACCGCTCAACTCTACCGCCAAGCGATTGACGACGCTTATGCGGGGCGCGATTTTAATCCCGATCTGAATGAAAAACTGGAAGGGCTGGCGAACCGCGGCTATACGGACGGCTTTTTCGTGCGCCGCCAAATCAAAGCCCAGCAAAACTACGCCACAGGCTCGTCCAATGCCGCCACTCAGCAATTTGTCGGCGAAGTTATCGCCTATGATGCGGAAAAAGGCTTGGCGACCATTGAAGCCAAAAACCATTTCCAAAGCGGCGACCGTGTGGAAATCATCAGCCCCGGCGGCAACCGCGAAATCACCATCGGCAGTCTTTTTGACCGCAAAAACTGCGAAATCGTTCCGGCGGCAAAAGGCAGCGGCTGGCAGGTACAAACCGACATCGGCGAAGTGGATACCTTTACCCTTTTAGCTAAAAATCTTTCTTAAGTCCTATTCATCGGTAAAGCGGTGCGGGCATAAATCTTCTACCGCAAAACTCAGTCTTTGATTCAGCAAGCCTATGCTACACTAAGCCTTTTCATCAAAAAGGAAAACATATGGACTGGAAAGGCGGCAGACGCAGCAATAATGTGCAAGACAGACGCGGCGCCGGTATGAAAGCCGGCGGCATCGGCTTAGGTGGCATCGTTATCATTTTAATCGGTCTCTTCTTTGGTGTGGATTTAAACACCATGTTAGGCTTAGTTCAAAATACCGGCGGTACTTCGCAATACGAACAAAGCGCTCCTAGCGACGCCAAAAGCCAAGAACAGGCACAATTTGTAAAAGTGGTGCTTGGCGCCAATGAAGATCACTGGCAGCAGCAATTTAGCCGTTACGGCATTCAATTTCGCGCACCCACACTGGTATTGTTTAGCAATCAAACACAAAGCGCCTGCGGCACTGCAAGCAGTATGACCGGTCCTTTCTACTGCCCGGCCGATCAGGGTATTTATATTGATCTGAATTTTATTCAAGACATGCGCCGCATGGGAGCAAGCAATAATACGGAAGTCGTCGGCAATTTTGCCCTTGCTTATGTCATTGCCCATGAATTCGGTCATCATATTTCTAACCTGACAGGCGTATTGCCGCAAGCGCACAAAGCGATGAGCCAAGCAGGCAATAAAGCACAAGCCAATGCTATTTCCGTTGCTCTTGAATTGCAGGCAGACTGCTATGCCGGCGTTTGGGCGGCAAATTTAAGCAAGTATAATATTAATGTCAGTCGTGCGGATTTGGAACATGGTTTGCAAGCAGCGTCCGCAGTAGGCGATGATCGCATCATGGCTTCGGCAGGACGCAGCATCAATCCCGAAAATTTTACCCACGGCAGCGCGCAGCAACGTATGGAATGGTTTGCTCGAGGCTTGCAAAGTGGCGATATGCAAAGCTGCGATACTTTCAAATAACACCTCCAAAAAAATCAACCGCCTAATCGGCGGTTGATTTATAGGCAAGTCATATTATTTCACGCCATTGTTACAAATGAAATAATATAGATATTTTCTTAACGCAGGCTATGTAAAAAGTGCATATGGCGATGATACTGAGCGACGATGTCATTAATAACGCCTTCAGTGCTCCATCCCATAATATCGTAATCCTGACCGCCTTCACCCAAATGTACTTCAGCACGATAGTAGGTCTGCGTATCATTGATTTCAGCTTCGCTGTCTTCATCTTCATTTTGCACAAAACCGGGCTGCGCATGTCCTGCCACACGCACTTTATAGATAAAATCGATTTCATCGCCATGATTAGTCTGCAACACTACGCTGCCGCTTTTTTCATTCAGCACTCGCGCATCCACGCCTAAATTACGTAATTCTGCCGCAACATTATCACAGGCTTTTTTAACCGTCGTATCAATAAAACGGCTGACCGTTTGGCGGCTCGGAAAATCCATAATAAGCTGCAAACGCTCGCGCCACACACCGTCTCCTTGAGCAGGCAAAGGCATACTTAAATTCTGCTGCAAAATCTCCTGCTTCTGCGCATCAATATTCAAAGCTTTCAGCAGACCATACAGCGCTACCATCAACACAGTAACAAAAGGTAAAGCGCTAGCAATCGCCATTGTCTGTAAAGCACCGAGTCCGCCGGCTAATAACAAGGCAATTGCCACCATGCCCGCACCTAAAGACCAAAATAGGCGATAGCGCACGCCCTTGCTTCCTTTACCATGCGAACAAAGCATATCCATAACCAAGGCACCCGAGTCCGCGGAAGTGATGAAAAACACCACAATCATCAACAGTGCCACATAGCTAAATATGCCGGATAAAGGTAATTGCTCTAAAAAGGCAAACAGCGACAACGAAACATCTTGCTCGATTACTTGACCCAAAATAGCATTCCCTTGATTTAAAATCATATCAATCGCGGAATTGCCAAACACGGTCATCCATAAGAAAGTGAAACCCGCCGGCACAAATAAGACACCTAACACAAATTCGCGAATAGTCCGACCGCGTGAAACACGCGCGATAAACAAACCGACAAATGGTGCCCAACTTACCCACCAGCCCCAATAGAGAATCGTCCAACCGCCAAACCAATCGGTTTTATCATAAGCATAAAGATTAAACGTCATGCTCACAATGCTGGAAATATAAGAACCTACATTCTGTACATAGGCTTGTAATAAAAATACGGTTGATCCGGCAAGCAACACAAACAGCATCAATACCACTGCCAAACCCAAATTTAACTCGGATAAAAATTTCACTCCCTTATCCAAACCCGACATCACAGAGATCGTTGCCAAAGCACAAATCACTGCAATTAAAATCACTTGACTTGCCGTTCCGACCGGAACAAAAGAGAACAGATGATTAATTCCCGTATTCACCTGTAAAGCGCCGTAACCAAGAGAAGTTGCCAAACCGAAGAGCGTACCTACCACAGCAAAAATATCCACTGCATGGCCAATCGGTCCGTAAATTTTATCGCCAATCAGCGGATACAAAGCCGAACGTAAAGTCAGCGGCAAATTATGACGGTAAGCAAAAAAAGCCAAAATTAAAGCCACTACCGCATACACCGCCCAAGCATGTAAACCCCAATGGAAAAACGTCAACTGCATCGCCTGACGTGCCGCATATATCGTGCCGCCCTCACCATGCGGAGGCGTTAAAAAGTGCATGACAGGTTCAGCGACACCAAAAAACATCAAACCAATTCCCATACCGGCAGAAAACAGCATCGCAAACCAAGAGAGATTGCTGTAATCCGGACGTGAATGATCCGGTCCTAATTTGATATTGCCTAAACGAGACAATCCTAAATAAACGCTAAATAATAAAATTAAAGCAACCGTTAACACATAATACCAGCTGGCATTATCTACAATCATCGCTTGTAGTGCTTTAAAAGTCTTATCCGCTAATTCAGGCAATAAAATTGCAAATAAACTAATACATGCAATCAATCCTGCCGAAATCAGAAAAACCGCGGAATTCAGACCATGCTTATGCAGTTTTTGCATAGGTGTACTCATATCTATTCCTTCAAAATTTTTAAATATCAAAGCTATCTTCTGCTCTCTATACTTCAAAATAAAATCTCATCGCTGACTTATGCTATAAATAAGCTGCTTAGATTCAAGCTTGAAGTGCAACATTTAATAGACAAGAGAGAAGATGTAAGAGGCGCAGTGTTGCACTTGCTCATCAACTCTCACCTATCAGAACGTCATGAATACTACACACATCTTACACAAGACAAAGGTATCAAATATTCGTGCTCAAGAAAAGCGCTTACTCATATAGGGCAGATTCAAATATGAAGTGCAACGCACCCAAAGCTAACTTTAACCTCCAATGGCGTCATAAAGCCTAGCACCTTACGAGGACGATTATTCAAATTGTCCTCTATCTCTTTGATGTATTCAGCGCAGAGATTATCGAGTCTCACAGACTTCGGCAAAAATTGCCGAATCAATCCGTTGAGGTTCTCATTACTCCCTCTCTCCCAAGAGTGATAAGGTCCGGCAAAAAATATCTCGGCATTGAGTGCTTCAGCTATCTGTTCATGCTGAGAAAATTCTTTGCCATTATCAAAAGTAATCGTGCAAACCTTTTCAGCATTAAGTATCTCTATACAAGCTTGTGCCACTTGTTCGGCTTTACGATGCTTCAATGCTTTGAGTTTGACTTCTCTTGTTGTTCTTTCTACAAGAGTCACTAATGCTCCTTTGTGCTTATAACCAATGACCGTATCACCTTCATAATCCCCTAAGCGCCTACGCTGTTCTACTATTTCCGGGCGTTCTGAAATATCTACTCTGTTGGGAATGTGTCCGCGTCTGTCATGAGCTTTGAAGCCACGTTTGCGGTAGGTTTTCTGACTACGCAGATGACGATATAAGTCTCCGCCTGATTTCTTGTCTGCATAAATATAGCGATAAATGCTTTCATGACTGGGAACATGTTGCCAACCCAGTCGTTTAAGACGCCCTGTCATCTGTTCGGGAGAATATTTTCTCTCAATCAGATGATTGATGTAGGCTTTGGCAAAATCACTGAGTTGATAAGCGTTTTGCTTTTTACGATCTTGTGCCATTTCTTGAGCCTGCAGCGGTCGATAAGCTCTTTTACCTGTATTGCGTTTAATCTCTCGGCTGATGGTATAGTCAAAGAAGTGAAAAAGTATTACGGCGTTGGCTCGCCTTGCCGTACGCTCTTGTACTGTCTGCAGCTCGCCGCCTTGTACTACTTTTTCACTTCTCCGACTATAGATTTATGGCAGCCCACGATATTGGCTATTTCGCTATATGAATAAGCGCTTTTCTTAAGCACGGATATTTATACCTTTGTTCTTGTGTAAGATATGTATAGTGTTTCATAACGTTCTGATAGATAAGAGTTGATGAGCAAGTGCAACACTGCACATCTTACATCTTCTCTCTTGTCTATATAAACGTTGCACTTCAAGCTTGAGAATCTAAGCTCTTTTTTATTTCCTTGACTATAGGTTTTATGACGCCATTGGAGGTTAAAGCTAGCTTTGGACGCGTTGCACTTCACACTTGAATCTGCCTCCCAAAAAATCAAAGACTATCTGATAAGGATCAGATAGTCTTTTAGAAAACTTTTTGTGCCTTAGGTTAGTAGCCTAAAACTATTTTAAATTTTGAACATCCTCGAAAGAAGTTTCGCCTTCAACGCTTAAATCCTCTTTCAGTGCAGAAAAAATGCCCTCACCTATTCCTTTAACCAAAACGATATCTTCAATTTTGGCAAAATCTCCATTAGCTTCACGATACTCTACAATTGCTTTAGCTTTAACCTCGCCAATATTTTTGAGCTGAGACAGTTCTTCTACCGTAGCCGTATTGATATTGACCTTAGCAGATACCGCAGCCGATAAGCCCAATAAGACCAACACTCCCACTGCTTTAGTTAAAGTTTTTTTAAACAACATAATGTACTCCTCAATTATTTTCCAAATTATGATGGTTATGAGCTCCAAGCTCTAAGCTCTAAGCTCTAAGCTCTAAGCTCTAAGCTCTAAGCTCTAAGCTCTAAGCTCTAAGCTCTAAGCTCTAAGCTCTAAGCTCTAAGCTCTAAGCTCTAAGCTCTAAGCTCTAAGCTCTAAGCTCTAAGCTCTAAGCTCTAAGCTCTAAGCTCTAAGCTCTAAGCTCTAAGCTCTAAGCTCTAAGCTCTAAGCTCTAAGCTCTAAGCTCTAAGCTCTAAGCTCTAAGCTCTAAGCTCTAAGCTCTAAGCTCTAAGCTCTAAGCTCTAAGCTCTAAGCTCTAAGCTCTAAGCTCTAAGCTCTAAGCTCTAAGCTCTAAGCTCTAAGCTCTAAGCTCTAAGCTCTAAGCTCTAAGCTCTAAGCTCTAAGCTCTAAGCTCTAAGCTCTAAGCTCTAAGCTCTAAGCTCTAAGCTCTAAGCTCTAAGCTCTAAGCTCTAAGCTCTAAGCTCTAAGCTCTAAGCTCTAAGCTCTAAGCTCTAAGCTCTAAGCTCTAAGCTCTAAGCTCTAAGCTCTAAGCTCTAAGCTCTAAGCTCTAAGCTCTAAGCTCTAAGCTCTAAGCTCTAAGCTCTAAGCTCTAAGCTCTAAGCTCTAAGCTCTAAGCTCTAAGCTCTAAGCTCTAAGCTCTAAAAATTAGAACATAAACGTAAGAGATTTTAAACTTAACAAAAAGCAATAAATAAAAAAGCCCCTGTATTACTACAGGGGCTTCGAATAAAAACCTGACATTGACCTACTCTCACATGGGGAGACCCCACACTACCATCGGCGATGCTGCGTTTCACTTCTGAGTTCGGCATGGATTCAGGTGGGACCACAGCTCTATGGATGTCAGGAAAACCGGTTACTTCAATTTATGTATCGATCACTTTCTTACCGATACTTCAACGTAATTCTTTAAGCTTCAAAATAACTTGAGCGTTGTATGATCAAGCCTCACGATCAATTAGTACTCCTTAGCTGCATACATTACTGCACTTCCACATGGAGCCTATCAACGTCGTCGTCTTCAACGGATCTTTAGAGACCTTTAAGGTCTAGGGAGATCTTATCTTAGGAGGGGCTTCCCACTTAGATGCTTTCAGCGGTTATCCCTTCCGAACATAGCTACCCAGCAATGCCATTGGCATGACAACTGGTACACCAGAGGTTCGTCCATTCCGGTCCTCTCGTACTAAGAACAGCTTCCTTCAAATCTCCAACGCCCACGGCAGATAGGGACCGAACTGTCTCACGACGTTCTGAACCCAACTCGCGTACCACTTTAAATGGCGAACAGCCATACCCTTGGGACCTGCTACAGCCCCAGGATGTGATGAGTCGACATCGAGGTGCCAAACTCCTCCGTCGATATGGACTCTTGGGAGGAATCAGCCTGTTATCCCCGGAGTACCTTTTATCCGTTGAGCGATGGCCCTTCCATTCAGAACCACCGGATCACTAAGACCTACTTTCGTATCTGCTCGACTTGTCTGTCTCGCAGTTAAGCGGGCTTCTGCCTTTGCACTCTTGGTACGATTTCCGACCGTACCGAGCCCACCTTCGCACTCCTCCGTTACTCTTTAGGAGGAGACCGCCCCAGTCAAACTACCCACCAGACACTGTCTGAGATCCCGATTCAGGGACCGTCGTTAGAACATCAAAATACGCAGGGTGGTATTTCAAGGTTGGCTCCACAAAAACCAGAGTTCTTGCTTCATAGCCTCCCACCTATCCTATGCAACGTATTTCAATGTTCAGTGTCAAGCTGTAGTGAAGGTTCACGGGGTCTTTCCGTCTTGCCGCGGGTACACTGCATCTTCACAGCGATTTCAACTTCACTGAGTCTCGGGTAGAGACAGCGCCGCCATCGTTACGCCATTCGTGCAGGTCGGAACTTACCCGACAAGGAATTTCGCTACCTTAGGACCGTTATAGTTACGGCCGCCGTTTACCGGGGCTTCGATCAAGAGCTTGCACCCCATCAATTAACCTTCCGGCACCGGGCAGGCGTCACACCCTATACGTCCACTTGCGTGTTTGCAGAGTGCTGTGTTTTTGATAAACAGTCGCAGCGGCCTATTCTCTGCGGCCTCCAACAGCTATTCACCGTCAGAGGCATACCTTCTCCCGAAGTTACGGTATCATTTTGCCGAGTTCCTTTACCCGAGTTCTCTCAAGCACCTTAGAATTCTCATCCTACCCACCTGTGTCGGTTTGGGGTACGGTCAAACAATATCTGAAGCTTAGAGGCTTTTCCTGGAAGCAGAGCATCAACCACTTCGTCTCCGTAGAGACTCGTCATCACGTTTCAGTCTTAAATACCCGGATTTTCCTTGGTATTCAACCTATGCGCTTAAACACACGTCCAACAGTGTGCTGGCCTAGCTTTCTCCGTCCCCCCATCGCAATATTGTTCGGTACAGGAATATTAACCTGTTTCCCATCGACTACGCTTTTCAGCCTCGCCTTAGGGACCGACTCACCCTGCGCCGATTAGCGTTGCGCAGGAACCCTTGGGTTTTCGGTGTGCGGGTTTTTCACCCGCATTATCGTTACTCATGTCAGCATTCGCTCTTGTGATACCTCCAGCATTCTTCTCAAAACACCTTCATCAGCCTACACAACGCTCCCCTACCACACACGCTTTCGCGTGCATCCGCAGCTTCGGTATACAGTTTAGCCCCGGTAAATCTTCCGCGCAGGACGACTCGACTAGTGAGCTATTACGCTTTCTTTAAAGGGTGGCTGCTTCTAAGCCAACCTCCTAGCTGTCTTCGCCTTCCCACTTCGTTTCCCACTGAACTGTAATTTGGGGACCTTAGCTGGCGGTCTGGGTTGTTTCCCTCTTCACGACGGACGTTAGCACCCGCCGTGTGTCTCCTGTGGTAAAACTTTACGGTATTCAGAGTTTGCATCGGTTTGGTAAGTCGGTGTGACCCCCTAGCCGAAACAGTGCTTTACCCCCGTAAGTCAATCCACAAGGCACTACCTCAATAGTTTTCGGGGAGAACCAGCTATCTCCGAGCTTGTTTAGCCTTTCACTCCTATCCACAGGTCATCCCCGCATTTTTCAACATGCGTGGGTTCGGTCCTCCAGTTGATGTTACTCAACCTTCAACCTGCCCATGGATAGATCGCCCGGTTTCGGGTCTACACCCAGCGACTCAACGCCCTATTCAGACTCGCTTTCGCTTCGGCTTCCTTAATCAGTTAACCTCGCCACTGAATGTAACTCGCTGACCCATTATACAAAAGGTACGCCGTCACATATCTACATATGCTCCGACTGCTTGTATGCACACGGTTTCAGGTTCTATTTCACTCCCTTCACCAGGGTTCTTTTCGCCTTTCCCTCACGGTACTGGTTCACTATCGGTCGACAACGAGTATTTAGCCTTGGAGGATGGTCCCCCCATGTTCAGACAGGATTTCACGTGTCCCGCCCTACTCGATTCACCAACTTGTCTTTCGTATACGGGGCTATCACCCGCTATGGCCACGTTTCCCAACGTGTTCTACTAGATGTTGCCGGCTTAATTGGGCTGCTCCGCTTTCGCTCGCCGCTACTGACGGAATCTCAG